>JBOHYH010000030.1:0-10951 GCA_050737775.1 Arenimonas sp.
CACCACCGGCCGAACATGGCCAACGGCGGCATCACCCCGATGCAGAAATTGCAAAGGGCGCTTCACTCCACTTTTACTGAATGATAAAAATGGGGGGATTACCGTTCGTCCGACTTCTTGGCTACGATTTTGGTGCGCTTGAGCGCACCCTATACACTTCAAACTATTCCGATCAGGTTTAATTGCTCGCCCGGAATATTCGAAATAAGCGATAATCACGCTTCGAGCAACAATCCATGTTGCAAGGTAAATTATCAAGCCAAATTATGCTGCTGCCCAATATGAAATTAATTCAACTTCTGTTTGTAGTATGTATGGCGGTATCTACCCGTCATGCATACGCCAATGAAAAAATAGCCCTGCGGGACTTCATCAGAGCACCAGCTTATGGCAGTGCTAAAATTTCACCGGGGGGTGATTACCTTGGCATGATTGCTGAACGGGATCAGCATATTGTGCTGCTTATTCTGGATGCCAATACATTGAAAACGATCCGTGTGCATCAAGCACCGGCAAATTTCAGTGTCGGTGATTTCTATTGGGTGGGTCCCAAGCGCCTGATGTTAAGCACCCGACTGCACATGCAGCGCAAGGCGTCTGCAATGCGTTCAGGGCAGTGGGTTGCAGTGAACGTGGATGGTAGCTCGCTGCTGGATCTCAATAATATTGGCGGCGCAAGTGACGACTTTACTGGCGCCAAGCCGATAAAATCAGCCAATGTTATTCATGGTCCCTTGCAGTTGATCGATGCGGTTCCCGAGGATGAAGCCCATATTGTTGTGTCGACATTCGAGCATGAGAAAGAGGGAGCAAGAACCATACTGGTCAACCTGGATACATTTACCGGGCACTATGAATTACTGGCTTATGCACCGGCGAATAATTGTAAATTTACCCTGAAAAAATCACACCGACCCAGTTATGCATTGTGCTCGGAGCAACTTAAAAAAGACGACAATAAAAGTTTCCGCACACAGCACTACCAGTTTTTTGAAAACGACAAATGGCTGCCGGTGGGGAATAGCTTTACTACCAAAAGCACGACGCGGCTACTTGCCGAAAATGACGATGGCAAAATCAGCGCCACCAATAATGACGGGTTAAGTCCGATTAGCTTTGGCTTTATCAATACAAGCAGTGGCCAGTATGAAGCGGTATATCAGGACAAGGCTGTCGATGTTGCCGGCACAATTTTTGCAAGTGATGGCGTCACTGTTCTGGGTGTGGTGACTGAAGCTGCAGCGCCGCAAATTACCATGCTCAATACTCAGCATGCTGACTCAGAACTGTATGCGCGTATTGTCAGCAGTTTCCCGAAGCAGTATGTCGAATTTATTAATGCGACACTGGATGGAAATAAAATTCTGCTGTCGATCAGAAGCGATACAAACTCCGGCGAGCTCTTTCTTTATGAGCGTGACACCCAACAGGCGAGATTCCTGTTACGTCAACGCGATTGGCTGAAAGCAAGCGAGATGGCCGAGGTCAAGTCGCTGAAGATCCAATCGCGCGACGGGATCGATCTTTATGCCTACCTCACACTGCCGCATGACAACGTGGGCAAGAAACCGTTTCCGTTAATCGTGAATCCGCATGGTGGCCCTATTGGGAGACGTAACAACTGGGGCTTCAATCGCGATGCACAGATGCTTGCCAGTCGAGGCTATGCCGTATTGCAGGTGAATTTTCGTGGCTCTAGTGGTTACGGCATTGAATTTGAAAAACTGGGCAATATGGAATGGGGCGGTAAAATTCAGGACGATATTATTGACGCTACCCGTTGGGTGACAGAGCAGGGTTATGCCGATACCGACAGGATTTGCATTTTTGGCGCCAGCTTTGGCGGATACTCGGCTCTTATGGCACCGATTCGCGAGCCGGGTATGTTCAAGTGTGCGGTGGGCTATGTGGGTATATACGATATGGAGCTAATGGATTCTGTTGGAATTGCTGCAATGCCCAGACGAGACCCACAATTTATCGTAAATAACCTGGGTAAGGACAAGGTCAAGTTGAAATCCATCTCGCCGACCGAGAACGCAGAAAAAATCCGAATTCCCGTCTTTCTGGCGGCTGGCGGCATCGACCAGCGTGCACCACTCATTCATACCGAAAGAATGCAGGCGGCTTTGAAAAAAGCGGGCAACCCTGCTGAAGAAGTCATCATTCACGCCGATGAAGAGCATGGGTTTTACGACGAGAAAAACGAGCTAGACTTGTACACGAAAATGCTCGTTTTTTTTGAAAAATATATCGGAAAGAAATGAGTTGATACAAAAATGGGCTCAGGTTCATTTATGCACCGTAGCCCGGATTAAGCTGCGCTGCATCCGGGCTACAAAATACCGCTATTCCGGGGCAACGGTTGCTTGATGGTGCATCGTATAGTGCGATACTTCGACTTCGATTTTGGTGCGCTTGAGCGCAGCCTATATTTTTCTACGAAATTTCGAAAATGCCGTAGCCCGGATGAAGCTTCTCGTAATCCGGGAACAGCTTGCTTCGAACTCCCCGGATTGCGCTGCATCCGGGCTACGAATTACATCAACATCCAATCCCGGCTTACAGGTTTTTACCGTCTTCCCATGTCTTGTTCGGACGACGATCCTTGGTGGCGCGGCGGTTTTCCTTGAGCCTGAGGTCGATACGGCGATCATCTTTTTTGCGGCGTTCCGATGCTTTTTCGCGAGTGTTGGCCGTGAATTTGGCTTTTCCTTTCGGCACTTCGGCGACTTCGCCTTCAAGTGGTTCCAGGCCAACACCATTCAATGAAATGTCTCTTAGATTAGCGGTCATGCTGATTTCATCCCGAAAAAACCATGGAAAATATCGCAAACAGGCGTTTACGATGTCAAGTATCTCGGTTCAGTGCCGTAGCCCGGATGAAGCATCGCGTAATCCGGGAACAGCTTGCTTCGAACTCCCCGGATTGCGCTGCGCTGCATCCGGGCTACAAATGCCGCTATTCCGGGGCAACGATTGTTTGATGGTGCATCGTTCGTGCGACTCCACGGCTTCGATTTTGGTGCGCTTGAGCGCACCCTATATTTTTCTACGAAATTTCAAAAGTGCCGTAGCCCGGATGAAGCATCGCGTAATCCGGGAACAGCTTGCTTCGAACTCCCCGGATTGCGCTGCGCTGCATCCGGGCTACAAATGCCGTCATTCAGGCGCAATGTTTGTTTGATGGTGCATCGTTCGTGCGACTCCACGGCTTCGATTTTGGTGCGCTTGAGCGCACCCTATATTTTTCTACGAAATTTCAAAAGTGTCGTAGCCCGGATGAAGCATCGCGTAATCCGGGAACAGCTTGCTTCGAACTCCCGGATTGCGCTGCGCTGCATCCGGGCTACAAAATGCCGTCATTCCGGCGCACCGTTTGCTTGATGGTGCATCGTTCGTCCGATACCTCGGGTTCGATTTTGGTGCGCTTGAGCGCACCCTATGGGTTCTGGGAAAAGGTAATTAGCTTGTCGGTGCAGATTGTTTTCTTGCTAAGACTCGTTTTTGCGTTGCCTATTGAATCCTGCGATTGGCCGGCGCACTATGGTCCGGCAAATCATGCTGGCAACAGGGGGCAGTCATGAATTTCATTTTGAAAGCATTTCGCGAAACTGCATTTGCACTGGGTGTCTTGATCATTGCGATCATCATTGGGCAAATCCTTTTCATGTTCATCCAGGATTTCATTGTGCCTTCTGTGGACCAGTCCAAGGAAGCCGCCATAGGGTTTGGCGTACTGTTCGGATTGATCGTGATGATCATCCACATCATTCGACGCATTTTGAAAAGAAAGAAGAAGCCCGTTTCAGAGAACGGATGAAGCCGATGTCGAGCGACGGCGATAATGAAAAAAGCGGTATTGGCCGGTATTTTTTCGAGCTGATTGGATTTGTGCTTCTGGCATTCATGGCTTATCAAATTATCCGTGAAGTATTGAAAGACGATTTTTCCTACGGATCGGATGCCATACAGAATCAGCAACTGATTCTGGCGCCCGGGATTTCTGTTGAATTGCTACCCTCAGCCAATGGCATGGAAAACACCCGATTCGCGCATTTCGATATTTCGAAAGAAGGTGCTGTTCTGGTAAGCAGCGGAAAGCAGGTTTATGACTTGATGTCAGGCGATGAACTTTTTTCCACGCCGGTCGATGTACACGCTTTCGCCTTCGTTGGTGAAGCCTTGGCAATCATTACTGAGCAAGGCGAGCTCGGGTTTTACGAAGAAGGGAAATTCCGGAGCGTCACGAGCCTTAAGAATAACGAAACCGGCTTGATTGCCTCCAGCGACCGTTCACGATTGTTTCTTTACCGTGAGGCGTATGACGACAGCGGAGAGTCACCAGCAATCATGTCTATGCGTGCAGGTGAGAAGGCAATCACCGTGACCGGTTCGTTTACACCGATAAAAACCGTCGCTGGCGATGCCTTTCAAACCTATTATGCAGATGGAAATGCGATTTATCAGGTTGTCACCAAAGGGCAACCGAGTTTGCTGCTGGCCTTGCCGGATAAGCAGCAGCTCATTCGTGGACTGGCTGCCGCCGGCGATGCGCTTTATTTTTCAACGGAGAAGGCGGTCTATCTGCTCGATAACGACATCGCGTTGCCACTGGTTATCGGCATAGGCGGCGAGCTTCGCATGTCGGGCGCGGATGTGTATGTGCTTGATTCAAAAAACGGACGAGTTTATCGCATGGCGGTGAAGAGTGCGGAGGCGAAGAAATGAAAATTTACCGGCGAATAATCGTGGCTGGATTGGGTTTGATGATGGTGGCCGGAGTGACTCCGGCGAACACTGCGCATGCCGAGGGTGATGCACTACTCGAGTGCATGTTGCATTTGAATAATGCTGTAGATGCACTGGGTACCCCACAGGCCGGGGAAATCAGATCAGAGCGTAATGAAATCAAATCTGCGTTCGATCAATTAAGACCACAGGTTATTGAAAATGGACGACAACGCGACAGTCTGGATTACGAAAAACAGAAATTTGATCGTGCCTATAGAGAGAACGCAGACAAGCTCAAGCAGATCGATTTCGAAGAGAACGTGCTTACTCAGGAATGGGAGAATTTGAACCTGAAGCGCCGCAACAATAATGCAGATGCAATGAAACATGCTGAAGCACTGGCAGCCACGGATCCAGAGAATGAAGCTGCGGTCGCCGCCATGGCTGAATGGGCTAGGCGAGGCAATGAAATACGGGATGCTAACCTGCTGGAAAAAAGTAAACTGGAAGAACGCAGCGAAGCTCTCAAGTCGAGACGGGCTGCGATTGCTTCTGATATCGTGCTGCTGGCACAGTCCCTCGCCACCAGATACAAATACCGCTACGTCATAGATCAGGAAATGACCAGTCTGATTCGCGAATGTTCGGCTCTGACGATGCGGGCAACGGCATTGAAACTGATCGTCAGCGTGCCAGGTGGACGCACCGAGTACGAGTCGCCGGATGCCGTGGCGAAAAAAGTGATGAATGATTTGGGCGAGAACCTGGCCAAGGAGGCGACTAACAGTTTGATAGGCTCAAAATCCGGTCAACACTTATTCAAAAGCCCAAAAGCGCTGCGGAAAATAATGAAAACCCCGATAGCGAGAAAATATTTGGTCAGGTTCGGCGTAACGCTGGAAGTATTGCCGGTGGCGTTGGCATTGACGGCCGCCGATCTTTTTGCCGATGCCGCATTGGCGGGAGCAAGTCAGCGCGAACGCGAGGTGGTAAAGAATATTTACCTGATCGGCGAATATGCCCATGCCATGGAACAACTGATCAAACAGAAGGGAAAGCATGCGAAACAGACAGCGGAATATGAGGCATTAGTGTCCGAACTTAAACGTTTGCAGACCGACATGCCGACGGGGAGCTGGGGTTTTTTCGGCGAAAGTCTCCAGAATTCCGCTTTTTTAGGCAATGCGTTTCTCGGCATTGCTTCCAACTACGTTTCCGGCAAGGCAGGTTTGAGCACGGTCAAGAGTGCGAAATACGTCAGCAATGCAACGCATAAATACCTTGGCCGTGGAGGGAGTGTATTTTTCCAGCAGGCCCATGGCGTTGGCATGACTGCTGTAGCCGATACTTCAATTAAAGCATCGGCACAACTGGCTGCCGATGCCTATTCCATTCATCTGCAGACACCGGTGCAAACGCCTGCCAGCATTGAAATGAATGCACCAACAGATAACAGTGGAGCGGATTCCATTTTTGTACCGAACGAATAATATGGCTATTCGTTACGATGAAGCTTCTCGTAATCCGGGAACAGCGTGCTTCGAAATCCCGGATTACGCTGCGCTGCATCCGGGCTACGCATTCAACGAGCACTTAAAAAAGCATGGCAATGTTTCTTCATCGCAGAAATATCTTTCAGCCAAGTGTGGATTAGCCCGGACGCCTGCGACCAGCTTGCGGTAAGGGAAGTCGTTGTGGGCTGCTTTTGAAACAGCCTATGGTGTAGGGGTATTCCCAGGTGGCGTGATAGTGGTACATCGACAGCATTTTTCCGTCCCATGAAATTGCGTGGGTGTGGCCGTGGCATTCATCCAGATCGGCATTGCTCAATAGGCTTCCATTTTCACCACGGCGGCCGAAAATACCGAAGCCGTCGAAGGCATAGCCAATCAACAGGGAATGTCCGCTGCCTTGGTCGGGTTGGCAGGTGGTCAAGCTGTGGTAATGGTAGGCGCCACTGCGCTGCGGATGTCCTTGGCAGTTGTCCTGAATTTCATGGGCAACGGCATCTTCGCCATTGGCGTCGAGTGCGTTGAATAACAGACCGCCACTCAACAACATGCCAATCGCACCACCCGGTACACAGGAGCTGTTCTGTGCGATAAAGGGATTCGCGGGCAGTTCGATCAGCACTTCCTGTGCACTGATCGAATTGGGATTGGTGTCATAACGATAGGCCGCACTGCCGGGTGTGATCGGAAACTTTCCGGTCGCGTGTTTGGGAAGGTCATTTCCGGTGACGCGGCGTTTGCCATCGACCAGGCGGATATCAATTTTACTCGGCCAGTAAATCTCGCCCTCGGTCACGGGTTTGCCGGAAAAATCGAAAGTGCCATCGGCTTTTATCCATTCGCCACCATGTGAGCGTCGGGTGCCAAACGCGGCAGTTTGGCAAGGCCAGATGCTGCCCTGCAATGGGCGGTCGGAAATGCGTCCATCGCCCAGTGGCAAGCGCCTAAGGTCAATATCTTTACTGACACCATGCGCCACGCACAGACAGGAAATACCCACCGAGGCGATGATGAGGGCTTTGGCAAAAAAAGCGACATATCTGGGCATCTGGATTCTCAATGGTTTCGACTATCCTAGGAAAACGAAAGGCAGATGGTTCGGTTGACAGCTTGCATGTTTTGACTTCCCCGTTTACTGGGTATTAAATGGATTTGCTGATTTCCACTACCGTAGGCAGGAGCCCGTCATGTTGACTATTTTCCGCAATGTATTGTTGTCACTCGGTGTGATGGCACTTCTCATGGCAGCTCCTGCGAATGCCAAGCTAAAAGCAACCGGGAACAAGGCCGCGACTCCCGAAGCCCAGGCCTTGAAAATTTATCAATCGCTTCGCGACCAGGACTACAAAGCCATGTATTACCTGTTGGCGGCGACCGAGAAAGGGAAAGCCACATTCGGCACGGTGGAGCAATTTGCTCTCGACGTGCAAAAAGGCTATGACGGAAGCTTCAAGACGCCCGAAGAAAAGGCCGCGTCAGACAATCTTCTCAAGAGTATTTCGGACATCATGATTGGTGAGCCGGTCATTACCGGCAACAAGGCAGTAGTGCCTACTTCGGCCAAGATTACGGTCAATAGCAAGGTCTATACTTTCAAGGGCGAGGCTTTTCTGATCAAGGATGATGGTGTATGGAAACTCGATCTGACATTCGATGAGAACTCGGAAAAGGCCATGGGGCAGCGTACCGCTGAATTATTGGGTCGGCCCGTGACGCAATAGTAAGCTTGGCCGGACACAGTAAAAACAATATTGAAATATCCGTATTCGCAATCGAAGTCGAGACCCGGAATACGTTTTATCTATGATTAATTCATGACAATTTCCGAACTCGATAATCCTTTTTGGTATTCATTGCAGAGTCGGCATCATGACATCGCATTGCGTTCCGGTGACGTAGCGCGCTTTCCGGCCAAGTACGCGCCGTTTCTGGGAGTGGCCCATGCCGATGTAAATGCAGCGGAGGCCTTGGCAATATTGCTGGCACCGGAAGAATCGGTTTATTTGCTTGGCGTGGCACCGGCGCTGAACGATGATTGGCAAATCCAGACATTTCGCCCACTGGCACAAATGATCTGCGAAGTACCTTTGGCCATGATTGCCGGACCTGAAATCATTCAATTATCCGAACAGCATCGTGCCGATGTTCTGGCATTGACGGCAAGGGTGTATCCGCATTATTTTCGTCATCGCACAATGGAGCTTGGTCGCTATTTCGGTATCTATCAAAACGGAAAACTGGCCGCCATGATTGGTGAGCGCATGGGTACCGATATGCATCAGGAAATCAGTGCGGTATGTACCGATCCTGATTTTAGCGGACGCGGCTATGCCCGCCAGTTGCTGGCTTTTCTGAGTAACGACACTATTGAAAGAAAACGTCTGCCGTTCTTGCATGTAAGCTACGAGAATAGCCGGGCCTTGAGCTTGTACGAAAAAATGGGTTATCGCATACGGCGCGATATTCCGTTTTATGCATTGCACCGCAAAGCATAGAAGCAAGCTCGCAACCGCCATGAACGCAGGGAATGGCAGCTTTTAACAGACGAATGCATGGGCATAGGCAGATGCAGGCGAAAGGGTAGTTTGAATATCGAAGCCAACGAGTAACGAAGGATTTATCAATGCTGATACCTGATTTTTGGGCTGAAGCCAGCTTGAAACACCGCGTCGCAGGCAAGCAAATCAGTGTGCGCCGTTTCGGCTGGTCCGAAGTAAGTCAGAACGATGCCCAGCGCAACGCCGATGCACGTGCAGAAGATGCTTTCGCGCGACTGGTCGCGGGTGAGAAACTTGAACGCAGCGAACCCAAGGTGGCCTATAACGGTGCATCGGGTTTGCCGATTCGTGAGGAAGTCCTTTCTCGCCACGACTCGGCCGTTATTACGCGAAATATTTATGGCGCCCGTTGTTTGAATTCACCTGATGTGTTGTTTGCGGATATCGACTTTTCCGGAAGAACTTTACCCTCGCATGCCGAACAATGGATTGGCTTGCTGTGTCTTGCTGGAATCGTGGCAGGAAAAATGCTTAGTGGCTGGGGCCTGGCTATCATCTTCATGTTTATCGCGATGTTTGCCGGTTACGGTATTGCAAAAATATTGTTCGGCATGAAACAAAAAAACAAAGGGACACAGGAAGAGCAGGCAGTCAAACGCGTTGACGGATTCATAAAAAAACATCCGGAATGGGGCGTGAGAGTTTACCGAACGCCAGCCGGACTCCGCATATTGGTATTGCATAAAACCTTCGATCCTGCTGATCCCCAAGTCGGTATATTCTTTCGGGAAATCGAAGCCGATAAAATTTATGTCCGCATGTGTACCAATCAACATTGCTTTCGTGCCCGTGTCAGCCCCAAGCCATGGCGTATCGGCATTAAAAGCCATCTGAAACCGCGTCCGGGTATTTGGCCGATTAATCCGGCACGTTTGCCAGACCGGGTTCGCTGGGTTGAAGAATATGAACGCAAGTCAGAGAGTTTTGCATCCTGCCGTTTTATTGCCGATATGGGTAATGATCATGTTGATGCAAGCGTCGAAAAAGTACGTGTATTGCACGATGAGTTATGTCGTGCGCAAAGCGACATGCCATTAGCATGATATTCCTCGCCAGGCTGTCCTGACATTTGATCAAACTCCGTTTGAATGGATATACGCCGGGTATTTTCCGCGTGGTAATCCAACATTATAGGGGGCGTCATGCACGGGAATAGAGGATATGAAAATAGGCGGAGTCTGTTTGTCTCGGCCTTATTGTTTTTTCTAGTCGTGATCGGGCTTTCAAGACAGGCTTCGGCAGCGTCCTGCAATGAGCCCGAAAAAAATATTTGTTTCAGAACCCTGGCTAATAATGGATGCGAAGGGCCTGACCGGGTTTGTACCGCCAATTTCAATAAATTTGGTCTTCGCAAGCCGCCAACGTGTACCTGCAATAACCAGTGCAATGGCAATATTGATTGCAGGCTGGATCGTCTTTGCAGAAACGGTACGTGCAAGAAAGTGGTTTGTAACAGCAATATCGACTGTGGAAGAGGAAAACGCTGTAGTGAAGGGATTTGCAAACGGGGCAATTGATCAGTCCGTGATGCAAAAGCCCCGGCTCTTTCGGGGCTTTTTTGTTGTCGCTGCAGACCAGATTTACTTTGGTCCGCCGTCGACCTTGACGACCCAGGTCATTGTTTGTCCGGATGAGCGTCCTTTGCGTACGGTCATTTGAAAAGCGAAGGTACCGTTCACTGCCGGCGGCCAGTTCTTGCGCACGACATGATAATAACCTTCGAGCCCTGCAATTTCGTGTAAGGATACGACGATATCGACATTCAATTCGCCGAATAAATGCCCGAGTTGGTAGATTTTGAAACTCGACTTTTTCAGTCCCAAAACCGGATTGCCATCATTGTCTCGAACTTCAACCGCGAAGATAAGACGGTCGTCTGAAGTGATTTCGGTGCCCTGTGCCTTTACATTTAAACCAGCCATGTACATCTCCGTGCGTTGGTGTGTTCAAAAGTAAACGACGAAAAAACGTCAAGGCGGCCACAATGTCTTGCCGTGTTGTAGCATGGGTCTGATTCAGCCATAGGAGTGCAGGTGTGGCCCTGGAATTGTTCAGTTGCGATGGCGGGCAGATTGTTCTGCCAGATGCAGGTGCGGCATTGATTGGCCGTGCTGATGGCGGCAACCTTATCGTGAATCCACCCAGAGC
>JBOHYH010000031.1:0-7122 GCA_050737775.1 Arenimonas sp.
GGCTTGGTTGTCATTGGCGTCAATATTGAACATTTGCCGGATGCAATCATGACGATCATCAATGGTGCCTTCACTCCGCAAGGTATCGCGGGCGGTGCAGTAGGCGTATTGCTGATTGGTTTCCGTCGCGCCGCCTTTTCGAATGAGGCAGGTATCGGTACTGCGGCGATTGCACATTCAACGGTGAAAACAAAACATCCTGTGACAGAAGGTCTGGTGGCTACCTGGGAACCCTTCATCGACACCGTCATCATTTGCACAATGAGTGCATTGGTTATCGTGATTTCTGGTGTTGCAACTGTGCCAGGTGCGGGTCCCAATGGTGTTGCTCTGACAGCCGCTGCTTTCGGTAGCGTAGTTGGCTGGTTTCCTTATGTATTGGCTATTGCCGTTTTCCTGTTCGGGTACTCGACGATGATTTCTTACGCGTACTACGGTGAGCGTGCGGCGATGTATTTGTTCGGCAACAACAAGACGGTGTCGACGATTTACAAACTGATTTTCATTGGCGCAACGCCCATTGGCACGATTGTCAGCTTCTCGCGATTGGCAGACTTCTCGGACGCTGTGTATTTCCTGATGGCCATACCAAATGTGATCGGTATGTACTTGCTGGCGCCAGTCGTCAAGCGCGAGCTTGCTGACTTCATGGGTAAATTGAAGTCGGGTGAAATCAAGAATGTTCGCGTTGCACCGAAAGAACTGGTCGGTTCGCCGTAAATTCAGGATGTTGAAATGAGTACGAATGCATCACTAAGCAACAAACCGGGGCTTCCGCTGCACACACGAATGCTGATTGCATTCGTTGTAGGTATCACGCTTGGCCTAATCGCGAATATTTTCCTTTCCGGGTCAGATATCGTCGAAGCCGTCATTGCCTACATCACAGGGCCGGTCGGCAAGCTTTTCATCAACACCTTGAAAATGTTGGTGGTTCCTTTGGTGTTCAGTGCTTTGTTACTGGGCGTGGTGGAAATTGGTGACCCCAAATCGCTTGGGCGCATCGGTGGCAAAACACTTGCCTATATTCTGGTCGTAACGGGCATAGCGGTGGGCATTGGATTGACTTTGGTCAATCTGATCAAGCCAGGCGTTGGTATTTCTAAAGAACTTGGCATGAGCTTGATCAGCGAGGGCAGTGTCAAGGCGACAGAGATTGCTGGCAAAAGTGAAGGCGCCGAGCTTGGTCAGCTACTGCTGAATCTGATTCCCAGCAATCCGGTGGCGGCAGCCGCCAATGGTGATTTACTGGCATTGATGATGGTGGCCTTGCTTTTCGGTATTGCGGCAGCGGTGATTCAATCGGATGCAACCAAGTCATTTGTCAGTGCCACGCAAGGTCTTTACGAAATATGCATGAAACTGATTGGCTGGGTGATTGAATTGGCACCTTATGCCGTTACCTGCCTGCTGTTTACATTGACAGCCAAGCTGGGTGTTGATGTTCTCAAGCAATTGTTCTGGTTTGTACTGACGGTCATTGCCGCGTTGGGCATTCACATGTTCGTCGTATTTCCGATGTTGCTGAAATTTATAGGTGGCGTTTCGCCCCTGTGGTTTTTCAAGCAGGCGGAACCTGCCATGTTGACGGCGTTTTCTACCTCTTCCAGTAGCGCTTCGCTGCCGACAACCTTGCGTGTGGTCGAAGAAGGCCTGAATGTGCCGCGTCGAGTGGGAAGATTTGTTTGTACCTTGGGCGCGACAGCCAACATGAACGGTACTGCCCTGTTTGAGGGCGTGACAGTACTCTTTTTGGCGCAGTTCTTCGGCATTGATCTTTCGCTGACTCAGCAGATTACAGTGCTGTTTGTTTGCATTCTCGGCGGCATAGGAGCTGCCGGCGTACCTGGCGGCTCGTTGCCGGTGATCGTGATGATTCTGGCGATGTTCAAGATCCCGCCTGAAGGTATTGGCCTGATTCTGGGCGTGGACCGCCTGCTGGATATGTGTCGTACCACGGTCAATGTGACCGGCGATCTGGTCGGCTCGGTTTTGATTGGTAAAAACGAACCTCAAGAAACGGCCGAATCGGCTGTGGCCTGATAAAAAAAGCGTGAATCAGCTTGCGGTTGAAAAATCAATCGCGACATCGGGCTTCGTCTCTGAGAAAATAGGCTGCCCGACGATCTGGGCAGTCCCTTTCTGAATGAGCCGCCCCAATGCCGACCCAGCCGACACGCCGTGATCTTGCCAATGCCATCCGTTTTCTTGCGGCCGATGCTGTAGAGACCGCCAAGTCCGGACATCCCGGCATGCCGATGGGCATGGCAGATATTGCTGAAGTGCTCTGGAACGATTTCTATACCCATAACCCGAACAACCCAAAGTGGTTCAACCGTGACCGTTTTGTGCTGTCGAATGGTCATGGTTCGATGTTGCATTACGCCTTGCTGCATTTGGCAGGCTATGATTTACCCATCGAAGAGCTGAAAAAATTCCGCCAATTGCATTCCAAAACGGCAGGTCACCCGGAAGTCAGTGAAACTCCCGGCGTAGAGACCACCACGGGCCCGCTAGGGCAGGGTTTGGCGAACGCCGTTGGCTTTGCACTGGCCGAAAAATTATTGGCGCAGCGCTTCAACAGGCCCGAATTTTCCATCGTCGATCATTTCACCTGGGTGTTTATGGGGGATGGTTGTTTAATGGAAGGCATTTCGCATGAAGTCGCCTCGCTTGCGGGTACCTGGGGTCTGGGCAAACTGATCTGCTTCTGGGACGACAACAAAATCTCGATTGACGGCAATACCGATGGCTGGTTTACCGACAATACCCCGGCCCGTTTTGAAGCCTATGGCTGGCAAGTGATTCGTGGTGTTGACGGCCATGACAGCGATGAAGTGATTCAAGCAATCAAGACCGCGCAAGCGGAAACCAATAAGCCGACACTGATTTGCTGCCGTACCGTGATTGGCTTTGGTTCGCCGAACAAGGCCGGCAAGGAATCTGCCCACGGCGCACCACTGGGCAAGGATGAAATTGAAGCAGCACGTAAACAATTGAACTGGCCACATGCCGCCTTCGAAATTCCTGAAAATATTTATGCCGGATGGCGAGCGGGCAATACCGGTCTGGTGCGTGAAGAACAATGGAATCGCTTGTTTGATTCCTACTCCAAGGTATTTCCAAACGAAGCGGCAGAACTGACTCGCCGTTCGCATGGCATATTGCCGGAAACATTCGCTGACGATGCCAACGCTTATATCGCGAAACTGCAAAGTGAAGGCCCGGTGGTGGCATCGCGTAAAGCTTCACAAATGGCCATTGAAACCTTCGCACCCTTGTTGCCGGAATTGATTGGTGGTTCGGCCGATCTTGCACACTCGAACCTGACACTGTGGAAAGGCAGCAAGTCGGTTGCATCAAGCGACCCCGATGCCAACTATGTTTACTACGGTGTTCGCGAATTCGGCATGAGCGCGATCAGCAATGGCCTGGCTTTGCATGGCGGTTTTCTGCCTTACGACGCGACCTTTCTGGTGTTCTCGGATTATTCGCGTAATGCCTTGCGCATGTCGGCCTTGATTCCGGCCCGCAGCATTCACGTGTTTACCCACGATTCGATCGGTCTGGGTGAAGACGGTCCTACCCATCAACCCGTTGAGCATATGGCGTCGTTGCGTTACATACCGAACAATGATTTGTGGCGCCCGTGCGACGCTGTGGAATCTGCCGTGTCATGGAAAAAGGCGATCGAGCGCAAGGATGGTCCGACCTGCCTGATTTTCTCGCGTCAGAATCTTGCGCATCAAACGCGTGATGCAAAACAGGTCGCGAATATCGAACGTGGTGGTTATGTATTGCACGATGTTGCAGACTTCGACGTGATCGTTATTGCCACTGGTTCTGAAGTTGAGCTGGCGATGCAAACGGCAAAACAACTCAATGCCGATGGCATTAAAGCACGCGTGGTATCGATGCCGAGCACCAATACATTCGATAAGCAGGATGCTGCGTATCGCGATTCAGTATTGCCATCATCTTGCCGCAAACGCATCGCGATTGAAGCTGGCGTGACAGATTTCTGGCGCAAGTATGTAGGCCTTGATGGCGCTGTCATCGGCATCGACAGCTTCGGTGCTTCGGCCCCGATCGATGCTTTGTATAAACACTTCGGTATTACAGTCGATGCGGCAGTTGCCGCAGCAAAAAAGTTGTAATGCCATGACGGAAGCATTGGCGTTCTTGCAGGAAATTGCCGCGATTTGGTGGGTCTGGCTGATCGTGGCTTTCGTGATGGCCGGCTCGGCTGCGTTTTCAGGCATGTTCGCGCTTGCTTCTGGTACTGCGTTCGGCACCCATTACCACACGCTGACATCTCGTCAGCGCTGGATGAGCCGGTTCGCTTTATATAGCGCGATTCTGACCTGCTTCTTTACTACGATTGTCGGGTTTGCAGCGGCAATTTATTGCGTGGTCTTGTTGTTGCGTTGATCGCGTTTTGCTTTCAGTCCTTGGATAGTCGAATCAAATCTCGAGTCCGTTGCAGGTATTACATAGGCCGATAACCTGCTATCTGTTCTACGCACGATAAAAAGTGCTTTTTCCCTCAATGCAACGTTTCCGCCCATGCATCCGCATCCGTTGTCGCACTGGACTTGAACGGGTTTTCCCAGTTTGCCCTTGTACGGTTTGTAAGGAAGTGTCCGATAAGACACGTTCTCATACATGACAATCGTGTCCATTCCTCCATGGCCGTCATAGGGCTTGCCGAGATTATACTTTTCGTTCAGCTTTTCATGATCGGGCAATTCAATCCCGGTCACCAGGCCGACAAAGATAAGGTCAGCATTTTTGATACGATCTTCGATGGCAATGATTTTAATGCGGCAAGCATCTGCAGCCGTAGATGCCAAAAGAAACATTGTGAAAATGAGATAACGCATGTCGAATTCTTTGTCCATGCTCGTTAATGTTATTTCCCAAATACCCGGCGCAATAAATCACTGCTTTGTTTCAGCGGGTTTTTCCGGATGTCTTTTTCCTGTTCAGCGACATAGTGGTAAAGGCCATCCATGGCTTCATCTGTGACATAACGATCAAGATCGATCGATCCACCACCGCCGAGTAATTTGGTAATGTTTGAATTCTTGCCTGCCATTTCCTTGTAGCGTTTTGTCACACCAGTTCTTGCCGTTGCATCGGCGACAATCGGCATGAATTTTGCGCGAAGCTTGTCTTCGGTAACGCGACGGAAAAATTGTGTGCCGGCATCTTCATCACCACGCACAATACTGATTGCATCCTGCACCGTCATCTGGCGAACGGCATCGGCAAAAATATCAGCAGCAGGAATGGCTTTTTCCGCAGCGCGGTTCATGGATAACTCGAATTGATCCACTTTTTTTCCAGCCCCCAATTGACGAGCCGTATCGGAAATTTTTCTTAATTGTTTTGGGATCAGAATACGTACGAACGGATCTTTGTTGAAGCCATCTTCACGTCCCAGTTGCGTAATTGCACGTTTCACGCCTTGGGCCATGGCTTCCTTGATGCCGCCAGCGGCATCGGTTTGGCTGACTTTCCCTCTGCCGGATGTTCGTGAAAGCTGTTGTTCCAGTTTTGAGCCGATGTTGTCCGCCTGGGATATGGCAGCAAACGAGCAAGATAAAATCGCTGAGGCAATAATCAATAGAGTGCGCATTTTTGAACTCCCGGAGGTTTTCGTTTGGCCATCTTACTGCCAGACGGTGCTGGTGAAAATTACCAGCACCGCTCCTGTCTTATTGATCAATGGTGTAATTTACCGGTACCAGGGCCAGGGCGGGAATCGCAATGCCCTGATGCATGGCAGGATGAAAACGCCAGGTGGCAAGAACATGCTTCAATGCATTTCTGTCGAGTTCGCGATAGCCACTACTTTTCTTGATGCTGGCATCGATAGGCTTGCCATCAGCGCCCACTTTTACCAGTAACAACACGATGCCTTCCTCTCCATTGCGTAGCGAAAGCGGTGGGTATTTAGGTGCGGGTGCGTATTCCGTACTCAAGCTAATAGGGCCGCTGGGTGGGTCAAAAGCGGGGCCTACAATCTCGCCATCAGGCACCACGTATGGAACATCGTTTTCACTGCCTTGATCAATAACGATCGGCGGGATGACAGGGGGGGCAATGGTTTGCTTCTGCACGATTGGCACTTCTAAGGGTTTAATTTCAAGTTTTCGTTCAATATGCGGCTTTGTTTTTTCGATTATTTTTTCGGGAAGCATCTCGGGCACTATCGTCACTTCTTCCGTTTCCGGCAACGAGGGTGCATAGCTCATTGGTGCCATCAGCATCATGAGTGCTGCTACGTGGACAGCTAGTGCGGCGGCAATACCACCGATACGTGGCGGGCTCAGGGGTTCTTTCAGGTGAATTACAGCGTGGCTCATGGCATACCTCCGGTGTTGGGGTGTCCTTATTAACGAACCTGCCTGAAAAACGGGGTTAAATTTTTTTACGGGGTGGTTTCAGGGCCAATTCAGGCCGAAGGTGCACACTGACCATCCGAAATAGGAGCTCATCATGAAACTGAAATATTTGTTGTTGACGCTTTGCCTGTCCATGAGTGCAAATGTGGGAGCAGAAGAATATGCCTTTGGTTTTAATCCGCGTACTGGTGATGCTTGGATGGATGTCCAACTCAAGGACATGAACGTCTATACCCGGGGAAACACCGAGGGCTTTATTGACGATGTCGTTATCAGTTTTGGTGCGCCACGTCCGGTGATTCGGGAATATGTTGTTGAGCGGCGCTGGGCACCGGGCGATGTGTATTATGCGTGTGCCCTTGCGCACCAAATGCGGGTCCCTTGCATCAATACATTACGCGACTATGACAAAAACAATGGCCAAGGTTGGGGCGTTATTGCCAAGCGCATGGGTATCAAGCCGGGGTCCGAGCAATTCCAGGCATTGAAAGGACGTGTCAGCAACTCGAACGGGAAATACAAGGCCAAAGGAAAATACAAGGCCAATCAGGGCGACGGCATGTATCGCTATGGTGAAGACAAGCCAGGCAAATCAGGTCACGACAAGGGCAAAAAGAATAATGAGAAGGGCAAAGACAAGAAAGGACATTGAGCCATGCAAAGTTCGCAAGAGCTTGTGACGCATCGCGGCGGCTGCCATTGTCGTCGCGTG
>JBOHYH010000032.1:0-6449 GCA_050737775.1 Arenimonas sp.
TTGGAGCAACGGCCCTTTTCCGAAATGACGCAAGTGACAAGAATCCGTCCGGACCATTCACCTTTGACACGGAGCAATGGCTCATCTTGGTGTTCGGCCCGGATCGGGCGCGGCATGATTTCCTGAGACAGTACTTTTGCCTTCGACGTTGCCGGATCAATTTCAACAATCAACTTCAAACCGGTTTCTAATTGCTTGCGGGTCTCGGCATTTTCAGGCTTGGACACCGGGCCGCTGGTAATGGATGACATCAAAAAATTCACGAAAGGTGCAGGCAATGAATCATTCGCTGGAATGCTTGATTGCGTGAGTTGCGAGCTTTCATCAAACCCCAGATCGGCCCATACCACTAGGTTATAAGGTTTTTTGGCTTCACCGGCCGTTTGGGCATTTGCCATTGTCGAGACTGATGAAATGGCCATGGCCAGATAAAGATAAAAGTTTTTCATGTGGAAAACCGATACGGATGGGCCCGTCAGTTTACCGGAATACTTTGGTGGCATTTGCGACCTCAAACGCGATCTTTAGGCTAACTTCAGTTTTTATGCTCAGGTGAAGTCATCGTATCGGGGCATGCCAGTCACATATTCGAGCAGCCGCTTGCTGATTTTGAGTAGCAGCCCATTGTCTTTCTTGAATTTATTCAAGTCAGACAAAGTGATTTCACTTTGTTCAACTTGCTTTTGCGTCAGCCGGTTCAGGATGCGAAGTATCTGTTCAAGGTGTTGCTGTTCGGCAACGCTCTTTTCTATGCTGGTCGAACGCATCGGCACCACTTGCGCATGCAGGCGATAACCGCGTTTCGGAATGGTCTGTATGTATTGCGAGCCGAGTTTTTTCTCTCCCAATGCCTTGCGCAGCACGGCGATATTTTTATAGACGACGCTATCGCCAAGGCACGTCTCGGGCCAGCACTGCGTGAGAAGCTGCTCGGAACTCACTACCCGGTGCGAATGTTCGGACAAATGGCATAGCACGTCCATTGTCTTTGGTTCGAGATGGATGCGCGTGTCGCGACGCAGAATCAGGCTTTCCGTTGGCGCCACGATCCAGTCGTCGATCAAAAAATGTTGTGCTTTTGATGATTTCACGGATAGTTTTTACCGAAGTGGTTGGCTCGAACGAATTGCTTGTGCCTGAGACAAAGCTGAATCACAGAGCCTTAGGATGCCATTAATCATAACGTAACAGAAGCCGGGTATGGGACAGCTGATTTAATGCCGGACAATCTTGGTAAAGCTGTCGGCAATATTCTAGAGATGATTCATGAAAGAAATAATCCTAAATGTCATTTTTTTAATGTAAAAAACTTTCTTTTGCGAACTTCCGAAAAGTAAGGAAAACGTAAGGACAATTCGATTGCACAAGAATAGTGTGATCTCGCGCAAGTTGTTCTGCGCCAATTATCCATAAAGCTTACTCGTCTGTCATTGGGTGCCTGCCTGGTCAGGCACGCAGTGATTAATTGCCAGTAAGCATGTGGCAGGGGCAATAGGTTTCTAAAAGAGCGTGCCTTTACGGCACGTGTCGGGGAGGGTGTTTGCCAGTGAAAAGTAATAGCAACAAGCGGGCGGGGCGTAGGCGCGGAAATTTAACGGATTGATCAGCGGAATAAATCTGGACCAGTTTTATATGGAATCAATTCCCGATCACACAAATAACGAACACCATTGCGAGGTTTTATGAATTTTCGGTCTGTTGCAAGCGTAAATTTCCAGGGTCTCGTTGTCGCCTTTGCACGTGGTGATACCCCCAGCTCTGATTCCGATGAAAAGCTGTTGCCAACGAATATCTATTTCAACGTATTGGCTTTGGACGTTGATTCCACAAGCGATGCCAATGATTGGTCCGGTTTTCGTCCCTTGAGTCTGCCCGATGCCGTTCGGCCTGTCGGCATGAACATGATCAACGTGCCTGTTACCTATACGCCGGATGCAGCAATAGATGGCCTGGAAGACGCCGATCAACCATTCCGCGTTCTGACAAACCAGGAATACATTTACATTTTCCGTCAGGCGAAAAAGGGCACATTGCTGGTAAACCGTTTGCGACTGGTGCGCGAAACCGCGCAGGGAAATTCGCAGGAAGTCATTTACGCTCTGCAGCCGGCCTGGGAAGTGCGTTACCAACGCAGTGGCAAGCCTGATTCGCCTGCCGACATGAGGGATAGTCAGGCATATTTGTCGCCGGATAAAACACCGTTCTTCGAACCCGCTTTTGAATTATTCATGATCGAAGGATTGCTTGACGGTAATTTTGATGTGCAATTTCTTCCACGTGCCGATGGCACATTATTGAGCTGCTCGGTTTTTGTCACAAACGCTGCAAGTAACAGCATTGATGTCTATGAATTGCCGCTGGATAGCTTTGGTCAATTCTCTCTAGCGGACAAGAAGTTCGTTGCCGGCAATATACCGCCTGATTTTTCTTTCAAGTTGCAAGACGGCACTGGCGCGGAATTGACGTTAAGCGGTAGTCCTGCCGCAGTGTTTTACCTCAAGCAAGAGCGCATGCGCAGCAATGACAATAGCGACTTTACTGTCAAGCGCAGTGGACGTTTGCTGCTTGCCCAGAATGCAATACTCGGAGCCAATCCCAAGACCCTGGCAGCGCTCGATTTTGCGGTGGCAGGGGATGGCACCATGGCACGGCCAGGGGCATCGCTTGTTGTGAATCCGGTAGGCACGGCAAATTACACGATGGATTTTGATGCATCGGCCTATGTTGGCTTTTCAGATTGGGCACCCAAACAGCATTACAGTATTGATCTTTGGATATACCCCAAATCACTCGATTTGCCATCACAGCAAATCATCGGGCCGATGGATCTTGTCGATGCACCTTATTTACGCCTGATAGATGGCACTGCCATTGAAGTCGGCTTCATGGGCAAGAACGGCAAGCCCTTGTTGGCACGCACGGCATCAGGCACTGTTCGGCAAAGGGCATGGACTAGAGTTCAAGTTTCTTTTGATGCCGCAGCGGCACAAAAATATTCTATCAAGTTGAATGGTTTTGATACCGCTTGCATATTGGAAGGTGATGGCGACCATCCAACTCCCGGTTTTATTAATGCAGTAAGTGCGCCGAGCAAAGGCTTCATCGGCTGTATTGATCAGTTCGTTGCATACGATGGGGCCAACTGGGATCCGACAACCATCGTTGGCGAGTTCGCTTTCGATACCATCGACTATCTTGATCACAACCAACAGCCGCTTAACCCGCCGCACACGCCCAACAAAAAAGATGCCGCAGCACCAGGGCTGGTTTACGGTGCCCATTTAATTCCTTCCACCAGTCCTGCGGTTGTCGCCTCCGGCTCACTGACCTGGGACAGTCGCGGGCTCAGTATTTACGCATCCTATTTCGAGAACATACAGGCATACAGCGAGCTCAATTCATCGCCGTTTCTACTCTCGGGTTCAGATGGCCTGTTGCATTGCTACTTCAAGGGGGCTTCCGATGCGTTTTCGGTGATGCAGCTCGATACCGAAACGGCACGCTCTGTCTTTGAAGGCACATGGAATACAGCAGCGGGAACTGCCGAAAATGGACGGCTTCAAATCGTTGCAACGCAAGCCGGTGCATTCATGAATGAGGCGAGCGTATCCATCAAACCAACGGCGAATGTGCTGCCGACAGACATGTTTTGTGATGTCACCATGGTGTCTCCTTCGGGAGTGACGGAAACCTGGCATGGTATTCCCCGCAGTTTGCGGCCCTTTATCAGTGTGCTGGCCGGCGATAGCGTTAACGACCCTGCCGATCCACGATTGCTGACGGGCAGTAAATGTTTTTTTGATAACACCGGAAAACGGACCTCCGTTTTCTTGCCGCTCGCGGCAAGCCCCAATCAAACGGCGATAGCGTTGGTAAGTCGCACGCTGGTTGATCTTCCTCTTGATTCGATCAAGCTGGATGACGATGGGCAAAATTGCAATCTTGAATTGACGTTTACAGCGCCACGCTGGCCAGGTGATTCTGTCACCGCGAGCTGGAAAAAACTGCCCAAAGCGGTGGACGCTTTCATCCATACCTTAAGTGGCCTGTCGACCAGCTATGACTATAAAACCCCGAATGCATTAAGCATTGCGAGTTACAGTATTGCCGCTGCCAGCAACCTGGTCGCAGCCAATAGAGTGGTGCTGTTTGCAAAGTCGCAATCTGGCGATATGAAATCGATCCTGATTTCGACATGCGACGACAAGGACAAGTGCAATGTAACGATAAAACTCGGCGCCTTGACTGCCACCTGGAACAATGTACCAAGGGCGCAAGTCGATTTTGCCGTCGTGATTGAAGGCGATGCAACACCGGAACAATATGACTACACAAGCCTTGCCTCCGGTGACTTCAAGGCCATCGGCAGCAAACTTATTATTTCAACCGATGGCTCTGAGGCCGCTGTATTGGACGTCAGTCTTGGCGGTGGGGCACCGGTGGTGCCGGATGATGATTTGCGAGTGAGTGCTTCATTGTTCGCTGCATTCACGACGGATTCCTACGCTAGCACTGCCGTGGTACCCACGTCGGGAGTAAAAACTGCAGCAACGAATTTCCAGAGTACCAATGACAGTGTTACCCAAAAGACCATCGAGAACGGTTCGACATTATTCCGCGCCATGCCATTCAGTCTGCCGACGCAAGGCGCGGTCGGGCTGGTAGCGGATATCAACTCGGCACCGCTAACTCTTCAAGGGTTCAACGGTGGCTGGTTGAATCAACCAGAACAGCGCGCACTGAATTATGCCTGGAACAATTACGTTAGTTTCCAGATTGATGAAAGCCTGGCACCGAACATCGATGCTTTGACCATCAAGGGCGATATGAGTCTCGAACTCTGGTGCCGACCAGAGCGCGCTTCACAGGATATGTTGCAACCGTTTCAGCGCTTGCTGACTTTCTCGCGCCCACCGACCGGCGGTATTGATTCCGTGCAATACATGGCGGCACTCAGTGATGCGCCAAGTCTGACCTGCAGTGCGAACACGCGTGTCCGCACGTCTATCAATTCCAGTGTTGGAACCTTCTATACATGGTTTAGTCCACAGACGGCCTCTGGCGCCGGATCTGTCTCGGGCGTCATAGGTTCGGTATGTACTATTGGTGTGAATAATCCAATCCTGACGTTGGCGATCGACGCCAACGGCAAGATCGCATTGTCTTTTGCACTGGATTCGGCACAGACACCGATTGTTTCAGGCAGTGTGGTGGCCGTTGATACCTGGCACCAGATCGGTGCCTGTTTCAAGATGAGTTACAAGACAAGCGGCAGCAAAATCAATTACACCTTCGATGTCGAGTTGTATGTTGATGGTGTATCGCAAGGTACCAAGCAATACACCACACAGCGCAATATCGACGATGAAATCATGATGGCTACCATGGTAATCGGCGATATTGTCAACACCAACGGCTTGCCGATGTTGATCAATGAAACCGCATTGTTTACCCGTATTTTGTCACCCGATGATTTTGAAGGATTCTTCGAACAACGCATACCAGACAATACCGACGATCTGGTGGCCAAATGGATGTTTCTGGAAGGCAAGGGTGACCGGGCCATCAACTCCGCCGTTACCGGTGCTGTTTATGACGCCGACATAACGCCGGGCGGTAGCTGGGCAGAATACGGTTTGTACTCAAGGCCGGTACTCGGTCATGGCAGCAACGTTGCAGTCATGTCCGAAAACCCTGTCATTCATGGTTGGACGCATCTGGCCATGGTGCATCAGGCCGGTTATGCAGTCAGTCTGCGTGGTCGTGATTTTGGTGATTGCGGAAATGACAATAGTCTTAATCTGGGCGAAAGCTTTTCGCTCGAAGCCTGGCTCCAACTCGATCCGCCAGCAGGCACCTCTGCACAAGTCCTGCTTGCAAAAGGCGAGGAATATGTTCTGGCATTGGATTCGAATCGTCGCCCGTATTTTTCGGTTCGGGTTTCCATTGCAGACGTAAAACAGACGCTCACGGTTGTTTCACCAACGGCACTCAATATTGGTCAGTCGGCTTATCTGGCAGCACGTTACGAGGTAGTCAACGTCATCGTGGCAGGAACAGGGCAGGCACAGGAAGTGCGCTACGAAGCGCACCTTGCCTTGTACGTCAACGGCAAGTTGGCAGTCTGGGGTATCAAGGACACCAGCGATAACAAGGTCTACCTGAAGTACAAAGATCCCGTCGAACGCGTTTACACGACAGCCGCTTTAAATCTTGGCCGTTCACCCCAAGCGCAGGGCAGTTCTTATCTGCGCGGTTCACTGGCCGATGTACGCTTGTGGAGTCGTTTGCTGACCGATGAAGAAATCAAGGGCGTGTACGACAGTCGTCGTGCGCCACTCAATTCCGATGGCATGATTTCGTGGTGGCGTTTCAACGAAGAAGGCGGGCGAATCGCGTTCGATGCCAAAGGCGACAACAATGCCACATTGTCCAATGGCAATTTGTGC
>JBOHYH010000033.1:0-1448 GCA_050737775.1 Arenimonas sp.
CGATTTACGGTGGTAGGAATGCCTGTTTTCGTCTTCTTCTTGGGCAAGGAAAGTTTCCAATGATGCTGGTCTTCGAGAAATCTGAAGAAGCGTCCGACATTGTTTCTTTGTCCAGGCTTTTTAATGAAGTACGTAGCGCAGGCGCTATCGGATGGGGGCGACTTTTCCGACAATTCCACCGCGCTGGCAAACATGGCAGCTGCACTGAGATACAATCGTCTTGTCCGAGTTTGCGTACGATGTATTTCCAACCATTCCTCGTACTGGCGCAAGATGGCGCCGCAAGGCTGATCGGCATGCATTGATAAGATATTCCGCAGCCTTTGCTGATCTGCGCTCTCAACCTTGCTCGCAGTCGTCATCGTCAGCGAGAGCCAGTCGCACAAGAATCGAGAGGCTAATAGATGCTTTCTAAGAACGGCTGTACCAAAGTAGCGCAATAACCCATCTTCGGTAATCTCCATTTTCTTGGTGAAACCCCGGTCGAGTTTCAGAAAGAAATCATTATCCTTGAAAAGCTGCATATGCAGCGCAGGCTTTTCGGGATAGGCGTCCATTAGCCACTGGGCGTAGTCCAGCAAAAACTGGCGTGACCACTCGTTTTCGAGCGCGGCTGTCGCTGTACTTGCATGGGCTTGTACACTTTTCTGGTTGTAACATCGAAGGCAATCGCTTTCTCCACCCCCTGGCACTTGGCTCCCACAACCACCGCAGACATGGCTGACTTCCTGGCCCGGCGAGCAATCTTTGCACAACGCCTTGTCATCCTCGTCGCGCTCAACAACCGCACGGTATTTTCGACAGCGGCTACACGTGGCGTGAGTGAGCTTATTGCGACACTGGTCGCAAATACTTTCTTCAATGCCCAACGTGGGCGCACGCGAAAGACGCAATGCCTTTTCTCCACATCGTTGGCACGTCTGGCGATCATGAAAATAAGGCGCGCATGCCTGACAGACAACGCCTGTTCCGATTCGCAAACCCGCTCGCTCAACAGGTTTATCACAACGAATACAGGTCCGCATTTCTCTATCGCAGACTCGGCAAATCGGTTCGGACTGGAATCGATGGGCACGCGTTGACTCACCGCAACGACTGCAGGCACAGGGCACAAAAATCTTGGCATAGCAGCAACTACCGTAATGCTTTCCTTCAAAGACACGGTGGGCCACTGTCATTACTTGGCCACACTCATCGCAGTGCTTTACTGGTGGTGCGTCCTCAATAGCCGTGGTCATTGCGCTGCTTTCCATAACAGTCTGGCACGAGTCAGTCTCCAATCCGGAGGCTGCGATACGCTCAATGAAGTCAGCCGTTGTCGAAGCGTAATACGACGAACGACAAATCGTTGAGTATTACCGGGCGACAACTTACGCCATTCACTTTTTAGCCGTGTGCAATCAGTTTGACGGAGATAACGAAATGTTTTTTGTGTCCAATGTCCAGCT
>JBOHYH010000034.1:0-1001 GCA_050737775.1 Arenimonas sp.
CAGGCAACACCCTGAACCTGCGCGGTTCGGTTGCAGCCAGCGGCGTTATCCAATGGAAATGTATGGCTGTTGGTTCAACCACACCAGTTGGCGGCACCGTCGGTACCTTGCCTGCCAAGTACGCTCCAGCAAACTGCCGTAACTAATAGCAGCTGTCGCGTCATGCCTCACCAAAAGCCCCGGTTATCCGGGGCTTTTTTAAATTCTTTTTCGGAAAAACTGCTTATCAACTACCAGAAATAGTTTATTGCCGATGTTTCGCAATATCTTTCCTGCAAGCACTTCGGTGGCATGGTTTTTGCTAAAGCTACCTAGCAAGTCCATTTTGTCTATTGCCTAGCAAGTGACGGGCAGGAAGTATTGGACAAACGGTATATCTACATTTACGGAGCGGTTATGAAAATGCAGAAAGGTTTTACCCTGATAGAACTTATGATTGTAATTGCGATATTGGGCATTTTGATTGCCATCGCTCTTCCAGCCTACCAAGACTATACAGTGCGAGCTAAAGTCACCGAAGGACTCAACCTGGCAGCGGCCGCCAAACTTTCGGCGAGTGAAACCAGGCTCAGCAATGGTACATGGCCCACTTCTGCAGCGGCTGCAGGATACAATCCTGCAAGCACCACGATTGTCACCAGCGTAGATATTCCAAGCGCGCAAGATATCGTCATCACGTATTCCGCTGCAACACCTGAAATATCTGGACTGACCTTGCGTTTACGTGGTTCTATACAATCTGCCGGACAAATCGTCGCCTGGGCCTGCAACGCCCAAGGATCCTCAAAATTAGGCGGAACCGCAGGAACACTTCCTTCCAAATACGCACCAGCCAATTGCCGATAATTTATATTTTTTATCGTTTATCGCTACACAGTTTAGTTCATAAGGAATTTACCCATGAAAATGCAAAAAGGCTTCACACTCATCGAATTGATGATCGTTATCGCCATCCTCGGCATCCTGATCGCTATCGCACTGCCTGCTTACCAGGATTACAC
>JBOHYH010000035.1:0-1066 GCA_050737775.1 Arenimonas sp.
CCAAAATGCCGTTCCACATAAAATAATGACCGCTGAAAAGAAGCGGGTAAATGCAGAGCAGAAAAGGCAGGAACAAGGCAAAAGCGGCTATTGCCCCGATAATGGGATGAATGAAGGACAAAGCGACGATGATCAAGCCCAGAATCAAGCCCACAATCAACATGGCTATATAAAACACGGTTCCCACGCAGATGAATAGCAGGACGAGTTTCAATGCATTTTTGAATATGCCAATCGCAGCTTGTTTCATTGCTTCCATGGGTGATGTTGGTCGCAACGAAATTTCCGTAAAGCCGACCATGTAAACGAATTGCAAAAATGTGGCTATGCCGATAAACGCGAAATAGCCAAAGAAAAGACTGACGGGGAAACCAGATGGCACCGGTGTATTTCCCGCCAGCATGGCCGCTTGCTGGGCGTTGACTTGCTGCATCAAATCGGAAATGGCGCCCCAGAAGGCGAGTACAAAAAGGCCCAACACGGCGGCGTAAACGACTAGCCCCAGTAACGCGAAGCCAATGCCGCGCAACCAGAGTTGCGTGTTGGCGAAAGGTTTCAAAATATCGAAACCACTTGCCGCTTTATTCTGGTCAATGTTTTGGCAAAGCTTGAACCAGCCAATGAGGATTGGAGGAAACGCTACAAGACTCACGGCTATCGTAATGGCATACATCGTGTAGAACGTGGTCATATCGCCAGCGAACGGCATCGCGTTCGCTGGCATGGCACCGTTCACGCTGTTTTTCATCATGTCCGACATGCTGCTCATCATGACAAGCCACATCGGCAGACACATCAAAACGACCAGCACCAGGGTGACAAGGCTGGCGGACATCAAGGCACGATAATTTTTCTTGAATAATTTGAAGCTATCGGTAACCCAGCCAAACATCGCAGACAGGCTGACGTTTTGTGCAGACATTGTTGTTCCCCTTAAGCGCGTGATTGCGCATGCAAAACAAAATTTCTCAAAACGCGTCTTGCATCCGGTGCGGCGCTGACGGCCTTGCGCATGGCCTTCGGTTCGTTGCCTTCTTGAATCAATGCCATGCGGCGGACATGGATA
>JBOHYH010000036.1:0-6918 GCA_050737775.1 Arenimonas sp.
ATCCTGAAGACGATGTCCCTGCAGGCCAGGAAGCTTATATCGCGCTCAATGCCGAGCTTGCGAAAGAATGGCCCGTCATCACCACGCGTAGTGAGCCACTGGCCGACGCAGCGGAATGGGACGGTAAAACCGGCAAGCTTGAATATTTGCAACGTTGATGGTGGAAGCGCAATCACTGCAGTCCAGACTCCACACTGTTATTCGGACAGTGCCTGATTGGCCCAAGCCAGGCGTGCAGTTTCGCGATATCACCCCGCTTTTTCAGGTGCCGGAGCTTTGGTCGGAAGTCATTACGCATTTCGCGCAGCACTACCAGGACAAAAACCTCGATGCGATTGCCGGCATGGAAGCGCGTGGTTTTATTTTTGGTGCTGCACTTGCGCATGCCATGAAGCTGCCTTTCATACCCATTCGCAAACAGGGCAAGCTGCCTTATAAAACACTATCGGAGAATTACGATCTGGAATACGGCACCGCCGTGGTGGAAATTCATATTGACGCCTGTCGACCGGGCGATCGGATTTTGCTGGCCGACGACTTGATTGCTACCGGCGGCACACTGCTTGCAGGACAGAAATTACTGCGACGAATCGGTGCCGAAGTCATCGAAGCCGCTGTTGTGATTGATTTACCAGAGCTTGGTGGTACCAACAAATGCTGCGCGCAAGGATTGCCGGTGTATTCCCTGATTCAATACGACGGCGAATAAAAATACGTAGCCCGGGTCATGGCTTCACCTGACACGGGGATTCATACATATCGCAATATTTCAAAAATCGTCGTTTGGGTTTTTATTAAGATTCCGCAGATTTACCCGGGTCAGGTGAAGCCATGACCCGGGCTACTATTACCGTTTAAAAAAGCATTAGCACGTCAAGTAAAAAAGCGCCCGAAGGCGCTTTTTATTTCACAAAATAAATAGCTGAAATTAATTCAGACGCGATTTCAAAATGCCCAGCAAACGTCCGGCAGGAGAATTCGCTGCGGCAGGACCTTCCGAGGTGAATGCCGTCACGCGAGTTGTGTCGCCGGCGTTTTCGGCGCGGATCAGGTAATTCAGTCCCTGGTAACGAACATCATAACTACCGAGTGCTTGTGCGCTACCAGTCACGGTGACGCCATCAATACGATTCAGCGCAAGACCCATGCGTTTCCAGGTACTTTCAAGGCTGTCATTAACCGTGAAGGTTTCCACAGATGCCTGCCCTTGCGCGGTTGTACCTTCGATATTGGGAACCAGCAATGCATTATTGGTGCTCGGAGCATCCAAGCCCGGTGGAATTTCCAGCGGATTGGTTTGCTTGCTGTTTTCATAACCGACGCGTTTTTTGAGCCAGCTGCAGCCTGTCGTAGCCGACACCATGACAACGGCCAATGTCAGCCCGATAAGCGAGCGCGTAACGCGAGGTGAAACGATCATTGGATTCTTCTCCTGATGGCACGAAGCCGTTATTTTTAATTCAAATCAAACTCAAACTAGCGGTAATTCTAACGCTTTACAGAGCGCTGTCATGCTTTCCGCGTTTTGCCCATACTCAGCCGACAGCGGCAGCAAGGGTAAGCGCAGGCCAACACCGCAGCCCAATCGGGTCAAAATGGCCTTCACTGGTATGGGGTTCGGCTCGCATCCCAAAAAGTCGTACAAACCCTGTAAATGCCTATCCAAAGCCAGGGCTTCGGCGGTTTCGCCAGCCTGTAAATGACGGCATATCTTGCTAAAAGTTCCTGGAACAGCGTTTGAAGCGACAGAAATAACACCTGACGCCCCTCCCTGAATGGCTCGAACAGAGGTCGGGTCATCCCCGCTTAACAGGGAAAAATGCGCGGATGCCAAGGGATAAAGCGCATTCCAGCGATCTTCATCACTGCGCGCTTCCTTGAGGCCAATGATATTGGGATGCATACATAGAGTAGCCACCGTTTCAGGCTGCATATCGCAACCAGTACGGCCAGGCACATTATACAAAACGACAGGCAAACCGCCTTCATCCGCGACTGCCTGATAATGCTCGACCAATCCGGCCTGTGTAGGACGTACGTAGGGCGGCGTAACCACGAGGGCGATATCGGCACCACTGCTTTTAGCCAATCGTGTTTGAGCAATCGTTTTTGCCGTGCTCGATTGCCCGGTACCAGCGAGCACCGGAATACGCCCTGCCACTTGCTTCACAGCGCTGCGAATAAGCTCACTGTATTCAGTGTCACTCAAGGTAGCCGCCTCCCCCGTTGAACCTGCCACCACGATAGCGTCAATTCCGGAACTCACCTGCCACTCGACCAAATGCTGCCAGGCAGCGAAATCAACCGCTCCTGAGGAATCAAAGGGAGTAACTAGCGCAGTTATACTGCCGGAAAGCTGCATGGCGGCCTCGTGATTATTGAGAGCCGATATTGTAGCGATTTACAGGGAAATATGCGCAGCTGGCGAAAGCATCATTTATAACTTGCAGGCGGTAACATTCGACCAGTATGCTGAGTCAACTTCTTAGCCGCCTGTAACTCATGCGACGCATCCGGACACCTTCATTGACTGCTGACCCAATCCCACGCCCTGCCGCAAACGAAAATCATCTGTTGATTAGCGCCTACACCACGCATCCGCAATCGCCATTGTTATTGGTAACAAGGCGAATTTCGGAATCCGGATGCAATATGGTGGATGCGCATCTGACCACCGTTGGCCGTGATGTTTCGGTCACAGCACTGGCAGTCGGCTCCTGGGATGCGATTGCCAAACTTGAAGCGCAAATGGTGAAGCTTGAGCGCGAAGAAGGCCTGAAGCTGGTTTGGTATCGCACCGGCCCCAAAGCCATGCAATCGAATTTGCTGCCTTACATTGTGGAAGTCGTCGCCGCCGACAAACCCGGAATTCTGTTCAATCTGGCGGATTTTTTTGATCGCCAGGGCATCACCATCGAAAACATGCACAGCTCGCGTTATCGCGCCATGCAAACCGGTGCCGAAATGTTTACCGCACAACTGACAATAGGCGTACCGGCCGACACCCATATTGCGGCCCTACGTGATGATTTTCTTGAATTTTGTGATGCGTTGAATTTAGATGCCATCATGGACCCGATGAAATTCTGAAAAGGAGAGTTGAATGCCCGAACGACGTTCTGTGTTGACTACTTCCCACCCGCTGCTGGTTTGTCTCTACCAGTTGCATTCGCACCCGCGCTACACCGCCAATTCTTAGTGCACGTTTCCACACTTTTCCCATTCCACTACGCTGCCAATGCAGCTGTCGGTGGCTTTCTGCTGTTTGGTTTTAATCTGAGGCGACTATGACCCGAAGCAAGCGAATCTATGTGCTTGATACGAACGTGCTGATGCACGACCCGACCGCGTTATTCAAATTCAATGAGCACGATGTATTCATTCCAATGATGGTTCTGGAAGAATTGGACAACGGAAAAAAAGGGCACTCCGAAGCTAGTCGCAATGCCCGCCAGGTCAGTCGTTTTCTTAACGACCTGATTGAAGCACACGGCAGCAATAATGTTGAAGGCGGCGTCTCGCTCGTGCAACCGAAGAGTCTGAATCTGCGCGGCGAAGAAAGTGTCGGCAAATTATTGTTCCAGTTAAAACCTGTGGAAACCGGCAAACGTTTCGGCACGGTGCTACCGGACAACCTGATTCTTGGCGCCTGCCTGCAATTACACGAAGACAACCCCGGCGTGCCGGTGGTGCTGGTATCGAAAGATATCAATCTGCGCATCAAAGCCTCGATCTGCAGCGTCGTGGCAGAAGATTACGAGAACGACCGTGCGCTCGACGATTTCAATTTGCTGTTCACGGGCGCCACCGAACTGCCTGCCGATTTTTGGGAAAAACACGAGGGCAACCTGCGTTCCTGGACCGAAAAAGGTCGCACTTATTACGAAGTAAAGCGTACTGCCGATGACGGCTGGTTCGCCAATCAGTTCCTCTACTTGCCCGGTGATGACGATGTCGAAATGAAAGTCGCGCGACTGGAAGAGGATCGCGTCGTGCTGCAAATCGTCGACGACTTCCGTTCCACGCAGCATCAGGTCTGGGGTATCAATGCGCGCAACCGAGAACAGAATTTCGCCTTCAATGCACTGATGGATCCGGATATCGATTTTGTTACCCTGCTCGGTACCGCTGGCACCGGCAAAACCTTGCTGGCACTCGCTGCCGGTTTGGCACAAACAATGGACAGCCAGCGTTATCGTGAAATTATCATGACGCGCGCAACCGTCAGCGTCGGCGAAGATATCGGTTTCCTGCCCGGTACTGAAGAAGAGAAAATGACGCCATGGATGGGTGCATTGACTGACAATCTGGAAGTGCTCACCCACACTGCCGACCACGGCACCTGGGGTCGCGGTGCAACCAATGATTTACTCGCCAGCCGCATCAAAATTCGCTCGATGAACTTCATGCGAGGCCGCACGTTCCTGAATCGTTGGGTGATTGTCGACGAAGCACAAAACCTGACCCCTAAACAGATGAAGACTTTGATTACGCGCGCAGGCCCCGGCACGAAAATCATCTGCATGGGTAACGTCGAACAAATCGATACGCCTTACCTGACCGAAACTACATCGGGTTTGACTTACGCAGTGGATCGCTTCAAGAACTGGGCACATAGTGCGCATATCACTCTGCGTCGTGGCGAGCGTTCGCGTCTGGCTGATCATGCATCGGAAGTTTTGTAATTTGATGGAAACATAGGGTGCGCTCAAGCGCACCCTATTGGACAACTCGCAAGACCTCGGTGCGCTTGAGCGCACCCTATGGATGTCAAATGAAAACGAATTTCTGCGCTCTTACCATTGCCGGTTCAGACTCCGGTGGCGGCGCCGGCATTCAAGCCGACCTGAAAACCTTTGCAGCACACGGTGTGCATGGACTCTCAGGCATTGCTGCTTTGACTGCACAAAACACCCGAAAAGTGTCTGCCGTCGAAGTGCCTTCAATCAAATTTCTGCATGCGCAAATCGATGCCTGCTTCAGTGATTTCAAAATAGGCGCGGTGAAAATCGGCATGCTGGCAAATGCCCGTGTGATAAAGGCCGTTGCCGAAGCTTTGATCAGGCATAAAGCAAAAAACATCGTGCTCGATCCGGTCATGGTTGCCAGTAGCGGCGCCGCATTGCTCGAACCATCTGCATTGAAAGCCATGCGAGAGTTGTTGCTGCCAATGGCCGACATTATTACGCCGAATATTCCCGAAGCCGAATTACTGCTTGGCCATAAAATTAAAAATGCCGACTCAGCCGATGCGGCAACGGTTGAATTATTAGCGATGGGTGCGTCTGCCGTACTATTGAAAGGCGGACATCTGCCGGACAAAACAATGACCGATCGTTATGACGATGGCGAATTATTTGCCGAATTCATCCACAAGAAACTGAAACTTGAAGGTCACGGTACCGGCTGTACTTTGGCTTCGGCAATAGCCGCGAATATTTGTCTGGGCAATAATCTTCCGCAAGCCTGCAGTGCGGCCACCGATTATGTCCACGGCGCATTGATTCACGCGTACAAGCCCGGCAAAGGAAAAGTGGCGGTGCTCGATCATTTTTGGCAATTCAAAAACCAATCAAAATTGTAAGAGAGCCCTTGGGCCCGACGGATCGGTGGCAATAAACTCTTGTGGATACATCGGCCGCAAGCGGCCTACTACGGGTTGGCTATGGAGTGACGATCCCCGTGCTCCCAGTTAAACCCTGCTTTCTGCCAGGCCAGCCACTGGCCTGCGCCTTGGTAATTCCGTAGACCGGCACGATATTCTTTCCAGCCTGCCTGTAGCACTGTCTTGTCAAAGCCCGGTAAATGTTCAAATAACAAGTGTGGGAGCTTATCAATGGAAAAATGTTCGATGTCAAAAAAGAGACGTTGTGGTCCCTCCGAATGCTGGACAGTAAAGAACCATTCGGCCTCCATGTAATCGCCAAACCAGGGGTCGGGATAAATTGCCTGATGCACACTGATGCCGAACTCACATACCTCAGTCCAGGGCCATAATTCGGGCCATTGCGCATAACGACTCATCCAACTGCTGAAATGGAGCCCGTCATCGGACAAACGAATTCCATCTTGCGATGAGGCGATCACCGGTTTTTCACAGATGAATATTCGCTTTATCCACTGCTGCATTAGTCTCTCATCCTGAAGCTATTTATGATCGTATTATCAGAAGAAGGCAGCAAAGGGCCCTATTTTGAACATTCCAGCGTGTAATCGCTTAATATTCACCCACTGATACAGGAGACCATTATGCGTTCGGGAAATCCCGCTTTAAACCAGAAGACCTTTGAAGGTCTGACAAACTACAACGCCGAAGCCATGACCATCAATGGCACTGTCAACAAAACGGCCATGCTGCTGGCGATCGTCGTCATGACCGCGCTATTTACCTGGAGTCAGGCTCAGGGGCTCGAAGGGGTCGCCGCCGCTCTGCCTTTGACCATCGGTGGCGGCATTGGTGGTTTTATCGTTGCAATGATCACGATCTTCAAGAAAACTTGGGCCCCCGTGACCGCACCGCTTTACGCCGGACTGAAAGGACTATTTCTAGGCGGCATTTCAGCTTTTTATGAAGCCCAATACCCAGGTATCGTCGTACAAGCCGTAGTGCTGACTTTCGGAACCCTTGGCGCTTTATTGATGGCTTACCGCTCGGGATTGATCAAGGCGACCGAAAACTTCAAGCTGGGTGTTGTAGCTGCGACAGGCGGAATCTTTATCCTCTATCTCGTCAATTTCGTGATGGGATTCTTCGGTAATTCAATCGGTTTTATCCACAACAGTGGCTGGATGGGCATCGGCTTTAGTGCCGTCGTCGTTGTCGTTGCTGCTCTGAACCTCGTGCTCGATTTTGACTTCATCGAAGAAGGCGCAGAACAAGGGGCTCCGAAATACATGGAGTGGTATGCCGGTTTCGGT
>JBOHYH010000037.1:0-3729 GCA_050737775.1 Arenimonas sp.
GCCCAAAGCTTGTCGAGGCGTCTGGGCGCAGCAAGCAGGCGCCCCTACGACAAGATTATTTTTCAGGCAATCGGGTTATTCTACCCACCTTTGATTGAACTCCAAGGAACACCAGAATGATTATTCAACCGAAAACCCGCGGCTTTATCTGTACCACCACGCACCCTACCGGTTGCATCGCTCATGTGGCGGAACAAATCGCGGTAGTGAAAGCCAAGGGTAAAATTGAAAACGGTCCGAAAAAAGTTTTAGTCATTGGTGCCTCCACCGGCTATGGTCTCGCTTCGCGTATTACTGCCGCGTTTGGTTCGGATGCGGCAACGATTGGTGTATTTCTTGAAAAGCCCGCTTCTGAAAATAAACCCGGATCAGCTGGCTGGTACAACTCGGCCGCTTTCGAAGCAGCAGCACATGCTGCCGGCTTGTATGCGAAAAGCATCAACGGCGATGCGTTCTCGCATGAAATGCGTGCCAAGACTATCGAATTGATCAAACAGGATTTGGGACAAGTCGACATGGTGGTGTACTCGCTCGCCTCGCCTGTCCGCAAACTGCCTGATTCCGGCGAACTGATTCGTTCGGCATTGAAACCTATCGGCGAAACCTATCAATCAACCGCCATCGACACCAGTAAAGACAAAATCATCCATTCGGAAGTCGAACCTGCCAACGAGCAGGAAATTGCCGACACTATCACTGTCATGGGCGGCGAAGACTGGGAATTGTGGATGCAGGCATTGCTGGATGCCGGCGTGCTTGCCGACGGCATCAAGACGATGTCTTACAGCTATATCGGCACCGAAATTACCTGGCCGATCTATTGGCACGGCGCACTCGGAAAAGCGAAGGAAGATATGGACCGTGCTGCCGCTGTACTACGCAACTTGCTGGCACCGCTCAATGGCACTGCGAACGTTGCCGTACTGAAAAGCGTTGTTACACAGGCATCGGCCGCCATCCCGGTAATGCCGCTTTATATTTCGATCTGCTTCAAGGTGATGAAAGACCAGAAACTGCACGAAGGCACCATCGAACAAATCGACCGTATGTTCCGCACGCAAATTTACAGTGCCGACACCAGCCGTGACGACAGTCAACGCATCCGCATGGATGACTGGGAATTGCGCGACGAAGTCCAGAAAACGGTGATGCAAATCTGGCCAAATGTCACTACCGAAAACCTATTCGCACTGACCGATTACAAAAGTTACAAGGAAGAATTTCTGAAGCTATTCGGTTTTGGTGTATCAGGCGTTGATTACGCAGCTGATGTTGATCCAGTAGTTCAGTTTGAGCCGGTGACCCTAGAAGCTTAGAAAATAGCCCTTGGGCAAAAATTTAAGCTTTTGTTGATTTCCCAGTTGCGGTAGCGCATTGTTCCAGATGATTAGCGTGTGATTGCTACCACCTGATTCGATGATGTTGATCTTTGGCATATTGCTTAGCAAATCGACTGGAGAAACTTGTATGCGCAAGTTAGTGACTACTTGTCTTATCGTAGCAATTGTAATGGCCGGGAACATCTCGGCCCTGACGCCCGGTGATTTGACGGCCTCCGAACACATAAAATACGAGGCGCTCAAGTCGAACCCTCAGGCAGCCGAGAGTTTTCTTGCCACCCGTACCTATGCCCGAAAAGCCGCAGCGATCGTTGCGGAACCCAAGAACAAGAAAATCGCATTGGATTTAGCGCGACCTAAAAACTATGACGAACGCTACCTCATGCCTGGAGATGCGAAAACGATTAGTTCTGCGGTAGATCTGAGTCTGAATGCCTTGGCCGAATCAATTGCAGCCGATTCACCTTGCAACGCCGCGACTCCTCCTGAAGTTACCCCGAACACTCCTTCACTTTCATTGAAGGAATTGAATGCAACCGAGCTGGCGCGTTATCAGCTTATCAAGGCTGATCCGCTTACTGTGAAGGGTTTTCTTGCCACCCGCGGTTACGTTCGCAAAGCTGCGGCCATCATTGCAAAGCCACAAGACAAAAAGCAGGCACTAGAGCTCAAAAGACCTGAAAACTTCGAGACCCGCTTTCTTTTTACTGGCGACGTAGCCACGCTCAATGCCGCAATCGAGATAAGTCTTGATGCGCTAGCCGAATCATTATTCAGCAACTCGAATTGTGATTGATTAGATTGTAGATTATTGCATCGGTGCTCATGACGTCTGCCAATATCGCCAGGAGCTAATTTCAAGCAAATTTCGACGCACTGATTTACTGATCGATATATACTTGGCACCAGTCAGAATTATTTTGACAAGTGTCAATATCTACCAGCCCCAAGGGATCCAAAATGCCTACCAGCGAATTAATCATGGCCGCCATTGCTATTGGCGCCTTCGTCTTTCTTATTCTTCTAATTGCTCTTTTTCTAAGAAGAGTCGTGCCAACCAATGAAGTGCATATTGTTCAATCCGGCAAGGCCACGGTTTCCTACGGCAAAGACCATGAGTCGGGTAACACTTATTACGAATGGCCTTCGTGGTTACCGAAAATCGGTATCGTCAAAATCGTATTGCCGGTTTCGGTGTTCGATGGCGATCTTGAAGCCTATGAAGCATACGATAAAGGCCGCCTGCCTTTCGTGGTGGATGTCAAAGCCTTTTTCCGCATTTCCGACTCGAATCTCGCTGCTCAACGCGTAAGTTCTTTTGATGAGTTGCGCAGCCAATTACATGCGATTCTGCAAGGCGCAGTCCGTACCATTCTTGCATCGGCCGATATTGAAGAAATCATGCAAGGCCGCAGTCAATTTGGTGAAGCTTTCACCCGCGAAGTGGAAGCACAGCTCGTGAATTGGGGTGTGTCCACCGTGAAGAATATCGAGTTGATGGATATTCGCGATTCCAATGCTTCGCACGTCATCAAAAACATCATGGAAAAGAAAAAATCCCTGATTGAAATGCAAAGCCGTATTGAAGTGGCTGAAAACATGAAACGCGCCAGCATCGCCGAAATTGAAGCCAAGCGCGAAACCGATGTGCAGTTGCAAGATGCCTTGCAAAAAGTGGGCGCGCGTACGGCCGAGAAAGACAAGGCCATCGGTATTGCCAACGAACAGGCACAACAGGCGATCAAGGAACAAGCGAAGATCACGACCGAAAAAGAATTGGAAATTACCAAGGTTTCCGAAGTGACTTCAGCCAACATCGCCAAAGACGTGCAAATCGTGAAGGCGAATCAGGACAAGGAAACGGCTGCCATCAATAAAGACATGGCCATTATCGAAGCCGCCCAGGAAAAAGAAACCACCATTCTTGTCGCCGAAGGTACCAGAGCGACTACTATTCTCGTCGCCGAAGGTAATCTGGAAAGCAAGAAACGTGAATCCGAAGGTATTACCGTTGAAGGTACTGCTCGCGCCGAAGCCGAGAAAGCCATGCAGCTCGCTCCGGTGCAGGCGCAAATCGTATTGGCGAAAGAAATCGGTAACAACGAAGGCTATCAAAAATATTTGATTACCATCGAACAAGTCAAAGCGAATCAGGCAGTCGGTATCGAACAAGCAAAAGCCTTGTCACAAGCAGATCTTAAAATCATTGCCAACTCCGGTAATGTCGAGAACGGCATGAAAGGCGTGATGGATATTTTCTCCTCCAACGGCGGCACCCATGTCGGAGCCATGCTCGAAGGTTTGGCACAAACCGAACAGGGTGAAGCTTTGCTGAAAAAAGTCGGTTTGAATTCAGACAAAAAAGACAAATAAACATTTAACGTAGGGG
>JBOHYH010000038.1:0-18683 GCA_050737775.1 Arenimonas sp.
CAACAACTCGTGCATAGCTCGAACTTGTCGATTGGTGTCAGCGAATACAACAAAGCGCTAACGCCGATTACGCTGCCACATATCGTTTGGCCGATGCAAATCATCTTCGCCCGCATCGGTGCCGCCATGCTGGCAATGCTGCCTTTGCTGCTTGCCGTCTGGCGCTTCCATCGCTATTCGCCGGATCGCGTAAAAATCAGTGCTGCGCGTTCGTGTCGATCACCCATTGCTATTTTGAATGGCTGGTTACGTCCCTTGTCGCGTATCGTGCATCCCATTTTTCGCTTGGCTGGCATACTGCCCGGTGTTGCGGGGCGAGTGCTTGCCGATATCGCGTTGACCTTCGTTACCTCGCCACTGGCCATCGTGCTATTCGGCTTTTTCACGATTGCCGCTGCGCTTGCACAAAGTGCCCAGTTACCCGGCTTGTTGATTGCAGCGGTCGTCTATTGGGGAATCCTGATCAGCGATATGAGCACGCGTGATTACACCGCCAATGCCGAAAACATTGCCGGCACAGCACACGGCGGCAAAACCCAACGCTTCATGCGGCAATTGCTTGCAAGCAATGTGCTGGGCTTTATGTTCATGGGCGTGATTGCCCTGCGCTGGAGTTTCGATGCGCCGTTACGCGCAGCCGCATTAATCAGCGGCATCGTTTTCCTTAGCGCCTTGTCATCGGCATTCGGCCGCTTCTCGCGCACGCCGCGCACGTTTATCGCACTGTTTTTATTCGCGATGTATATCGCCTTGAACGGCACCAATATCGCGATAATGGATATGGTCGGCTTCAACGGCTCGGCGACGTTCGCTTCGATGACCACACAAATGATGATTGCGGCACTGGCGATTGTTACGGGGTATTTCTATAACCGGAAACAAGCGCAATAAAACTTAGACCCTACCGTAGCCCGGATGAAATGCAATGGAATCCGGGAAGGTCTGCAATAGGTTTTCCCGGATTCCGCTGCGCTGCATCCAGGCTACGGTACTGAAATAAAAAAGGGCTGCAATGCAGCCCTTAATGTCGTGTCCGGTTTTTACCGCTGCCCTTCGCGGTACTGGGTGCCATTTCCACACTCAGACTGAAAGTTCTCTGCTCGTGCGGGTTCAATGCACCTACGCCAATGAGTTTGCGTGCAATTTCCTTCCCCTGTTCGTTCTTGATGGTGACAACGAGCGAATATTCCCAATCAAGATCATCGGCCGGGTTTCGAAAACTACCTTCGATATGCAAAGGCGTATGACCTTCAGGCATGGGCGCGGCAGTCTTCTCGTCATAGCGCACATGGTGTCGGCATGCTGGGCATACCGTCGCGCTTTCGAGAATACTTTCCTTGCAGTGCGGGCACTCGCGGAGGGCTCCGGGAGTGCCTGGACGCGGCGTGCTCATGTGCCGGAACCGTGCTCCGTACTACCGTTCTTGCCTGATTTTGGCGACGAATCATCTTTCCAGCCGAAGACCGCCTGACCACGCATGCGAGCACCGGCAGCCACCGTCATCGAACCGGTTTTCACATCACCGGTAATCACACCGCTTTGCTGCAAATCCACACGAGCCGCACCTTCAATATTGCCTTCCAGTTCACCGGCAATCACCACCTGGTTCGCCACTACTGAACCGGCGAGTTTTGCACCCGCTTCAATCGTCAGATCACCCTGCACATTCACGTCACCCTTGAACTTACCGGCAATGCGAACACTTCCAGCGCCTTCAATCTTGCCTTCAATCGTGAGGTCCGAAGCAATCAAACTTTCCTTCGGTTGCTTGGCGGGCGCCGCACTGGCACTCGAAGAAAAAGTATCGCGAGTTGGTGTCAGCTCAGGTGCCGGTACCGAATCAAAACGTGCTGGTTCTTTAATATCAGTCATGGGAGTGGGTACCGTTTTGGGAGCGGGAGTGTTTTCTTTCCAGAGGGCCATGTTCAGGGTCCTAATGTGTTGGGGGGATCTTTAAGACTAGCAGCAACACCCCAACTATAACCCCCGCTTAACAACCCTTCCTTCAGCTACGGGACAGGTTGCTGAAGCAATATGCTGTTCTTCATCAATGACTGCTACATCTGGTGCAGTAATCAAGCAAAGCACACTATTTATGGGCTTTTGGTGTTTACCAGAGAATCACCTTTTGCGACGACCGTGCCGTATCCTCAAAGCATAAAGCCGAATAAAAAAGGAATCACATGCCCGCCAACACCAATAAGCTCGTGCGCGCCCTGCACTACGCGACCGAACAACACCGCAACCAACGCCGCAAAGACGAAGCAGCCACACCCTATATTAACCACCCCATCAGCCTGCTGCATATTTTGAATGTCGAAGCCGGCATCGAAGACAACGAAGTCCTGATCGCCGCCCTGCTGCATGACGTGATCGAAGACTGCTCTGGCCCCCATCAAATGCATATCGAACTACGCCGCCAGGAAATTCGCGAACAATTCGGCGAGACAGTACTCAGCTATGTCGAAGCCGTCTCCGACGACAAGGCGCTGCCAAAAGCCGAACGCAAACAAGCCCAAGTCGACCATGCCGCGCATATTTCGCACGGCGCGAAACTGGTAAAGATCGCCGATAAAACCGCCAACCTCCGCGACATCACCACCCACCCACCCGCCAACTGGTCACCAGAACGCAAAACCGAATACTTCGCCTGGGCCAAACAAGTAGTGGATGTTCTACGCGGGAGTCATGCGGGGCTTGAGGGCTTGTTTGATGAGGCATACAGCCAACATGGTGCAGAAAAAATCTAAGCCGGATTTGAATACCTGCAAAGCCAATTACCGTCGGTCTTCACCTGATCGTCATCATTACTTCACATTCCAGTGATTTGCATCCAAGTAGCTTGAGGCAGGACATTTTTTGACGCTAGTCGGTAACATGTTCTATTCAACACTTATTATTTGGAGATAGCTTAATGAAGTCACGCCTTACTACATCCGTTGCCATTGCATTATTGGGTTTAACCGCAGCACCGGCATTTGCCCAGGACAGTGGTGATTGGTCGGGGGGATATGTAGGTATCTATGCCGGTCAGGTGCAAGATCCCGATGACGGTGGTGACAGCATTTTGTTCGACAAGAATCTGGATGGTGCTTACGGCGATACGGTTTTGACATCAGGTGGTGCGAATGCATTTTCGCCCGGCTTTTGTGATGGACAAGCCCAGGGCACTGCGCCGGCTAACGGATGCAGCGGCAATAGCGGCGGAAGCGAATACGGTGTGCGTGCCGGTTACGATTGGCAGTCGGGTGATTGGGTTTACGGCTTAGTAGCCGAATACGGCTCGAGCGATACTACCGATGCAGTCAGTGCGTTCAGCACAACCCCTGCCCGCTACACAATGATCCGGGAAGTTGATGGCTTATTCGCGTTCCGTGCACGCGTAGGTTTTGTCTTCGGTGCCGATGGCGCCAATTTGATCTACGGCACCGGCGGTTTTGCGCGAGCCACTATTAACAATTCATTCAATACCAGCAATACCGCGAATACTTTCACCAACACTGGCGACTCACACGCAAATGGTTCGCAATTTGGTGTGGGTTACGAGCGCCGCCTGAACGAGAATTTCACCATCGGTCTTGAATACATCGCTACCAGCCTGGATGACGATGAATATCGTGTGCGTGCGCAAGGCCCTGCTGCTGCGACCAATCCGTTTATTCTGACCAACCCCAACGGTACCGATTTCCGCCGCAGTGACGATGAACTGGATTTCGACAGCGTTCGTATCACTTTGTCCTATCGATTCTGAAAACTCGAATCCAGTAGCTTGCAGACAAAGCAGGGTGGATTAAACCGCCCTGCTTTTTTATTGGCAAGCAGCCTGCCATGGGTCGGGAGTAGAATCGGGATTGCGACCTCCATCGCGCCAGCCTGTGGAAATTCCCGATGAGCGACACACCTGCCAATGAAGTTGTTATTGCCCAATTCAATCCCCTGATACGCCCCTATCTGGTATTACAGATTGGTTTTGTCATGGCGGTAACCATTGTCGGGATTCCACTCGCGCTTATCTGGTTTCTGGGCGCGGGCCAATGGTGGGCGCGGCATTATTTCGACAAATTGCATTGCGAAATCAGCGATATTGAAATCCGTTTTCGCAAAGGCATTCTTTTTCAAATCGAGAAAACCATTCCACTGGAAAACATCCAGGACGTGACCTTTATTGAAGGTCCGTTATTGAAGCATTTCCATCTCAGTATTCTAAAATTCGAGACCGCCGGGCAAAGCGCGCATCAGGCCCATGACATGCAGTTTGTCGGCATCATCGATGCGCATGATTTTCGTCAATTGATTCTGACGCGTCGGCAGGCGGTTCGAAATCGTATGCAACCGCATAAGGCTGTCGGTGCAAGCGATACATCAGACGAACAACTGGCTGTCTTGAATGCGATTAAGGGACAGCTGGACGAAATTACCATTTTGCTGAAAAAGCAGCAGTAATTCGCGTTATTTCGGTGCAGAAAGGTCTTCCGGCAAACCGGTACCTTCAATATTCAACGCAGCCGCATAGGCGTCATGTAGCTCAGTCCAACCGTGCTTCTTGGCGTCTTCACCGACGATACGTCCCATTGGATTCCCGTCCAGAAAATAGTTGGCGACATCAAGACAGATATGCCAGCCTGCGGCAACTTTCGGGACCCAATCCCTTGCGCTTGTTGTGTGATGCAGAGTCAGGCAACAGCCCTCGGACGTGTTTCGCAACTCCCAACGCAATACATCCGTACCCCAGGTATATTCAAGCAACTCGGAGCCATTGCTTTGATTGACGTTCGCATCGAATTTCATTTCGACATCGCGATCTATCATGATCAGTTTTGCAGTGCCGAGAGTCGAAAGATTTCTGTCTGATTCAAACGGTGCCCATTCACGATGATATTCCGGCTCGGTCAGCAACCGCCAAAGCTTTTCCGCTGAATGCCTGAATTGCTTTACAAACACCAGCATCGAACGACCGTTGCTTTCGATGCATTGCACTTTTGCAAGCGGGCTTGGAATGTATTGGGTGGATGCCATCATCGTTCCCTAATACCGATCTTAAATATTCGAGGCCTGGATTTCTTCGGGCATATTCTCGGCGAGGAAATCGATAAACACACGTACCGCCGGGAGCAACCCTCTACGCGATGGAAACACAGCATGGCAAATACCGAGCGGGAGATTCCAGTCCGGCAATACTTTCTGCAAGCGCCCGGCTTTAAGGTCCGCACAGCAAATAATCTGCGGCAACAAGGCAACCCCAATGCCACTCAATGCGGCTTGATGCAACAGGGAAAAACTCAAGGCCATCAGGGATGGATTGATATCAACTTTCTCGACTGCACCGTCGGCTCCGTGCAGTTCCCAACGCTGCCGTGCTTCGTCTTCACTCATGCTGAGCGTGGTGTGTTTGCTGAGTTCCTGAGGATGCTGCGGAATTCCGCTACGTTTCAAATATTCCGGACTCGCCACCAGCAATTCGTTGAAATGACCGAAGCGTTTCAAAATAAAATCGGCATCGGTCGTCAATGAATTGCGGACCCGCAGGGCGACATCAAAGCCTTCATTGATCACGTCGACGCGACGGTTACTGACATGCAATTGCACTTTCACTTTCGGGTATTGCAGCATGAACTTCGGTAGCAATTTACTGAGAATATCTTCCACCAGCAATACCGGTGCACTGACCTTGATCAAACCACGCGGCTCAGCACTGACGCGATCAACGACTTCACGTGCAGCCTGGGCTTCCGAGAGCATGCTTTGGGCGTGACGGTAAACATTTTGTCCGACATCGGTCACCGAGAATTTACGGGTTGAGCGTTGCAACAAACGCACACCAAGATCGGTTTCCAGTTGTGTGATGCGTCGACTTAAACGGGACTTCGGAATACCTAACGCGCGTTCCGCTGCGGCATAACCGCCATGCTCCACCACGACGGCGAAGAACTGCAGATCGTTCAAGTCAGGATATTTCAAGAGATAAGGTCCAGTCCGCCCATATAACGGCGCAGCACTTCCGGTACGGTAATCGAGCCATCGGCATTCTGATAGTTTTCCATCACCGCCACCAGGCAGCGACCCACGGCAACGCCCGAGCCATTCAGGGTATGCACCAATTCCGGCTTGCCGGTCGCCGGATTACGCCAGCGCGCCTGCATGCGACGTGCTTGAAAATCACCACAATTGGAAATCGAGCTGATTTCACGATAGGTATTTTGACCAGGCAACCAGACTTCCAGATCATGGGTCTTGATGGCGGCAAAACCCATGTCGCCGGTGCAAAGCAATAAACGACGGTAAGGCAGATCCAGTTTTTCCAGCACCGTTTCGGCATGGCGTGTCATAGCGTCGTGAACAGCGAAACTTTCCTCTGGGCGTGCAATCGCGACCAATTCCACTTTCTCGAATTGATGTTGGCGAATAAATCCGCGTACGTCTTTGCCGTAACTGCCCGCCTCGGCACGGAAGCAAGGTGTATGGGCGGTCATCAACATGGGAAGATTTGCATCGTCGACGATTTCATCACGGACCAGATTGGTCAGCGTCACTTCCGAAGTCGGAATCAAATAACGCTTGCTATCGCCGACCATGGTGCTGAATAAATCCTCTTCGAATTTCGGCAGCTGTGTGGTGCCCTGCATCGAATCGGCGTTTACCATCAACGGCGTATTCATTTCGGTATAACCGTGTTCGTCGGTATGCAAATCGAGCATGAATTGCGCCAGCGCACGATGCAGACGGGCGAGTTGCCCACGTAATACCGTAAAACGCGAGCCGGACAGTTTCGCACCCGCCTCTCCATCCAACCAGTGATGGCGCTCGCCCAATGCGATGTGATCTTTCACTTCAAAATCGAAAACGCGAGGGGTGCCGAAAATTTTCAACTCGACGTTTTCACTTTCATCGCTGCCGATGGCCACCGATTCGTGTGGAATATTCGGGATGTGCAAGGAAATGGTTTCGATTTGTGCCTGCACTTCCTGCAAGCGTTGCTCGGAGGCTTTCAATTCATCGGCATAAGCCGCGACTTCCGCCATCAGAGGCGCAACGTCTTCGCCCTTGGCTTTCGCCATACCAATGGATTTGGAACGTGTGTTACGAAGATTCTGCAATTCCTGGGTACGGGTCTGGATTTGTTTGCGTTCACTTTCAAGCGCTTCAATTGCCACGACATCGAGATCGTATTTGCGAGTCTGTTTGAGACGAGCGGCGGTTTCAGCCAGAGAATTACGCAATAAATGGGGGTCTAACATGGAATATTCCAGAAATGAAACGAGATGGGTCATTATCGCTGGGTTGGTACTATGGGTGCAACGGAATATTGCCATCGGGTAGGAGCGGTGTAAGCCGCGAATGACCTGCGACCATGCTGAACTCTGTTCGCCATTTGTGAGCAGGGCTCTCCTTAACGATTGGCTATTTCGCAAGTCATTCGCGGCTTACACCGCTCCTACGGCTTGCGCCGTCCAGGGAAGAACATATTCGTGCTGCGCTGATATTCCGCGTAACCCGGGCGTTTCTGCGCCGAATAATATTCGGAAGGCACGGCACCGGAATAATGCGTGAGCACGATGTACATGACGTACGACAAATAGATCAGTGCAATGCCGAAAGCCAATGCATGCCAAATTGCCAAACCAGCTGACAAGACCAAAAGCGATGGGATCGTTGAGATCACCAAGGCATTCCACACCATCCACTCGCCGAAATAATTCGGGTGGCGGCTGTATTTCCATAGCCCGTCTTCGCAATGCTCACCTTTGCGTTTTTCCTTTCGCATCCGTAGACCGAAGCGCGTCTTCTGGGCGTCGGCAATAAATTCAAAAACAAATGCGGCGATCCACAAACCATAGCCAAATATTTCAGGGACTGACAAATCCGGTGACGTGTTACTAGTCTGCAGGATGGCTGGCAATGCCAAGACTGTCATATTGGCAAAGCCCTGACTGGCCACCTCGAACAACATTGCCGGCTTTTCCCGCCAGCCGCGTCGCTGCCAGCGCAGGCGTTGATATTGGTAACGCGGCAATTCCTTATCGAGATAGCCAAGCCTCAAACCAATGAATGCCATCGCCGACATGCGGCCACCGGCAAATAAATACAGACCGGCAATAATGTAGCTGCGCAACGTGAGCTCGTCGCTAAAAAACAAGACTTGCACACCGATAAAAAACAAACCCAGCGGCCAGGCGATATCGACATAAGACATGCGGCCGGTTTTAATGGCTGGAATAATGCATATCAATAAAAAAAGAACCGCTTGCACGACAATATTGCCCAGCGTAAAAGCCTGCATTGGTGCACTTAACAGCATAACCAGCACGCAAAGCACATAGGGAAAAGTGTGTAGAAGATGATTGACACACTGTTTCATGACAAATCAATCCTTTCAATACGGTAGGAACAACGGGGTGAGGGTCGCAGGTTTGTAGGAGCGAGTTCTACTCGCGAAAAACCTGCGTCGAGGCATTTCGCGAGTAGAACTCGCTCCTAGGGTCGATAAACTCAATTTGCATTCGTCGCATTGAAAATCTCGGCGGCTCTCGCACCCAGCCACACCAGAAACAAACCAAGTACCAGCGTGATCGATAAATACAGCAATGCCTGTCCGTTTTTGTCGGCACGAAAATGTACGAGGCATTCCAGCATGAGTGCAGAATACGTGGTAAAGCCACCTAGAATGCCGACCATCAAAAACTCACGCCAGTAAATGGCATTGGCACCGCGATTTTCCAGCCAGATATAGCAATAACCCGCAGCAAATGAGCCCAGCAAATTGACGATAAGCGTTCCCCATGGAAGCCCATGACTGAAATGCCGCAAGGCATAATCACCGACCAGATAACGCCCTGCAGCACCCAATGCACCGCCTGTCATGACCAGTGCAAGTAAGGACCCATTCATTTATCGCCCCTCACTTTGCTTCTGGCTTCTCGCAAGGCATCCAATTTTTCTTTCAGCTTTATTTCAAGACCACGATTCACCGGTTCGTAATACACGCGTTCACCCATGGCATCGGGAAACCCGGTTTGATCAAGCGCAATGCCACCTTCAACATCCGGGTCGTACTGGTAATTTTTCCCGTACCCAATGTCTTTCATCAATTTGGTCGGCGCATTGCGAAGATGCAACGGCACTTCCTGTGTGCCCAGATCACGCACATCTTGCTGTGCAGCCTTGAAAGCAACATAGGCCGCATTCGATTTCGGGCAAGAGGCAAGATAGATAACCAGTTGCGCCAACGCCAAGTCGCCTTCGGGACTGCCCATGCGGTCATACGCCTGCCAGGCTTCAATCGCCATGGGCAATGCACGGGGATCGGCCAAACCGATATCTTCCACCGCCATGCGCGTGAGCCGACGTGCTAGATAATGCGGATCACAGCCGCCATCAAGCATGCGACTGAACCAGTACAAGGCGGCATCGGGGTTGGAACTTCTTACCGATTTATGCAGGGCAGAAATTTGGTCGTAAAACTGTTCGCCGCCTTTATCGAAACGGCGCGTGCGGTCTGCCAATACCTGCGAGAGCATGGCTTCGCTGATTTCATTATTTTCACTGGCCGCAAGCTCGGTTGCGATTTCCAACAGCGTTAAAGCGCGTCGCACATCGCCATCGGCGGCATGTGCTATCAATCCGAGATTTTCTTCGCTGATTTTTATTTGATATTGCGCCAGACCATGCTCGGAGTCTTGCAGTGCGCGATGCAGGGCATCGAGGATATCGCCTGCACTCACCGATTCCAGCACATGTACGCGGCAACGCGATAACAATGCGGAGTTCAATTCAAAACTGGGGTTTTCCGTGGTAGCACCGACAAAAATAATAGTGCCGCGTTCGATATGCGGCAGAAAGGCATCCTGCTGCGTTTTGTTGAAGCGATGCACCTCATCAACAAACAAAACGGTTCTACGACCCTCATGAAATCTGCGTTCGGCTTCGGCCAAAACATTTCGCACTTCCGGCAAACCGGAAAGCACTGCAGAGATCGCCTGGAATTCGGCTTCAGCATGTTTTGCGAGCAACAAGGCCAGCGTAGTTTTACCGCAACCCGGCGGGCCCCACAAAATCATCGAATGTAATTGTCCGGCTTCGACGGCGCGTCGCAATACCGAATTGGGTGCCAATAAACGAGGTTGCCCGACCATGTCGCCCAATGAACGTGGACGCATGCGTTCTGCCAAGGGTTTTAAGGCCTCGTTGGCTTGAAATAAGGATGCTGCGGACTGTTTATTTTTTGGCACGGTTAATTGTATCTAGATTATTTACAGTAGGGTGGGCATTGCCCACCTTCAATATACGTAGGAGCGGCATAAGCCGCGAAAGATCTGCGAAATGCCATTCGCGCCTGACGGACGCTCCCACGACCGATGTCTTTAGATAAAAAGATGGTGGTGGGCTGCGTTCCTAAGGTGTTTTTTCCTTCAACAACACTTCCAGAATCTTGCCGACGGCAGCAAATGCAAATGCACCGGTGATATGGGTTGCGGCCCCCAGCCCTGCTCCGCAATCAAGCTTCAAGGCCGCGTCGGGGCCAAGCTGTGGTCGGATGCCACATACGCTACCATCGGCTTGCGGGTATTTAACGTTCTCGAGTGAATAAATTGCCGTGACACCAAAATAGCGTTGCGGATTTTTCGGAAAATTAAATTCGGCACGCAATTTTTTTCGTATCAATGCCAGCAAGGCATCATGCTCAGTACGCGACAAATCACGAATACGCACCTGGGTGGGATCGGTTCGACCACCCGCAGAACCACAACACACAACAGGCAGTTTACGGCGGCGACACCAAGCGATCATTTCCACCTTGGTTCTGAAACTATCGCAGGCATCAAAGACAAGATCGTAATTTCTGTCGAGCAATTCGGTCATATTGGCCGGCGTTAAAAAACTCGCAATCACATCAACTTCCATCAAGGGATTGATTGCGCGGCAACGTTCGGCCAGTACTTCGGCCTTGCCACGACCATATTGACCTTCAAGCGCAAACAATTGTCGATTGGTATTCGACACACAGATATCATCGGCATCAATCAAAGTCAGTTTGCCGATACCGCTTCGAGCCAAGGCTTCTACCGCCCAAGAGCCGACACCACCCAGACCGATAATGGCGACATGTTTTACGGATAATTTTTCGATACTGCCCTGGCCGTACAATCGTTCAATGCCGGCAAAGCGTTCAGTCAGGATTGGATTCATACTCGCTATTCTAAAGTCTTTCGCTGCCCCGTGATGGGCGCCTTTTCAAGGAAACCTATGCAACGTCTGTTATTTCTTCTGTTATTGCTACTTGGCGCCTGCGCCAGCTCGCCCAAGCGCAATGAACCCGAAGCTCAGCCTTTGCCAACGCCAAGCCCCGCGGTTCCGGCCCAAGTGAAATGTCTGGACTGCGGTGTGGTCCAGGACATTCGGACCGTAAAGACAAATACTGAAACGGCGCCCGCAAAAAAACCTGTGCTCAGCGGCATTGTCGGCGGTGTTGTGAGCAAACCTTCAGCCAGTAAACCAACTTCACACTATGAGATATTGATCCAGTTGCTCAACGGGAAAAAAGTGCTCGTGACTCAAACGGTACTTTCTGCCGGCTTGCGTATTGGCAGTAAAGTAAGGGTTAGTCAGGGCCGCATTCTTGCAGTCAGACCCTAATTCTGTAAGGCTATGGCCTACCTCGAACTCCGGTGCTCCCAATGAAAAATTTCGTAATCACCTTTGCGGTGGCATTTGTAATTGGCATTGCGCTGGCCGTTATCGGATTGAATTATTTGAACAAGGGTCCGAATTACCCGAAAGGCGTGATGACTGTGATGGGTATGAAAATGGCTGCTCTTAAAAGCAATGTGCAGCAAAATCGTTGTGCGCCAACCGATATCATCCCGCATCTGCAAACCCTGCGTTATGTCGGTAACGATATTGAAGCTGCCTTTGGCGAGATGAGTAACAACGAGCAGTTCATTCGATATGCCAGTGATTTCCGGGCAACTGCCGATGGTGCATTGACAATTCCGCCTGCAAATTGCGCAGCGGCAGAAGCCGCTTTAAGCCGGATGAGCAAGGCTTGCGAGAATTGCCACCGCGACTATAAAAACTAATCAAAAAATTAACCAATTAGTAACGAAAAAGCCCGCATGCGGGCTTTTTTATTGTCGAAACAGTCGGCATTGCCAAATTAATTCGTGCATGCCGCAGCGCAACATGCAAACTGCATCACACTAGGTTAACGTCAGTTCGCCCCGCTGTTCAGAGGGGCAAATTAAATCGGATTCCAATAATTGCTTTTTCATTTGGGGACACATATGACACTTCGCAATCGCAATATGGTGCTTGCAGCTGGGTTAATTGCACTCACTGGTTTCGCAGTCACCGCAAATTCCGCACGCGTTCAACCTTTCGGCAACCCGCTCCGCATCAGCATCAGTTCTGAAGCCAGCAGTGCCGGCACCGTGCAGTTCAAGATTACCAACACCAGCAGGCAAGCCATCAAAGTGCCAACTTGGCAGTTGCCTTCAAGCACATTGGATTCCGATTTATTTGACGTTTACCGGAATGGTGAAAAAGTCGATTACGTCGGCAAGATGATCAAGCGTGCTCCTGTCACGGATGCGGACTTCATTACGCTGCGTGCTGGCGAAACAAAATTCATCAATGCCGATTTGTCATCGGTATATGACATGACCGACGATGGTGAATATTCGATCCGCTTCAGGTCCTTCCTGCAAGACGCAAAATCGGAAAAAGGCCAGATGCTGACCACCACGAACGGCCGTATGGCTGTGTTGGAATCCACCGATCTGCGCACATCGATTCGATCGGCTGCACCTACCGTCAGCGACATGCAGATTGAAATAAATCACACACAAAAAGCCGGTAGAGCCACTCCAGCCGCCGTGACCAATGGCGTGAACTATGTCGGTTGCACGGCCTCGCGTACCACAACGGCCGGGCAAGCAGTTACTGCCGCTCGTAACTATGCAGAAAATGCCAAAAACTATTTGAACGCTGGCACCACAGGCCCACGCTACACCACCTGGTTTGGCAGTTACACCAGTTCACGCTATTCCGCTGCCAAGACCCGCTTCACCAAAATCGATACGGCGCTTGACCAAACCGGCGGAGCTATCACTATCAACTGTGGTTGCAATCAAAACTATTACGCTTATGTGTATCCAAATCAGCCTTACCAAATCTATGTCTGCAAAGCCTTCTGGTCCGCAGGCCTAACTGGTACCGATTCAAAAGCCGGTACTCTGGTGCATGAAATGAGCCACTTCGATATCGTCGCGAATACCGACGATGTTGTTTACGGCCAAAGCGGCGCAAAAAGCCTGGCCATCAGCAATCCGACCAGTGCGGCAAAAAATGCTGATAGCCACGAATACTTCAGTGAAAACACCCCATTCCAGAACTAATCCTGGTTTGCGATTGAACGAAAAGACCCGCTTCGGCGGGTCTTTTTTTATGCGGAGTTAATCAGCATTCGTTATGCTTGGTCCACACAAAGGAGAACTAGATGGCCGGTTATGAAACGCAAGTGATGTACATCATCGCGGTGGTATTGATCATTGTGGGACTGGTCGGTACGGTTTTACCTGCTCTACCGGGCTTGCCGTTGATGTTTTGCGGGATGTTGCTGGGTGCCTGGGCCGGGGATTTCAAAGAAGTCGGCGTGTGGACAATAGTATTGCTCGCAGTCTTGATGCTGGTCTCGGTGGGCGTGGATTTTATGGCGACATTGCTCGGAGCCAAGCGAGTCGGTGCCAGTAAAAAGGCCATGTTCGGTGCTGCAATAGGCACTTTTGCAGGTCTTTTTTTCGGTATACCAGGCTTGATACTCGGACCTTTCATCGGTGCGATTATTGGTGAAATGATTGATGGTAAGGAATGGCGTGCAGCTACCAAGACTGGTTTTGGTACCTGGTTGGGTCTGGCAATCGGCACCGCACTCAAACTTGCGCTAGCGATTTGCATGCTAGGTATTTTCGTGATGGCTTTGATTTTTTAAGGGTGCCGTAGGAGCGGTGTAAGCCGCGAAATATCTGCGACCATGCTGGACGTAGGAGCGAGCTCTGCTCGCGCAATGCCTCGTCGCAGGTTTTTCGCGGCTTACACCGCTCCTACGTTTTTTGTTACAAAGCTCTCAGTGTTTCCATCGGCGGCACCTGGGTCACTTTTCGAGTTGCCCACAGGCCTGCAGCCAATGCCAGAACGCAACCGCCAATAACGCCATAGGCGACCAGCGGAAAATTAAACGTCCAAGGCAGATTGAACACCTGTTCGGAAATCAAACTGGCAATAGCACTGGCTGAAATGGAAGCCACTAGTCCGGACAGCAGACCCAAGCTGGCAAATTCGGTAGCCTGCGCCAGTCGCAATTGTTTCTTGGATGCACCCAGCACACGCATCACACCCGCCTCGCGCATCCGATCATCCTGCGATGCCTGCACGGCGGCAAGCAATACAAGCAAACCGGCGAGCAGCGAGAAGTAAAAAACCGACTCTACTACCCGACTGACTTGTTCAATCGTGCCACGAACCTGCTTAAGCACTGCACCCACATCTATCACGGACAGATTCGGGTATTCGCGCACCAGATTGTCCATTACCGATATTTTGTCTTCCGGCACATGCATCGCCGAAATATAACTCGCCGAATATTCTTTCAGACCACCGGGCGAAATCACGACAAAGAAGTTGGGTTTGAAACTTTCCCATTCCACTTTTCGCAAACTGGTTATTTTCGCAGTCAATGCCTGCCCTGCAATATCGAAACGCACCACATCGCCCAGTTTCCAGGACAGGGTTTTTGCGAATTCTTCTTCGACCGACATTTCCAATTCGCCGGAATGATTGGCAGACCAGTATTTGCCCACCACCAGTTTGTTGTCTTTGCCAAAGCTGGTCACCGACGAAAGATTGAATTCACGTTCGGCCAATCTTTGTGCCCGCATGCCTTCTGCTTCGTAATCGGCACCCGTTACTTTTTTGCCATTCACTTCCTGCAGGCGCGCTCGTACCATCGGAAACAATTGGACATTCTTCAATCCTTCCCGACTTATGAGTTTTTCCACGCCATCAAGCTGATCGGCTTGAACATTAATCACGAAGCGGTTCGGCGCATCGGCCGGCATGGTCTGCTCCCAGCGCGAAAGTAAATCGGTTCGCACAAAAGTCAGCAACAGCAGAGCCATCAAACCCAGGCCGAGCGCGGATACCTGCGCCAGTGTCATGCCTTCATGTCGGCTTAAATTGGCCAAGCCATAACGCCAGGGGCCACGCAGTGTTTGTCTTACTTTTTTCAACCAACGTAGCAATAACCAACCAATGCCTGCCAGCACCAATGTAGTGACACCTATACCGCCCAGAATAATGCTGGCAAGCGTTGCCGAATCGGCTTTCCACCATAACAAGCCGCCCAAACCGGCCAGACCCAGCAGACCCACAATCCAGGCACTGGGTTCCGTCAGCGGCACATCACGACGCAAGACTCGCAACGCTGGTACTTTTCTCAACGCCAATATTGGTGGCACGGCGAAAGCAATCAACACAGTAAAGCCGATTGCAAAACCGGCCATCACAGGCTGCATGCCAGGTTGAGGCAACACTACGCCCATGGCATTGGAAAGCCAGACACCGACGGCCATCTGCAACAACCACGCAAGTGCGATACCGACTGAACTACCCACCAGGCCCAGAAAAAATAATTCGCCTAATTGCAAACCGGCAATCGTCGATTGGCTAGCGCCGAGGCAACGCATGACGGCACTGCCATCCAGATGACGGGCACTATGACGGCGTGCTGCGAGGGCAACAGCGACGGCTGCCAGAATCAGCGATACCAGTGCTGCCAAACCCAAAAAACGCCCAGCACGCTCAAGTGCTGATCGCACTTCGGGACGTGCATCATCGCTGGTTTCCAGACGCTGACCACGCTCAAGAGTCTTGCGTGTTTGCGCAATAAAACTTTTTACATCGGGATCTTTTCCCGACACCACTAAACGATATTGAATACGGCTGCCGTTTTGCACCAAGCCAGTTTTGGGCAAATCATCCAGCGCAATAAAAACACGCGGCGCTACGTTGAAGTAATCCAATGCTGCATCGGGTTCCTGAATCATCGTGGCGGCGTAAACAAGCAACACATCGCCGACGCCAATCTTCTGCCCTGGTGTGACTTTTAGTTTTCGGGCAGCATCTTCGGACAACCATACTGTCCCTGCGGCAGGACCTCCCTGCACATTCTCGACACCGGTTTTATCGACGCGACGAATCTGAAACTCGCCACGCAATGGATAAAGCTTATCGATCGCGCGAATATCCGCAAGACTGATGGATTCCCCGGCTTGCACCATGCTGGGAAAACCGGCTGTTTCTGCAACATCGAGCTGCAGCTTTCTAGCCGATGCAGCCACTTCGGGATTGATCGGTGTGTCTGCACGCAAACCAGCATCGCCACCCAATAGCCGGTTGGCTTCCTGCTGCAAACCCAATTCGGCACGATCAGTAATCAAGCCGACTGCCGTAACCGCCATCACCGCCAATACCAAGGCCATCAACATCAGGCGGATTTCGCCTGCAGCAAGGTCACGCCAGGTCTGGCGCCAAGCAAGTCTTATGATTCTCATTGCAATAAACGACCTTCAGCCAGCCGCAGTATTTTTGAACAACGCGCAGCGAGTTTTTCATCATGGGTGACAACAACCAATGTCGTACCAGAGGTTTGATTGAGCTCGAACAATAAATCGACAATGGAGCGGCCGGTTTCGGTATCCAGGTTGCCGGTCGGCTCATCGGCGAAAAGCACTGAAGGCTTCACGACAAAAGCACGTGCTATCGCGACACGCTGCTGCTCGCCACCTGAGAGCTGGCGCGGGTAATGCTCTAGTCGCTCACCCAACCCGACGCGTTGCAGGATGTCCCGCGCAGCCGCCTGTGGATTCGCATCGCCACGCAATTCAAGTGGCAGCATGACGTTTTCAATCGCAGTCAATGCCGGCAATAACTGGAAACTCTGGAATACGAAACCGACTTTGTCACCCCGTAGTTTCGCCCTGCCATCTTCATCCAGGCTCGATAAATTCACGTCCAGAATTTCAACATGACCTTCACTTGGGGTGTCCAATCCTGCCATTAATGACAGCAGGGTACTTTTACCCGAGCCAGATGCCCCCACTATAGCTAGTGTCTGGCCCTGGTTAATCTGGAAGCTGACATCCTGCAAAATACGAAGCTCGCTAGTCGGTAGACGCACGACTTTGCCCAGGTTTGATACATTGATTGCGTTCGCCACGTTTTAATCCCAAGGAAATAAGGTGCTGAAATTTTTCTCTAAACTCTTTCATGTAGCCTGCCACAGCAGAGTTCAAGGCTATGTGTTGATGCTTTCGCTATTCATCACCATGCCAGCGCTCGCCACCGAGCAAAAGGTGCTATTGGTCATGGGTGATTCGCTATCGGCCGCCTATAACCTTCCCTCGCAGCAAGGCTGGGTGGCCTTGACGGCAGATCGCATGAAGATAAGCCATCCGCAATGGAGGGTCGTGAATGCAAGTATCAGCGGCGAAACCACCTCGGGCGGACTATCGCGCCTGCCCGCTGCATTGAACCTGCATAAGCCAAGCTTGGTAATCATTGAACTAGGCGCGAACGATGGTCTTCAAGGCCTGCAGTTGGCAAGAACCCGAAAGAATTTGCTGAAAATGATTCAAATCGCCAAGAACAAAGGAGCAACAGTCCTGTTGATTGGAATTCAAATTCCGCCGAATTACGGAAAACAATATACCGATAGATTTTCCGCCAACTACACGGAGCTCGCCAAACAGGAAAAGACGGCGTTATTGCCTTTCCTGCTGGCACCGATAGCCACTGATCGAAAATATTTTCAGCCTGATCAAAAGCACCCGACTGCAGCAGGCCAGGTCAAATTACGTGATCATGTGTGGCCGGTGCTGAAGCCCTTGTTGTGATGCAGTTTTATTCGGACAACTGCACCATCTCGGCATTCTCGTGAACAAAAATACCGGTTTCCTTTTTCTTCAGCAATTGGAGAGCTGCTACGGCCACCGTATCAGCCTCAATAGCGCGATAACGCCGCAGAGGTCCCTGCAAAAACGGGTTGTAGATAAACGATAATTTTTGTGCGACAGCTTCGCCAGGACGGCTGTCTTCACGCGACCCGAGCAGGACACCGGGTCTTAAAATATCTACCCGATGAAATTTCATGCGTTCAAGCAGATCCTCGGTTTCGCCTTTCACCCGCAAATAGAAATTGCTGGTTTGCCTGGTCGCACCTACTGACGAAACGAACACAATTTGTCTGGCTTTTTGCTGTTTGGCAATCTCGGCAAATCGACACACCAGATCACGATCGACCGAAATAAAAGCTTCACGCGAACCGGCGGTTTTTATCGTGGTGCCCAAGGCAGAAATATAAGCATCAATTTTTCCACTGCTGGCCTTGGCAATGGCATCCGACAATCCCGCAGAGGGTTCACCATTTTCACCTGCCAATAAATCCATGACAATGTTAGCCAGCTTCGGGTGTTTTATGCTGACCGGCCGACGTGAGGGAATAATCACGGACGTAATACTTTTGTCGGCAAGGCAACGCTGCAACACGGCATTGCCGACCAGGCCGGTAGCACCTGCCAGCAAGATTGTCTTTTTATTTATGCCCACTCGGTCAGGCCTTCGCGCTCGTACAA
>JBOHYH010000039.1:0-34768 GCA_050737775.1 Arenimonas sp.
GAATGCAACGCCACCGGCACCTTGATTAACCAAAAGTGGTGCCAGATTGGCAGGAACCGGAGCGGGTCCAGTAACTTGCAGCCCAATCGAGAAACCGGCGCGGCCATGTTGCGCGGCGGCGGTCGAACTTACCCATGGTTCGTTATGGCCAAGGGTGTTGGCAGCCGGACCACTGTTGCCGGCAGATGCGGCAACGTAGATACCCGCATCAACCGCGTTAAGGAATGCGAGCGATACCGATTCACTCCAAGGATCGGCACCACCACCAATCGAGTAGTTGATCGAATCCACAACACCATCGGCGATCGCCTGATTAACAGCGGCTACCGCAGATGTATTTGGACACAGGCCCTGGCCTGTCGAGATGTTGGTATAGCAAATGTCATAGGCAATGATGTTTGCATGCGGTGCCACGCCCGAAATCCGGCGTGTATTGCCGCTATACAATGCGTCGCGAACGTTACCAGCAGTCGTCGAGGCCGTATGGCTGCCGTGACCGTTGGTATCGCCAAATCCAGGCTCTTCGCGATTTGCGGGAATACATTGGTTGCCAGGTGCAGCACACACAAAGTCGTAACCACCGATCAGTTTGTCGTTACAACGTCCTGCATCGACGCCGCCCGCCTGACAAGTACCGAGATAATTACCGGCGCCAAAGGGATTGGTATGGACATAGCCATCAACCGGGCCGACCGCTGCAAATGACGGGCTACCGAAGTTGATGCCGGAATCGAGGATGCCAACCACGATGTTTTCACCACGATAAGCAGCAGGTGCTCCCGGGTTCGTACCGTCCCAGACTACCGGAGCGCCAATCAATTGCGGGCCAGTGTCGGTGTCCATTGCGTATTCACGATACGCCTCGACCAGCAGCACATCCGACATTTTCTCGATGCGGGCAGCTTCTGCACTTGTTACATCGACAATCAAGCCATTGACGGCATGTTGCATTCTGCGACGCACCGAAAAACTGCGCCCAAGCACGCCAGACATTTGGCGTTCCAGTTTGCGCTGTTGCGACTGCAGATAACCCACATAATTCTTCGACTCGTAGCTGTTCACATCGAGACGGGTTTTGCCAGGCATTGCCATGCGTTTGGACGGCATAGGCAACAAGCTGTTTCCGCCTTTGTAGGCGGCCAGCGAATCTTCCTTGAAGATGACAATGAAAGTACCTTCATTGTCGCGAGCTCCTACCTTGGCGGATTTGGCCGGTGTGTTGACCCCGTTGCCATCGTTGAACGCTTCGGAATAATCAAAGTGCGGTCTATTGAAATCATTGCTAGCAGTGCGATTTGCCTTGACTGCCTCTGCATTTGATATTTTTACTTCTTCAGCACCGATCAGGCGCTTGTTACCGCTATTCAAAAACTGATATGACGCTGCGCTCGCAACGGCAATCAACGCAAAAAGCCCGAGCATTCCGCCCCATTTTTTTAGGTGCAACATGATAATGACCGCCCTGAAAAATATAAAAAACTAATGCAAGACAATCAATGAAGTGTCTCGCCCCTGTCATGCTTGGCGATCAACCGGCACAAGCAGTGCCAATCGAAGTGGACGCAATACCGTAAAACACCCGAGCTCTCGGTCAATATGCCAAGCACGTCCCAGTCCAAGTCTAACGGTTTTTCGCCCTGCTACAAACAAGCCAATCATTTTGTAAAAATGTTTACTTATGTGAAGAACAAACTTCAGCCACCCAGGCTTGGCCAAACATACTTTGCTGCAATGCAATAATAACCGGCGACAAAATACCCTTTAATCTCACAGAAACGAGCTCTGCTCGGGAAAATCTACGAGCTTGCTCAACGCAGGAGCGAGCCCTACTCGCGAAACCCCTGCGATGCTCCCCAACGTAGGAGCGAGCTCTACTCGCGAAAGACTTGCGATGCTGCCCAACGTAGGAGCGAGTTCTACTCGCGAAAGAGCTGCGATGTTGCCCAACGTAGGAGCGAGCTCTACTCGCGAAAGACTTGCGATGCTGCCCAACGTATGAGCGAGTTCTACTCGCGAAAGACCTGCGATGTTGTTTAAGGCAGAAAAAACTGTCGAGGTGCATTTCGCGAGCAGAGCTCGCTCCTACCCGAAAGATTTCGCGTTAATCCTCAAACACCGACAACATCAGGCAGACGAACACTTCGCACATAGCCCATGCACTTCCAGAATTTGTGCGCGGGTGGTGAAGCCGATCAATTTCGCCTGCTTTTCCAGTAAAGCGGAAACGCCATGGTCTTCCATCTCGACCGAATTCTGGCAGTTATCGCAAATCAGGAAAGGCACCGAATGTTGTACTTGCGGATGATGGCAACTGACAAAAGCATTGATCGAAGCGAGCCGGTGGATAAAACCCTGTTCAAGTAAAAAATCGAGTGCACGATAAACCGTCGGCGGAGCCGCACTGCCCTTTTCGGTCTTCATTTTATCGAGCAGATCGTAGGCCTTTATCGGCTTGGTTTCTGCCGCAATCAAGCCCAAAGCCTGGGCACGCAGCGGTGTCAAACGCAGACCTCGCTCTTCACAGGCTTGTTCGACGGCTTTTACGAAACCATTGGCATCATGCACATGGTGGACAGGATCCGTGCATGAATGCTCGTGCGAATGTGCGTGTTTGCTCATAGAGCTAGCTTACGCCTTTAAGCAATTTTCGCCAGCATTTCCAGTGCTGCGTCTATGCGCTTGAGTGCTTCTTCGCGACCTGCCAAATAAACCGTGTGATCAATCGAAGGTGATTGTTGCGAACCGGTAATAGCGACACGCAAGGCGGGGCCGATTTTGCCCAGGCCAACACCGAGTTTTTCACCGGTAGTCTGCATGGCGGCATGAATTGCGGCGGGGCTCCACTCCGATAAATTCGCCAGTTCTTCACGAACTGTCTGCAATGGCAAAACGGCTGCAGGCACAAATTGCTTTGCGACCGCGGCTTCGTCGTAATGCATCAATGGTCGATACCAGACAGCTGCACGCTCGGCCATTTCCTTCAAGGTATTCACACGATCGCGCAAAGCAACTACCACATCGGAAAGCCCCGGCCCCTTGGTCAAATCATAACCGGCCTGATTCATATGCCATGCCAGATGTTTGGCAACGGCTTCGGGTGCATCGGTTTTCAGGTAATGCGAGTTGATCCAGTTGAGCTTGGTCGGATCAAGACGCGAAGCTTTCGAATTCACGTCTTCGATTTTGAACAGCTGAATCATTTCCGGAATGCTGAAAATTTCCTGATCACCATGCGACCAGCCGAGGCGTACCAGATAATTCAGCAAGGCATGCGGCAGAAAACCGTCATCGTGATATTGCATAACATTTGCTGCACCGTGACGCTTCGATAACTTTGCGCCTTCGGGATCCAGAATCATCGGCATATGCGAAAAATAAGGCACTGTCACACCCAGCGCTTGGTAGATGTTGATTTGGCGTGGTGTGTTATTGACATGGTCATCGCCACGAATCACGTCGGTGATTTCCATATCAAGGTCATCAACCACCACCGCAAAATTATAAGTGGGGTAGCCATCAGAACGAAAAATCACCAGATCATCTAACTCATCATTACTGAATTCGATACGACCCTTGATCTTGTCTTCCCAGACCACACTGCCGCCAATCGGATTTTTGAAGCGAATCACGCGATTCGGATCATCCTTGTGAGGCGCATTCAGATCTCGGTAATGACCGTTGTAACGCGGCTTCTCGCTCTTCGCCATCGCGGTTTCACGCATGACTTCCAATTCTTCTTTTGTTTCATAGGCGTAATAAGCCTTGCCAGTTGCCACCAATTGCTCGGCAACTTCCTGGTAGCGGGCAAGTCGTTGTGTCTGGTAAATCGGGCCTTCGTCATAGCCCAAGCCCAGCCAAGCCATAGCATCGAGAATGCCCTGCACTGCGGCGTCGGTTGAACGTTCACGATCGGTATCTTCAACCCGTAAAATGAATGCCCCACCCTGGTGTCTGGACTCGAGCCAGCAATACAGCGCAGTACGAGCTCCGCCGATATGCAAAAAACCGGTGGGACTGGGGGCAAAGCGGGTGCGACAGCTCATAAAGTGATCTCGTTATCCAATCTCGCCATTTTAGCAGTCTGGAACGATTTTTAAGCTGTTTTTCTAGTCGAATGAGTCCGAGCGCACTATGATTAGCAGCCCCTCAGGAGTTAAAGATGTTCGCTCGTATCTGCTTTTTCTGTTTTGTACTGTTCGCCTCACCAGGCTTTTCGCAAGACCTCGCTTTACCCAGCGGCAACAAGTCGAAAAATCCAAGAGTTGAAATTGACACCAGTCATGGAAAAATCGTGCTGGAATTATTTGCCGACAAGGCTCCGGCAACCGTCAATAATTTTCTTGCTTATGTTCAATCGGGGCATTACAACAACACCATCATTCACCGGATTGCGAAGGATTTCATTATCCAGGGCGGCGCCTATGATGCGAAGCTCGCCAAAAAACCTCAGCGCAACGCGATCGCACTCGAAAAAACACAGGACGCGAAAAACCGTCGCGGGAGCATTGCCGCAGCCCGCAAATGGGCTGACAGCAATTCGGCAACATCGGAATTCTTTATCAACCTGGTAGACAACCCGCAACTGGACTTCCAGTCCAATATCAGCCCGTTGAACCAGGGTTTTGCCGTCTTCGGGCAAATTATCGAGGGCATTGAGGTGATCGATAAAATTCGCAAGGTGGGCACGACCGATAAAACCGGCTTTCCCGGATTGCCGACAACACCGGTAGTTATCCGGTCGATAACACGAGTAAGCGAATAAAAATGAGCACGCTTTTTATTTCCGATTTACATCTGGATGCTAGTCGACCAGAAATTACCAGACTGTTCCTCGATTTTCTGAAATACGACGCACCGCATGCAGAAGCACTCTATATTCTGGGTGATTTTTTCGAGGCTTGGGTCGGCGACGACGACGACTCGGAACTTGGAAAAATCGTCACACAAGGCTTGCGTGAATTGAGTGACAAAAATGTACCGGTATTTTTCATGCGTGGTAATCGCGATTTTTTGATTGGTCAGGACTTTGCCAAACGTGCCGACCTGCAAATACTACCCGACCCCTGCGTGCTAGAACTTTATGGCAAGCCCACTTTGCTCATGCATGGTGATTTATTGTGTTCCGATGACACCGCTTATCAGGCATTTCGCTTGCAAGTTCGCAGTGATGCCTGGCAAACACAATTTTTATCGCAGCCACTGGCTGCACGTCAGGCATTTGCCGCGCAGGCCCGGGCCGCCAGCAAGCAGCACCAAAACGGCCTGATGAATGAGCAGCAGGAAAACATCATGGATGTCACGCAAACCACCGTGCTGGCACAGATGAAGCGTTATGGCGTAAGCCGTTTAATTCATGGCCATACCCACCGCCCTGCCATCCATCAATTTCATATTGAAGACTCGGCTTCACAACGTATTGTATTAGGCGATTGGTACAGTCAGGGTTCAGTGCTGCGAGTTGATGCTGACGGTGATTTTTTAAGCACCATTTAAAGTGCAGCAACAGATTCTGGAGAGAGAAATGCGTGTTTTTATGATAGCACTTTTGCTGCTTTCCAACCTGGCGCGTGCTGAGGCCGAACTGCCACCGCTTTCAGCCCTGGATAAGGCCCGTACGCAGTTGCACGAAGCCCTTGAAGACAGCAATCCCGACACCCGCAAGCAGGCGGTGCAAGCACTGGGGTTGATCGGTCCACGCCAACCCTATCTTGGCCAGCTCATTGATATGGCCAAAGACAAGGATGTCGAAGTGCGTATTGCGGCCATCAGTAGCATGGTCGATATCAAAAGCCCCGCGGTTATTATTCCTTTGAGAAATGCGCTAGAGGATGATGTGCCTGAAGTCAGCTTTTCGGCAGCGAAAGCATTATGGGTACTCAATGATCCGGCTGGCCGAGAGGCATTATTGCTAGTGTTGGAAGGCGAATCAAAAATGTCTTCAAATTATCTTAGCCGGAAATCACGGGAGTCATTGCGGATGTTCCGCACACCCAAAAAACTAATGATGTTTGTACTGCGAAAAAGTGTCGGCTCGGTCGGCGTACCCGGCCTAGGTCGCGGGGTTTCTTCATTGGAAGGTATGCTGATAGATGGCGAACTCACCGGCCGTGCCGGTACCGCGTTATTGCTCAGCAATGATAATGACCCCAGAGTAATGGAAGCCCTGCGGGAAGGCTTACGCGATAAAACATGGTCTGTTCGCGCCGCTTCTGCACATGCTATCGCCATTCAAAACAACATCAGCTTGCAAGCCGATTTAATACCCTTGCTGGATGACAAAAAAGAAGCTGTACGCGTTCGCGCATCGGCAGCATACCTCCGGCTTGAATTAATCAAATCAGAAAAAATAAAAGCCCCTAAAGCAAAAAGAAACAAAACGTAATAGCCAACCCTAACAGTAGGAGCGAGCACTGCTCGCGAAAAGCCTGCGATATTCTTCAACGTAGGAGCGAGCTCTACTCGCGATAAACCCGCGATATTCTTCAACGTAGGAGCAAGCCCTGCTCGCGATAAACCCGCGATATTCTTCAACGTAGGAGCGAGCTCTGCTCGCGAAAAGTCTGCGACATTCTTCAACGTAGGAGCAAGCTCTGCTCGCGAAAAGCCTGCGATATTGCTCAACATTGAAGCAAGCTCAAATAGCGACACACCATCAAATACAATCTACGAAGTCACAAAACACTTTTCTGGCCTTCAAGCCAAACTGCATGCCAATACGGATATTGACCTATATCCTTAACCAGCCCAGCCCGCAGCGGATTCGCTACAAGATATCTCGCAGCAGGCAATAGATAGGCTTCCAACAAGCAACGATCATAAAATCCACTTTGCCATATTTTGCCTGAACCGTTTATTTGGGCATTAAGCGCTTTTGCACTGCAGGACTTGAATGCCTGCATAGTCTTTGACAACGTCATATTTTCACCAAGCTCAATAATCCCATGCCAATGATCGGGCATCAAAATCCAAGCCAATAATTTACTGTCAGTCCAGATTCTCTTGTCATGACAAAGTCTTGAAACGATGCGAGCATTGTCAGTGTCCAGAAACAATCTATTTTTACCAGCACAAACGGTTGTGATGAAGTAAATATGTCTGGAACAGGAATATCGACCTTTACGCAAGGCTTGGCTACCAGGTAAATCAGATACAGTTTTCATACCTACAGCCTAATATTTTGGCCAACACGTTTTATGTAGGGATAATCTGAATTTTTTGTCAGGCAATGTTGGTAGAGTAAGGGTGAGTTCCTTGACAGGGTTTCCTGTTGGTAGAGCTCGCTTCTACGGTGGACATTATCGCAGAGCTTTTCGCGAGCAGAGTTCGCTCCTGCGGTAGGCTTTATCGCAGAGCTTTTTGCGAGCAGAGCTCGCTCCTGCGGTAGACTTTATCGCAGAGTCTTTCGCGAGCAGAGCTCGCTCCTACGGCAGGCTTTATCGCAGAGCTTTTCGCGAGCAGAGCTCGCTCCTACGGTAGGCTTTATCGCGGAGCTTTTCGCGAGCAGAGTTCGCTCCGCGGTAGGCTTTATCGCAGAGTCTTTCGCGAGCAGAGCTCTCTCCTACGTCCTACGGCCTGCGTTAGGCTTTTTTCAGGAAGCAGGTTTTAAGCACGAGGCCTTTGACTTTCTCGACATTACATTCGATTTCTTCTTCGTCATCGGTAAGGCGAATATTTTTTACCATCGTACCGCGCTTGAGCGTCACAGAAGTACCCTTGACTTTCAAATCCTTGATGGTGGTAACCGAATCACCATCGACCAACACATTGCCGTTACTGTCTTTTACGACGATCATCATGATTTCCTTAAAATTCGGCGCCCAGTTTTTTCGCATCATAGGAAGCGACTTCGTATTCCAGATTCGGCACGCCTTTGACTTTTATCTTGATGTTCTTTGCCATCTGCAAAGCTTTATAGAAAACCTTTTCGTTCTCGATAAACAATGCCGGCCCATTTCCGGTATCTGCTTGCAGGCCCGGAAAGGTTTTGTACTCGCCATCATCGAATGAAATCTGCATCGTGCATGGCGAACCACAACGAAACTTGCTTTGCGCCAATACCAGATAAATGCTGTTGCCCCACTCCGGGTGAATTCGGATAATCATCCGTGCTGCGGGAGGCAGGTCGGAGGGTTCGCCGGCAAACAACTCCGGCTTGCTGTAAATACCGGCCGAGAATTGTGTTTTCTTGCCAACGGCCACTTGCTGGTAATCCCAAAGCGTTGCCAATCGACGTTCGTCCTGCATCAGCTGTGCTTGCGAGCTGATCTCGTCGTAGCGCGGCTTGAGGGCTTTCGCCTCTTCGCTATCGGGATAACGCGCCATCAGGACATCGGCATTCTGCAAGGCCAACAACCAATCCTTGTCCTGCACGGCCTTGTCCATATCTTTCATCAGCACAGCCGCTTGCTCGTTGTTTTGAGTGTCGGCTGCCTTTTCGGCATTGCACGCAGCCAGTAGCAGCACAAAAAACAGAAAGAGAATTTTTTTCATGATGGACTCGTTAGTTGAATACAACTTGGGCACTAAGCTCTTCAAGCATGACCATTTCACTATCGCCGAAACCGGCAGCACTGCGCGCGGGCAAATTATAAGGCCCGCGAATCGATGCTTTCGCCAACCCCGTGATTAAATCACTGAAGGTTTGCAATGGCTCCTTGTTTTCCTGTTCGCAACACCACAGGAACCAGCGTGTACCCGCTGCCACATGCGGAATTTCTTCTTCAAGAATGATTTCAAGAATATCGGCAGAAACATGATCGCCAACACTACGCAATCTGGCCATCATTCCCGGCGTCACGTCGAGCCCGCGAGCTTCCAGCACACGCGGCACCAGCGCCATTCTGGCAAGACAGGAGTGTGCCGTTTTTTCCGCCATTTCCCACAAGCCGTTATGGGCTTCGAAATCGCCATAATGCATATCCATTTCCCGAAGTCGATTGGATAATAGTGTGAAATGGCGGGCTTCATCGGAAGCTACTTTGACGAAATCGGCATAGAACCCGTATGGCATTCCGCGAAACCGATACACCGCATCCCAGGCAAGATTTACCGCATTGAATTCGATGTGCGTAATGGCATGCAAAAAACAGGCGCGGCCTTCCGTTGTTCCCATGCCGCGCTTCGGCAAGTTTTTGGGCGACACCAATACCGGCTTGTCGGGACGTCCAGGAGCCTTGATGGGCTCCACTTCATCGTCATTGAGATCGAGGCTTAACTCACCGTGGGAAAAAAGTTCGGAAAATTTCTTGGTAAGCGCCACTTTCTCAAGCGGGTCGCTTTCTGCCAGACATAATGAAGCTGCATGATAAAGCGACATCATTGGCTAAATCACGCAGTCCGCTTTTTCTTTTTTGAATCATCGCTGCGAGCTTGCTGCAGGCGTTCAAAATAGCCTGGCTCGATGCCCGTGACGTATTCGCCGTTGAAGCACGATGAATCGAAGTTATCAAGCTTGTGTTTCGGACCAGACACCGCATCTTCCAGATCCTTGATGTCCTGATAAATCAACCAGTCACAGCCCAGAATTTCCTGGATTTCAGCATCGGTACGACCATGTGCCACCAACTCGCTGACTGCCGGCATGTCAATGCCGTAGACATTGGGAAAACGAACCGCGGGTGCAGCCGATGCCAAATAAACTTTCTTCGCGCCGGCGTCACGGGCCATCTGTACGATTTGTTGCGAAGTGGTACCACGCACGATGGAATCATCAACCAATAAAACGACGCGGTCCTTGAATTCGAGCGGAATGGCATTGAGTTTTCGACGCACGGATTTCACACGTTCGCCTTGTCCCGGCATGATGAATGTACGGCCGATATAACGGTTCTTGATAAAGCCTTCGCGGTACTTCACGCCCAGCGTATTGGCAATTTCCAGAGCCGCGTCACGCGAAGTGTCCGGAATTGGAATCACGGTGTCGATATCGTGATCGGGACGCAAGCGTAAAATCTTTTCGCCCAGTTTCACGCCCATGCGCATACGGGCCTTGTGTACCGACACATCATCCATCATGGAATCGGGACGTGCGAAATATACGTATTCAAAAATACAGGGTGTATGTTTTTCCGGCGGAGCGCAAACTTCGCTGAATAATTCGCCGCGTGCAGTAATGACAACCGCTTCACCTGGCGCAACATCACGCAGACGTTGAAAACCGAGAATATCGAGAGCCACCGATTCCGAAGCTACGGCATATTCGTCACCCTGATCGGTTTCACGCTTGCCCAATACCAAAGGTCGAATACCGTGCGGGTCACGAAAGGCGACCAGCCCCAAACCCAAGACTGCACTGACGATGGCATAACCCCCTTTGCAGCGACGATGCACACCGGCTACTGCCTTGATAGCGTCATTCGGGGTCAGACTATTTTGCGCCTGAAGCTCATGGGCAAACACATTCAACAACACTTCCGAATCGGATTCAGTATTGATATTGCGTTTGTCCAGTTCAAACATTTCCTTGCGCAAGGCATCGGTATTGATCAGATTGCCGTTATGTGCCAACGCAATGCCATAAGGGGAATTCACGTAAAAAGGTTGCGCTTCATCCGAACCTTCCGAGCCGGCCGTTGGATAACGGCAATGACCAATACCCACACGACCGTGCAGCAATTCCATCTGCGGCGAATCAAACACATCGCGTACCAGGCCATTGCCTTTATGCAAACGAATCTTGTTGCCATCGACGGTCGCAATACCGGCAGCATCCTGACCACGATGTTGCAATACGGTCAAACCATCGTACAACGCCGAGGCGACTTCACTTACACCCACAATTCCGATAATGCCGCACATGTTTTTCTCTTGATTCTTAAGGATGTGTTTTGACGATGCCGGTTTTACCCAGCTTTTGCGTTGCTTCGTCACGTAATTTATTTGCCGCATCGCGATCTGCCACCGGGCCGAGGCGGACGCTGTAAAGCACGCCCTTTTCGGTTTCAACACGCTTGACGAAAGCATTGAAGCCCAGACTGCGGGCACGATTGCGAATTTCTTCCGCTTTTGCATTGTCGCTCAAGGCTTCCAGTTGCACCGAGAAACCACTGCTGACCGAAGCAGGCGCAGGTTTTGTACTTGCCGCCGGCTTCTTGCTCTCGCCAGCATTATTCGATGCTGCATCTTGTACATTCACCTTGCTGGCTCCACCGGCAATTTCGTCGGCTTTCAATCGTGCGGCTTCAGCACTTGCGCGATCAGCGTAAGGACCGATGCGAATCTTTAATGCTGGCTTGCCGTCAACGCTAATTTTTTCGGTCAGCACGGGAAGTTTTTGTGCCTTTAAACGGGAAACTAGTGCGTTGGCACTGTCTAATTTCGTAAAGCTGCCTATTGTGATCGTGAAATTACCCGCAGCAACGGCCGCCGGTTTTACCTCAACAGGTTTTATATCGGCTTGTTTTACAGCAAGCGGTTTTTCGGTAACCAGAGGCTTGCTAATTGTTGCAATCGTCGGTTTGACTTCGGCAGTGCGGGGAGCTTCAACCGGAGTCGTTGTCGGCACCACAATTGTCGGCACTGCAGTTTCCGTTGTGGCGACAGAGGGATTACTTTCCGGCGTTTCCAGCGAGTCATCGACTGGCGATTTTGGAACACCGAGCACGCCACCTGCGGGTGTTTTACCGACCGGCACATTCAAGGGCAGATCACGGGTTTCAAATTCGGACTCGGGTGCTTTCGGCATGTCGAGCGGCACTTCGGAAACGTCAGGCGCTTTCACGTCGGGCTTCAATAGCATTGGTAAAAACAAAATGGCCACCAATGCCAAAACCAAAGCTCCAATCAGGCGCTGCTTAACCGGCGTTTCCATAGGCTGAACACTCGTCTAAAACCAGCCCCAATTATAGCTTGCCGGGCTAAGTTTGGAGAGCTTTGATTGCAGCGGCCACGGTATGGAACGAGCCGAAAACCAGGATGCGTTCATGAGGCTTAGCCTGTTGCTGTGCCGCTTGCAGGGCCTGGGCGATATCGGCATGGCAACTTATGGCCGGTTCAGCAATCAAGTCCTTGATGCGTGTTTCCAATTGGTTAGCGCTTAAATTGCGCGACCCGGCATCGTCAATTCCGGCCAGAAACCAGTGCGTGATCTGCGGCTTTAGCAAAGAAACAATCGTTTCCACTTCCTTGTCAGCCAATGCCGCGAATACACCATGGGTCACTTTCGGATGTTGAAGCAGCCATTGCGACAATTGCCGAGCGGCTTGCGGATTATGAGCAACATCCAGAATGACATCGGGCTGTGAGGAAATCTTTTGCAATCTTCCGGGTACTTTTGCGTTACGAACACCTTCAATGATTGCGGCATCGTGGATGTCATCACTCAGCGCACGCAAGGCAGCAATTGCCGCTGCCGCATTCTCAATTTGCACGGGAGCTGCAAGTGCAGGTATCGGCAATTCGATTTCATAGCCTGGTTCACGCCAGCGCCAGTAACTTTCATGTTTCTCGATGATGTAATCGGAATGACCACGAATGGCGGTGGCGCCCAATTCGTATGCGCGACGTAATGCCGAAGACGGCGGATCTTTTTCGCCAAAAATTACCGGTTTCCAGGCGCGGATAATGCCGGCTTTCTCAAAGCCTATCGTTTCCCGATCTGTCCCCAGATAATCCTGATGATCCAGATCCACCGTAGTGATGACCGCAACATCGGGCTCGACAATTTGCGTGGCATCCAGACGGCCACCCAGCCCCACTTCGAGAATGACCAGATCCAGTTCGTGTTTGGCAAAAATCAATACGGCAGCCAGTGTTCCGAATTCGAAATACGTGAGAGGCACGTCAGTCACTTCGGTCCGCGTATGCTCGATTCTTTCGAATGCCGCTATCAATTCGGCATCGCCTGCATTCACACCCTCAACTCGGACTCGCTCGTTGTATTCCAGAATATGCGGCGATGTATAAGCACCGACTTTCCAACCCGCTGCACGCGCAATAGCCTCAATAAAAGCAACCGTGGAGCCTTTACCGTTGGTACCCGCCACGGTGATTACCCGTGGTGCAGGTTTTTCTATTCCCAGGCGTTTTGCAACTTCGGAAATTCGATCCAAACCCATATCGATGGATTTCGGATGAATTTGTAATTGATAGTCGAGCCAGTCGTTGAGAGTGCGAGTCATGCGCGCATTATCGCGTATTTTAATCGTAGGGGCGCATGCTTGCTGCGCCCATGGGACCATCGGATATATTTTGGGCGCAGCAAGCATGTGCCCCTACGGATTTACAAAGCCCGATGCACCGCTTCGCCAAACAATGCCGTGTGGTGATTGCAATCATTCAAGCGCACGACTTCCAGCGAATCTACCGATGAACCTTCCAGTAAATTCAGGGTTGTCGGTGCCTGTCGGAATGACCAGAGCCTGGAAAATGGCAGCCCCAGTATTCTGCATAACAACACGCGATTAACTGCATCGTGTGCCACCACCAATAGAGTGTCGTCGTTGTTCAATCCCTGGCATGCACGCGCAAAAGCCGGCCATGCGCGATCAAACACCATTTGCAGGCTTTCTCCGCCCTCGCCCGGCATCAACACCGATTCCGGTGTTTCACGCCATGCAAGCAAGCGCTTGGGATCCTGCTCTCGAATTTCGCTGGCCAGCAAACCTTCCCAGTCGCCGTGGGCAATTTCTTTCAGGCCTTCATCGAATTGCAACATCGCAATGCGTTCCTCGCCAAGCGCGTACTCGGCGGTCGTTTTGGCGCGCACCAAAGGCGATGCAATGGCTTTGGTAATCGGCACACCATTTAATCTTTCGCCCAATAATTTTGCTTGTCGAATTCCGTTATCAGACAAGGGAATGTCAATTTGCCCCTGATAGCGACCTTCGGCATTCCAGGGAGTTTCGCCGTGTCGCGCTAATAATATTTTCATTATTCATATCTCGAAAGTAGCCCGGGTCATGGCTTCATCTGACCCGGGATGTTGAGAACTCACAAAATTGCCCCGGGTCAGATGAAGCCATGACCCGGGCTACGGTCAAATCATTTCCAGAGACAAAATTCCGGGAATGGCACGCAAGGAAACAAGCTCGGCCTCGGGAACATTCGCGCTCACCGTGATCGCGGCCACCGCTTCGCCATTACCTTTAGCGCCCAATGAGAAGTTGATGATGTTGATACCGGCGGCACCCAGATGCGTGCCTACCGATCCAATCACGCCGGGAACGTCTTCGTTTTGCATTAGCAAAATATGGGCGCCAGGATCGAAATCGAGTTCGACGCCATCAAGACGAACGACACGAGGGCCACGATGCAGAGTCGCTTCGATTTCGCGCACTTCGTTTGCGCCTTCGATGCGCAAACGCAGCAACCGATCAAAACCATCACCATCGCCACCCACGGTTTCGGCCACTTCAAGTCCCCGCAATGCGGCTTCATGCAAGGCATTCACTGGCGTAACACGACCGGAAGCTGCGCCCATTTGCGCAGCGACCAGCAGACGTGTCAGAGGACGTGTATCGAGTGCTTCTGTGCGGCCTGCATAAGTAATATGCAATTTATTCGGCGCAGGCACCAAGCGTGTCGCGAGTTTTCCGAGCGCCGTCATCAATGGCATCCACGGTCCGACTTCTTTTGCGGCTTCGGCGGTCAACGGCGGCAGGTTAACGCAACCGGCCACGGCACCCGTTTGCAGAAAATCAATCATCTGTTTTGCGAGAATCGTGCTGACGGCCTGTTGTGCTTCACTGGTTGATGCCCCCAGATGCGGTGTCAGAATTAATTTCGCGTTATCGCGTAATTTGGAATCGGCAGGCAATGGCTCAGTAACAAAGGTATCGAGTGCCGCACCAGCCAGATGTCCGTCTTCCAGGCATTTCAGTAAAGCGTCTTCATCGACCAGGCCACCACGTGCAGCGTTGATGACATAGGCACCTTTTTTCATGGCGCGCAATCGCACTTCGTCAAGAATATTGGTGGTTTCCTTGGTGCGCGGAATATGCAAAGTAATGATGTCGGCTTTCGCCAGCAATTCATCCAGTGTTTTCATCGGCACACTGCTGCGACCTGCAGCGGCAGCGGGTAAAAACGGATCGTATGCTGCTACGTCCATGCCGATGCCCTGCGCTTTACGAGCAACGGTTGCGCCAATTCGGCCCAAACCGATCACGCCGAGTTTTTTACCTTCCAGTTCAAAACCGGTGAGGCCATTCTTCGGCCAGCCACCTGCTTTCATGCCAGCATCGGCTTTGGGAATATGACGTGCAAGTGCAAACAAAAGTGATATTGCATGTTCCGCTGCTGCCAGCGTATTGCCGTCGGGCGCATTCATCACGGCGATACCGCGAGCGGTTGCTGCCTCGACATCAATGGTGTCGACACCGGCACCGGCACGTCCAATCACTTTGAGTTGTGTTGCATGGGCAATCGATTCTGCTGTCACCGCCGTGGCAGATCGCACCAGAAGCGCATCAACGCCTTCAAGTTTTTTCGCCAGTACGGCCGGGTCTTTGATCGGTTCGGAAATTTCCACTTCCCAACCCGCTTCCCGCATCAATACCAAGCCATCTTCATGAATACCATCGCAAGCCAACACACGCATTGTCGTTCTCCAAAACCAAACAAAAGATTGAGAATCAGCGCCGCGCCCGATGGGCGTTGCGCCGAATCGGTTTAGTTGGAAATAGACATCCGAGTCGCCACTTTCGTCGCAGCCGTTTCAAAACAAATGGAGTGTGCCGTCGCCCGCACCGGGGAGTACCGGGTGGCTAGATGCGCCAACAAAGTGGCGAAATGTATAAGACCTGAGAACCTGTCGACAGACTGGGCTGTCGACATTCTTCGGGTCTGGAGACGGGGCTTCATAAGCATGGGAGTCCAGAACCAACGCGCCGACCATAGCATTGATTTTTTGCGCTTACAAACCCCCTGCAACATAAATTTAACCTGATACGAGACTCAAAACAGCCGCACAGCATTAGAAATTCGAGTTAAGTACTTGATTAAAAAAGGCAGCACTCGCCAAAGCTCGTACATGACCTTCGGCCCATCGCGTGTCCTCAATTAGTGCAGTACATTCCCGCGCCTGTACGTTGTTTTTCAACAGCGTGGTCTAAACCAACCGCCCTGCGGGGCCCGGAGTCTATGTGTCCTCACGTATTTTGAAACCTCTCTCCTTCGCTGTTGCCATCGCTATCGGCCTTTCTGCCTGTGCAAAAAAAGAAGAAGCCGCACCTGCAGTAACCGAAGCGGCAAAACCACTCAGCATCGATTTCTCGAAGCTCCCACAATTGCCCGCATTCAATGCTGCCGATCTTGATGCCAGCTCGCCAATTTGCGTGGACTTGAACAAGCACGTCAATGGCAAGTGGTTGGCTGCAAACCCGGTTCCGAACGACAGAACCACCTGGGGTAGCTTTGAAATGCTCGGTGAGCGCTCCTTGGCGGTGCAAAAACAAATTGTCGAAGCAGCGTCCAATTCCAAGCCTGCTGCCGGCAGCAACGAACAGAAAATCGGTGACCTTTATGGTGCCGGTATGAACGAAGCCAAATTGAATGCGGAAGGCGCCGCACCTCTGGTGCCTTACCTGACCGAAATCGATGCACTGAAAGACGGCGCAGGTATTGCCGCCTACATCATTCAAGGTTTTGCAAAAGGTCAGCAATCGGTATTCGGATTTGGTCCGGGCGAAGATTTCAAAGACGCTAAAAACGTGATTGCCTATGCCAACGAAGACGGTCTGTCCTTACCTGAAAAAGCCTATTACAGCGATGCCAAATATCAGGAAAAACGCGATGCGTTCCTTGCCCACATCGAAAAAATGCTGGTTCTGGGTGGCGTAGAAGCGGCTGCCGCAAAAACTCAGGCGCAAACTGTTTTGAAATTTGAAACTCGTTTGGCTGCCGCCTCTCTGGACCCGATTGCACAGCGTGACCCAGCTAATCAATACCACTTCGTCAGTATTGCTGATGCAGACAAAGCTACGCCGAATTTTTCCTGGACGAAATTATTCGCCGCACAAAATATTCAGGGCGTGAAAGGTTTCTCGCTGTCACAGCCGAAGTTCTTTACCGAAATGGATAAAATGCTCACGGATACTCCGGTCAGCGATTGGCAGGCCTATTTCCGTTATCACACCATCGCCGATTCGGCACCCTACCTTTCCGACGAGTTATCAAACGAACGTTTTGCATTTTATGGCACGGTGATGCGCGGCCAGAAAGAGCAAAAACCACGCTGGAAGCGCGTACTTGACAGCGTGAACGGTACTGCTGGTGAAGCACTTGGCGAAGTTTACGTGAAGCAGGTGTTTTCGGAAGAGTCCAAGGCACAGATGCTGCAACTGGTTACCAATCTGCGCGAAGCACTCAAGGCCCGTCTTGAAAAACTCGAATGGATGAGCGCCGAAACCAAGGCCAAGGCAATTGCCAAATGGAATACCTTCGATCCGAAAATCGGTTATCCCGACAAATGGCGCGACTACTCGGGCCTTACCATCGACGGCAGCAAGAGCTACTTCGACAATTTGGTCGCTGCAACAGCGTTTGAAAATGCTTATCAGATGTCCAAAATCGGCAAGCCGGCCGACCGCAAGGAATGGGGCATGACACCGCAAACCGTCAATGCTTATTACAATCCGCTGAAAAACGAAATTGTTTTCCCGGCTGCCATTTTGCAATCTCCATTCTTTGATGCCAAAGCCGATCCGGCTCTGAACTATGGCGGTATCGGTGCCGTTATCGGTCACGAAATGCTGCACGGTTATGATGACCAAGGCAGCCAGTTTGATGCCGAAGGCAACAATAATAACTGGTGGACCGATGCCGACCTGAAAGCATTCCAGGCCCGTACCGGCAAACTGATCGCGCAATTTGACGGCTATACTGCCCTCAATGATCCGAAAGAAGGGGCATTGAATGTCAAAGGCAAGCTCACACTGGGCGAAAATATTGCCGACCTCGGTGGCTTGACGGTTGCTTACGATGCCCTGCAACGCGATTTGACGAACAAGAAAATGGCGGCAATTGACGGCTTTACGCAAGACCAGCGTTTCTTCATGAACTGGGCTACCGTCTGGCGTCGTAACTTTACGCCAGACGAACTCAAAGTTCGTTTGAATACCGATCCACATGCACCGGCAGGTTTCCGCGCGAATGGTGCACCTTCCAACTTGCCCGCTTTTGCTGCTGCATTTTCATGCAAAACCGGTGATGGCATGGTACGTGCCGAAGATAAGCGCGTAGCCATCTGGTAATTAGCGTTTCTGAACCAAGGCTTTAAGAATAAGGGCCCGCAAGGGCCCTTTTTTGTTGTTGTCTGCCGATAGGTTTATCATGCATGCCCCACAGATGATTGTGCATGGAGTTGCAATGACCCTTACTTTTCGCCCTTTGATCGCTGTTGCTGCAGCCACTGTCACCTTATTTGTCAGTCCTGTACAAGCCAAAAAAATGGCGAGCGCACCACCACCTCCTGCTGCCTGTGTCGATTTTTATGGTCATGTAAATACTCCCTGGTTACGTTCCAACCCATTGCCGCCAGGTTATGCCAGTCGCAGTTTATGGGATGAAATGAACGAACTCAGCGCACGTCAACGCGAATCGCTTTTTTCTTCTCCGCAACAAGGTGCGGGTCCGGCTCAGGATAAATTGAATGCCTTGATGCAAAGCGCAGAAGAAAGCCGGGTTCAGGCCGACAGCGCAAAAATACTGTCTCCGCTGCTTTCCGAAATCGAAAAAATAAAAAAACCGAAAGACATCACTAACGTCATTGCCAATATGCATGCACGTGGTCTACCGCTTTTATTTGATTTTGACGACGACGGCAATAAATTCTCGGCCAACGCCATAGGATTCCCCGAGCTTGGCTTTTATACCCAGCAAGATGCTGCAGTTGCCACTGCACAAGCCCGTTATCGCAGCTACGCACAAGCGCTACTTGGCGCCAGTGGAATATCGAGTGACCAGGCCGGAATCCAGGCCGGCCAGGTGATCAGCCTTGAAATGCAACTAGCTGCAGTTTCAGGTGAATCACCATCACAAGTTATCTCGCTGAAGGATGCCGCGAAGCAATACGGCAATTTACAACTCGGCGAATTCATGCGCGCACAGAAAGCCGCAGGTGATAAAGCTACACTCATGCAGCCGCCCTTTTTCAAAACGGTCAATAGCCTAATCAACGCAAAAATGATCGAACACTGGAAAAGCTATTTGCGTTTTCATGCCATTAACCAACTGGCACCTTATTTGAACGAACCGTATTTTTCATCTTACGGTCAATTCTATGAAGTCTATCTGGAAGGCCGCCCTGCACCGAAATCACGCAAACAGAATCTGCGTGAACTAATTGAAGCCAGCGCCCCGGAGTTGATCGATGCGGCTTATGCCGAACGCTACATGGCCAATGGCCAGCGTGAACATGCTCGCGCTGTTACTGATGCCATCATGCAGGCCGCCGAAAAAGCCATCGTTCGTAGCACCTGGGTCGTGAACCAGGGTGAAGAACGCGACCTGAAAATTCTAAAGAGCTTGAAGGTCGATATTGGTCGCGATACCAAAAATATTTCATCGGTTGAGGTTAGCGACAGTCTGGCAAACTCGGCGCTGAAATTATTGCGCCGTGGACAAAAAATACGAAATACGACGAGTATCGAATCCTGGCCGTCCGATCTTAGCGATACAGCACCTTTGATCGTGTACATGCCGAAAGAAAACCGGATTATTGTCAGCAACGCATTGCTGCAAGCACCGGTGTTCGATGGTCATGGTAGTACGACTGATTTCGGCGCTTTTGGTGCCTTGTTCGCTCAACAATTGAGCCTTGCTCTTTACCAGGCAGCCTTTAAGGACGTAACCGCACTGAACACGCAGCGCGCCTCATTGATTGCACAATACAACGGCTACACTCTGAGTGGCAGCAAAAAAGTAAACGGCACAATGACCTCAACGCAAAATCTGGCGGATTTATCCGGTCTTGAAATTGCGCTGCAAGCCTTTGTGGCAAGTGGCACACGTGATAAAAATGCACAACAGGATTTCTTCAAGGCCTGGGCAAATATCTGGGCACGCGTAGATCGCGATAGTGCTTTGATCGCCTCCTACGACAAAGCCAATCATGCACCTGCGAAATGGCGTGTAAATGGCCCGCTTTCGAACATGCCTGCTTTCGGTGCCGCTTTCACCTGCAAGGCCGGTGCTATGCAGCGTCCTTACAAAGAACAATTGAGACTCTGGCCCTGATGTCATTTATTCCCGGCCAACGTTGGTATTCAAGCACGGAACCCGAATTAGGCCTTGGTACTGTCCTGCGATTGTCAGGACGCCAGGTGCAAATGGTATTTACCGGTAGCGGCATGCTCCGGCATTACGCAATCGGTACTGCCCCACTGTTGCGCGCAGCATTTCGCCCTGGCGATCGCGTACGTGTCAGTGGCGCGGAAATCATTATCGAAGCCGCAGAAGAAACCGACGGCCTGATTCATTATCGTGCCAGCAAGCATAGTTTCTTTGAAGGCGAACTCGATGCAGAGCAACCGGTATCACAGGCAGATACGCGATTGCTGGCCGGGCACGTAGATCGCAATGATCAATTCGAATTCCGCCGCGAATGCTTGATGCGCAGTGCAGAGTCACGCGCGCATGCCGGCTGGGGAATTCTGGGTGCAAGAATCGATCTGATTCCGCATCAATTACGCGTTGCGGAAATTGCCGCGAAACGCCGCCCACCCCGCTTATTGCTCGCCGATGAAGTGGGTCTTGGCAAAACCATTCAAGCCTGCCTGATTGTTGCACAGATGCTGGCTTCGGGCCGTGCATCGCGTGTCTGCGTATTGCTGCCGGAAAGTCTGGTCAACCAATGGTTTGTCGAATTGCTGCGTCGATTCAATTTAAGCTTTGCCATCTTCGATGAAGAACGCTGCGAAGCCATCGAACTCAACAATACTGGCCATAATCCCTTCGAAGACGAGCAATGCATCATCGCATCGGTTGACTGGCTTTCGAGCCATGGCAAACGCGCAAAACAGTGTCTCGATGCAAGCTGGGATGTATTGCTGGTGGATGAAGCACATCACCTGATCTGGACCGAAGAATTTTCCAGTCCTTCGTATCAATTCGTTGAAGCATTATCGAAACAGACACCCGGTTTGTTACTGCTCACCGCAACGCCCGAGCAACTCGGACTCGGCGGTCACTTTGCACGCCTGCGTTTGCTGGACCCTGCTCGTTATACGGATTTGTCGAGCTTCATCAACGAACAATCTCGCTATATTTCGCTCTCGAGTCTGGCCGACCGTTTGTTGAATCACGAAGCCTTGACGACGGGTGACATGGAAGCACTGGCATCATTCATGCCCAGTGAAAAAAACGGCCTGGCCAATCGTCTTGCAAAAATTACCGAAGGCGATGAGCGTGAACGACAAGACTTGTTGAATGATCTGGTCGACCGTCACGGTACTGGCCGGGTAATGATTCGGAATCGCCGCGCATTAGTCGGTGGCTTTCCAACACGCATCACGCATATCGAAGCACTCGAAGAAAGCGACGATGATCATTGGCGTGGCCGTCTGCATGCCGAGTTTGTGCATGACATTGGCGATAGTGACGACGAACCCGCACACGACTATACGCGTGATCCTCGCACCGACTGGTTGATGGGAATTCTTGAAAGCATTGCGCCTGCGAAAGCATTGCTGTTGTGTCGTTCACGAGCCAAGGTGCAAGCGCTGGATGAAGCCATTCGTCTGCGTAGCGGAATCGCCATTGCTCGTTTTCATGAAGACATGAGCTTGCTGCAACGCGACCGCAATGCAGCGTACTTTGCCGAACCCGATGGCGCGCGGTGTTTGATTGCTTCTGAAATCGGTGCCGAAGGTCGTAATTTCCAATTCGCCCAACATCTGATTTTCTGGGACCTGCCATTGCACCCGGACATGCTGGAGCAACGTATCGGCCGACTGGATCGCATTGGTCAGCAAGGCGATGTGCATCTGCATTGCGCCGCCCTGCCCGGCAGCCCGCAGGAAGCATTGCAGCGTTGGTATCACGAAGGCCTAGATGCATTCACACAGGTGATCGCCGATGGTCGAGAATGTTTACGTCTGCATGGCGACGAACTGGTATCGCTGGCCGAACAGGATGGCGTAAGTCGTGAACCAGCACTTACGCAATTAATCGAAAAAACCAAAAAGACACACCGTGAACTCGCAGAAAAAATTGCTTCCGGTCGCGACCGTTTGCTGGAACTTGGCAGTCAGCAAGGCGCCAGTGACGGCGAGTTAATGCTCGCCTGCAAGCAGGATGACGATTTGATTGCGCACGACGATTACGCTTTGCGCCTGCTGGAACAATTCGGCATTCACAACGAAGCACTGAGCCCCAAGGTTTGGCTGCTCGACCCGGAAATGCTGACGATGGACGGCTTCGAGGAATTGAAAGGCGGCCCACGGCCCATTACATTTGATCGAAGCACGGCACTTGCAAGAGATGATGTGCTTTATCTGCGCAACGATCATCCGATGATTTTATCGGCTCAGGATTTCCTGCTGTCGAGCGACAAGGGCAACACTGCTCTTTTGATTGATGACTCATTACCGCAGCGGACGGTGATTCTGGAAGCGGTTTACGTACTGGAATGCATCGCGCAAAAAGGCCTGAACATCGAGCGCTTTCTGCCACCAAAGCCTTTAAGCATAGCCGTCGATACCCGCCTGCAAATTCGGCCGGATTTCGCCCCTAACGAACGTGCGGCACACCGTGCTGGCGACCGGGCATTCGATTTAAGCTCGATGCGAAAAATATTGAATATGCTGGTTCCGCCAATGCTTGAAAAGACTCGTGGTCAGGCACAAGTATTGGCACAGACCGAGATCTCGTTTGCGCTTGAAAAAGCGGATGGCTTTTTGCGACATGAAATCGAAAGACTGCAGGCGCTGGCATCGAAAAACCCGGCAGTGCGTCCCGAAGAAATTGCTGCGCTTGAGCAGGAACATCAAGCACTGCTGAAAGCACTGCCGCAATCGCGTCCGCGTCTGGATGCATTGCGTCTGGTAACGAGTCCCGATTTTTTATCGATGCGCCGCTAAACCACAGAAGCCCGCTTGCGGGCGGCAAACCTGGGCGTGTTTTTATTGGCATTTCATCGATACTGGGTGCGCTACGCCCGCCGCCCTACTACTTCACCAATCTTGGCCCACGTTTTTTGAAGGGCGGTTGACCACGCCAATAGCGAATCATCAGCCAACCAAACAACATGCCACCCAGATGGGCAAAATGCGCTATGCCAGCCTGCGTTCCGGTAACCCCCATAAGCAATGAAATCACACCGAAAATAATGACCATCGTGCTTGCTTTCATGGGAATCGGCGGAATGATCAACATCATTCGCTGATTTGGGAAAAGCATTCCGTACGCAAGCAACAAGCCAAAAACCCCACCTGAAGCGCCAATAGTTGGGTAAATGCTGTCTCCCAAAATTCCGCTACTGACCAAGAGCAGCTGAATCAAGCCTGCGCCTATCGTGCAGGCCAGCAGGTAATGAATATATTTTTTTGCCCCCCATGTTTGCTCAAGCACGGCACCAAATTGGAACAACGCAATTCCATTGAAAAATAAATGGATGAAATCACCATGCAGGAACGCATAGCTCAATAGTTGCCAGGGATAAAATGCCGTTGTAACAGCGGTGCCATCACTTGCGATACCCAGCGTATGCTGACCCCATGGCCAAAGCGCGAAAAACAGCAGGGCTTCATCCGGGAATACCTTCTGCAATAAAAACGCACCCGTCAAAATGAACAGCAATAGCTTGGTAATGCGGGGTAAATGCACGATGTCTTCTCCAGAAAGCAGCCGGTATGATAGCCAATATGAGTACTGAATCGTCTGACATCAAGGCAATATGCGAAAAATTATCCCATCATGCCTGGGGTACAAGTGCCCGACTTTTCCAGCCAGACTTGCTTTTCTCGTTATTTGAAGAAGCAAACAGGCATGAAACAGCACTCATTTTGTGCCCTGCATCAATAGGTCATAACGATACAAAAACGCTTTCATCACTCCGTGGCGATTCCACTCTGTGGCTCGACGACCCTCGCTGTGGTGCGGCGGCGAAACGTTTTCTTGCTGTCCTGGATGTGTTACGCAAAGAGTTGAATGAATCATTGATGCTTGGACTTGAATCGATTGAAGCACATTATTCGGTTTATCCGACGGGGGCTGCGTATGCTAGACATCGTGATCGCTTCCGTGATGATGATGCACGCATACTTTCGCTGGTATGTTATTTGAATATCGACTGGCCGGATAATGCGGGCGGTGCCTTGCGCTTGCATCTGCCCGAAGGACAACACGACATTGCTCCAAAGATCGGAACCAGCGTGCTTTTCCTGAGTGAAGAAATCGAGCATGAGGTCATGCCTGCTACTCAAACGCGATACAGTATTGCGGCCTGGTTTCGTCAGCGTGAAATAAAGTTACGTTGATCGTGTGGGAGGGCCACAAGGCCCGAATTGCATCAGATTTTCCGGGCTTTACAGTCCTCGTGCGAACTATCAAAATTACGTTTTCTTTACGCTTGTCGGTGGCGCCCAAAGTAATTCATCCACCGTTGCCGCTGCTTTAAGGCCGCGTACTTTTCCATTCACGACTTCAACACCTTCTGCTCGTAATCGTTGTATTTGCTCGGCGTAATGTGTCGAGTCTTTCGGAAATGCAATGCTGCCATCGGAACGCAATATTCGATGCCAGGGCAATTGCTTGTCTTCGTTATGCGAAAGAATACTGGCGACCATGCGGGCACGACCCGGCAAGCCGGCACGACGTGCAATTTCACCATAGCCGGCGACCTCGCCTTTCGGCACTGCACGAATGGCGGCGATTATTTTCTCTGGGGCAGACTTTGTGGCCATAGAGGTCTAGAATATGCGTTCCGAGGAGAACCGTCATGCGTAGTTTTGAATCAATTCGTAGTCACGTGGAAGGCAAATATAAAGTGACTGCCCGCGAACCTTATCTGGTGTGTGTCGAGTTATCTCTGGAACAAGGCACACGCCATCAAAGTATATTCCTGTCCGAGCTTGAAGCAGAAGACAACCGTAAATATTTACGCCTGAGTACGGCAGTCGCGCCGATGACCGGGCTGGATGCGAAAAAAATGCTCGCCTTCAATTGGCAAAGCCGCGTCGGTTTTATGGCAATCGGCGAACTTGATGGCGTGCCGTATTTGCAACTTTGCGAAAATCGTCCATTCGACAGCCTTGATGCCGCAGAACTCGATCGTTTGATTCTTGAAATTGGCGGCGTTGGCGACAATCTGGAACGCATGTTGTCTGCTGGTGGCGATTTGCATTAATTTTACGTACGAGCCCGCTTGCGAGCGAAGACACTATAGTTATGAAAAAAGCCCGCATGATTTTTCATGCGGGCTTTTTATTTTTGAAATCTTTCCGGGTTCTTCGTCCGCAAGCGGACTTCTACGTAAAATCGCTTCAGGCCCAATTAAAGTGCTGGAGCAGTTTCACCAAGCCCCACGCCAAACCACCTGCTGCCGGAATGGTCAATAACCAGGCCCATAACATGCGTTCTACGACGGTCCATTTGATCGAACTGAAACGCTTTGCTGCACCCACACCAATAATGGCGGATGAAATATTATGCGTGGTGGAAACCGGTATGCCGAGCGATGACGCCAGCAAGATAACACTGGCGCCGCTGGTTTCGGCAGCGAAGCCATTGATCGGATCCAGCTTCACCATCTTGTGACCCAGTGTTTTGATAATGCGCCAGCCACCAGCCGCCGTACCCGCCGCCATGACGACGGCGCAAGTCAATTTGATCCACAACGGAATTTCCATATCCTTGCCGCCGTTTTCAGATGGCAGGCTTAAAAATTGCAGCCAGCTGGGCGCATTTTCCAGGGTGCCGGCGCCAGTCGCAGCGACCAAGGCCAAAGCAATGATACCCATGGTTTTTTGCGCATCGTTGCTGCCATGCGCAAGCCCCATATAACCGGCCGAAAAAATTTGTGCTTTGCCAAAAAATCCATTGACCCAGCGCGGACGCATGGCACGGGCAAACTTGCCGCCAAGATTGGCAATACCCGCAATAATCGCAAACAACAGACCCATAAGAATCAGACCGGTGAGAAATCCCAGTAGCGGTGACGTAAACATCGGGAAAATTACTTTCCACAGCACGCCCTTGCCTTTCCAGAACGGATGATCCGGTTGCGACCAGATGATCGATGCCCAATTATTGTGTGAAGCCGCCAATGCAGCGCCGCAAAGTCCACCAATCAAGGCATGCGATGACGAGGAAGGCAGCCCCAGATACCAGGTCACCAGATTCCAGATGATTCCGCCCAGCAATGCGCAAATCAGAATCTGCGAATTGATGTCTACCATGCTGGTATCAATCAGACCTGACGAAATGGTTTTGGCGACAGCCGTCCCCCACAGTGCACCGATCAGATTTGTTGCTGCAGCCAGCATCACCGCCTGTGTTGGCGTTAATACCTTGGTAGCAACGACGGTGGCAATCGAGTTTGCGGTGTCGTGAAAACCATTGATGTACTCGAAAACAAGTGCAGTCAAAATCACCAGTAATAAAAGAGTGAGCACGCTATGCTCCTCAGCTATTTTTCAGGACGATTTGATAAATCACATTGCCGACATCCCGGCATTTATCAATCGCTTTTTCAAGAATCTCGAACATGTCCTTCAGAATCAGGTAGCGCATCGGATCGGTTTCGCGGGTATAGCTGTCACGATACATTTCCAGAATCAGGCGATCAGCTTCGGCTTCAATCGCCTGCATCTTGTCATTCAACGCCTTGGTGGCTTCCATATTGATGCCTTTACGCAGCAATCCCACCATTTGCTCGATCACTTCGCAGGATTTCTCGAGCATGATGGCGCGCGATACAAAATCGACATCGCCGATACGTTCGGCAGCTATCAAATAACGTTCGGCAAATTTTTCTACGGTCTTTGGAATTTTATACAAAACGTTATTCAGGGCCTCGATATCTTCCGGCTCCAATGCCGTCACGAAAGTGTTGACGAGTTCATGGCTGATTTTCGCGGACAAATCCTTCTCGCGCTGGCGTGCCAATTTGAATTTATCGAGCGAACGCTGACCAGGGGGGGCCTGCAATAGCTCGACCAGGGCACGGGTACTTTCGCGTGCGGCAGCAGCACTTGCCTCCAACAGGCCATAAAACTTGTCGCCCTTTCCGAAAATAGTTTGCAGAGAAAACATGAAAAACCCCTTGCTAAGCGTAGTTGGGTGAGATGACAGATTTTTGAAACATTTGCTTCATCTTGATGGCGGGCATTATAGCCCAGGCCGACAGCCGGATTTTCGACTAAATGTCATATGGCTGCGTTATCATGGGGGCCTCAAGAATCAGCTCTAAAACCATGATTAATCGAATAATTAAGTCTCTATTGGCGGTTTTTACAGTTTTCTTGTTACCTGTTGCGGCTTGGGCCAGCCCCTCAGCCGGACACAAACTTGACCTGACCGATCATCCACTGGGTTTACTGGCAGTCGGCATTTTTGTGACGGCATACGCTTTCGTGGTCCTGGAAGAAAAAATACATTTGCGCAAATCGAAACCTGTATTGATCGCAGCGGGCTTGATATGGGGCATTGTCGCTTGGTATTGCAGTCTGGACTCCGCACTGGAGCCTGATTTTGCCGCGAATGCTTTCCGTCATATTTTTCTGGAATTCAGCGAACTGTTTTTCTTCTTGATTGTGGCAATGAGTTTTGTTGCCGCCATGACCGAACGTAACGTATTCGAGGCATTACGCGCAGAGCTGGTGAGTCGAAACCTGAGTTACCGCTCCCTGTTCTGGATTACCGGCATCGTTTCATTTTTCCTCTCTGCGGTTCTGGACAATCTCACCACGGCATTGATCATGTCAGCGGTTATTTTGGCAGTAGGCGCCGGCAATATTCGTTTCATCACGCTGGCCTTTATCAACCTGGTGGTGGCCGCCAATGCAGGCGGCGCCTGGTGTGCCTTTGGTGACATCACCACGCTGATGGTGTGGCAAGCGAAGAAGGTCGAGTTTTTTGAATTCTTCAGCATTTTTGTGCCCTCCTTGGTGAATTGGATAATTCCTGCAATCTGCATGCATTTTGCCCTGCCAAAAGAGACGCCACCGCCGGGCAAGGACAATGCCGATGTAAAGTTTGGCGGCTGGATCACCTGCTTTTTGTTTGCCATTACTATTGCGATTACTGTCTCCGGCAAACAGTTTCTGCACATGCCACCGGTCTATGGCATGTTGTTCGGCCTTGGCCTGCTGCAAATCTGGGGTTATGTGATCAAGCGGCATGAGCACAGAAAGCATGCCCTCGATGAAACTTCTGATAATGGGCGTTACAACGTATTTGAAATTATTGCGCGCGCTGAGTGGGATACGCTCCTGTTCTTTTATGGCGTCTTGTTGTGCGTGGGCGGTCTGGCTACGCTTGGCTATCTGGAACTTGCCTCGACCAAAATTTATGGCGAGCTCGGCTTCACCACGGCTAATGTCATCATGGGTTTGCTGTCTGCCATCGTCGACAATATTCCGATCATGTACGCCGTCTTGCAGATGAACCCGCCGATGGATCATGGCCAATGGCTGTTGATCACGCTTACCGCAGGTGTGGGCGGTAGTTTATTATCGGTCGGCTCTGCCGCCGGTGTGGCCTTGATGGGGGTGTCCAAAGGCCAGTACACCTTTATGAGTCATCTGAAATGGAGTTGGGCCATTGCACTAGGCTACATCGCCAGCATCTATACTCACCTCTGGATTAATGCTGCCCACTTCTCATGATTGAAATTTTAATCGTCATCGTTCTGGTCTTGTTCAACGGCTTCTTCGCTCTGTCGGAGATGGCCGTGATGACCTCGCGCAAGCAACGTCTGAAACAACTGGCGCTTACCAGTTCACGGGCACGCAAGGCGCTGGAGCTTTCCGAACATCCGGAAAACTTTTTATCGGCGGTGCAAGTCTGGATCACTTTGCTCGGTTTGCTGACCGGTTATTTTGGTGGTCAATCACTGGCGACAAAAATACAGGCCCCACTAATAACGCTGGGTATTCCATTCATCACGAAGTATGCCGAAACAATTGCATTCGCTTTCAGTTTCACATTGATATTGCTGATTTCCGTCGTACTCGGCGAATTGGTCCCGAAACGTCTGGCAACACTGCGTCCGGAAAAGATCGCAACCGCAGTCGCCATTCCGATGAGCATACTCAGCATGATTGCGCGCCCTGCCGTCGTGATATTGACGCTTCTCACACGGACTCTGCTGCGCATCATGGGCCTGGGCAAAGTAGCCGAAGAAAAAGTGACGGAAGAAGAAATTCGCCACCTGGTGGCGGAGAGCCATGAACAAGGTGTCATCGACCAGGACGAACGCAATATGCTCAATCGTGTGCTGCGTTTAGGCGATCGCACCTCCGATTCGTTGATGACGCCACGCACACGTATTACCTGGCTCGATGCCAATGCAGCACTGGAAGATAATCTGGCAAAAATGCGTGACACTTTGTTCGCACGTTTTCCGGTCTATCGCGGTAGCGATGCCGATGTACTGGGCATACTCGAAGTCAAAACGCTGGCAGGACAGACCGATATCAAGAGCACCGACGAGCTGCTTCGGCAACTTCGTCCGGCACTATTCGTATCGGATTCCACCAATGCATTGCGGCTTCTTGAAATTTTTCGTGAAGAACAGCAAACCGTGGGGCTAGTCGTGGACGAGTACGGCGACATCCAGGGCTTGGTGTCATTGAATGATCTGATTGGTGCCGTGCTGGGCCGTATTCAGGACAGCGAAAGCAATGAAGACGAGCCATCGATTGTGCAACGCGCCGATAACTCCTGGCTGGTGGATGGCCGTGTTTCCGCCGATGAGCTGAAAGAATTACTTGGACTGCACGTATTGCCGAATGAAGAGGAACAGGACTTTACGACGGCAGCCGGCATGGTGATTGCCCATTACGGACGCATTCCACATGCTGGCGAATATTTCGACTGGCAACGCTGGCGAATAGAAGTGGTCGATCTGGACGGCGCGCGCATAGACAAGTTACTGATTGCCGAAGTACCGGATAAAGCACTTGATGCTGAAGCCGTCTGATGAAATTTCGCTTTCCAAAACATCAAGGCCCTCTGCCCCCTAGTACACACCAGCTAATCAACAAGCTGTGCGAAGGACTCCCCGAAGATGAATTAACGCTCAGCGGTTTACTGGATGAATTCCAGGAGCGTGCTTTCGGTTTATTTTTATTCCTTGCATTGTTGCCGACATTTTTCCCGGTCCCGATGGGGCAAGGCTCGGTCAGCGGTTTTTTGACTTCCTTGATCGGGCTTCAGTTTTTAATGCGTTATGAACATCCCTGGCTGCCCGGTTTTGTCTCGAATCGTAAATTTCAACGCTCCCGAATTATTGGTTTCCGTAACCGTTTCGATAAATGGTTGGCGCGGCTGGATAAAATCACCAAGCCCCGGGACGAATGGATTTTCAGTAATCCGGTGGCGCATGCATTTAGCGGCTTGTTGCTACTGATATTGGGTGCCTCCCTGGCCTTGCCACTGCCGGGCACCAATATCCCGTTCGGCATCATCATCCTGTTTTTTTCGTTCGCACTGATTGAACGTGATGGCCGCTTCATGATGATTGGCTGGCTGCTCGGTATTATCGAAATAATCCTGCTCGCATTCTTTTCAAAAGAACTCGCGGTACTTGTTGCTTCGTGGTTTTGATTTTCCTGCTTCGGCAGGAACAGGATAAGCCGCGAAAGCACAGCAACGCCCAATGTAGGAGCGAGCTCTGCTCGCGAAATACAACTCGACAGGTTTATTCGCGAGCAGAGCTCGCTCCTACGATGGATTATTTCGCAGACCTGTCGCGCCTGAAGGCGCTCCTACAAAAACCCGGGAATCACGCCACGAATAATTTCGCCACTTCCTGCGCCAGCATGGGTCGACCCAGCCAGAACCCCTGGCCTTGATCACAACCGCGTTCCCGCAATACGGCGTACTGGCCTTCGGTTTCAATACCTTCGGCAACAACGGTAATGCCCAGTGAGTGCGCCATCGCGATAATTGATGTTGTCAGTGCAAGATCGTCAGGGTCACGCAATAAATCGGTGACAAAGCTGCGATCAATTTTCACCCCATCCACTGGCACACGTCGCAAATGGCTAAGACCGGAAAAACCGGTACCGAAATCATCGAGCCATACTTTTACGCCGGTTGCACGTACACGTGACAACAAGACACTGGCCTGATTTTCATCACTTAATATGGCGGTTTCGGTAAGCTCAAGATGCAGTTGATGCGGTTTCAAACCGGACGATGCCAGCACGGTTTCAATCACATCGACCAATTCACCGCCACGCAATTGTTTTGACGACACGTTGACCGAAATAAACGGCAATGTGTTGTCGGTGGTTGTCCACATCGCAGCATCATTGCAGGCAAGCACCAATGCATGTCGACCCAGCATTTCAATCAAACCACTTTGCTCGGCCACTTCAATAAAGGTTGAAGGCGGCACCATGCCTAAACGTGGATGTTGCCAACGCATCAAGGCTTCGGCGCCCACTATTCGGCCATCGATCAAATTGTATATTGGTTGGTACATCAGACCCATCTCGCCGCGCTCAAACGCACCACGCAAATCCTGTTCGAGTTGTACGCGTCGTTCAACGGCCTGATCCATGGCGCGGCTATAGAACCGGTAGCAATTTTTTCCGGCCACCTTGGCCTGATACATCGCAATGTCGGCATTTTTCAACATCACGCCGGCCGCATTGGCATCGAATGGAAACAGCGTAATGCCGATCGAGGCGGTCAGATAAAGCGGGTTGCCATGCAGGACAAGCGGTTGACGAACTTCAGACAGCAAATCTTCGGCCAGCTCGTTCGAGCTATTGCGGATGTCCGATTGCAGAAATAGTAGAATAAATTCGTCGCCACTGAAACGGGCGACCTGTGACCCAGGCAAGCCATGTTTCTCGAGCGTGGCTTTGACTCGTAGCGCGAGTTGATTCAGCACTTCGTCGCCTTCTTCATGGCCCAGCGTATCGTTGACACGCTTAAAGTCATCCAGATCAATAAACAACAAAGCCAGTTCGCCGCTATTGGCTTGCAAGGTCAGCAGGCGATCTTCGAGCTCCTCGCGAAATGCCAGACGATTCGCCAAGCCGGTTAGTGAATCGGTATACGCCATGCGACGAATTTCACGATCATGACGGGCAACACCTGCACTCATTCTGGAAAATGCGCGGGTTAATCCACCAATTTCATCCTGCCGATTGGATGACAAATTTACATCGGCATAACGCCCCTGCTCCATTTGGTCGGTTGCCAGCGACAAATCCCGCACCGGGCTGATGACATGCCGTTCAAGCAAATACAATAAGCCAAAGGCAATCACGAACATGCCGATGGTTGTCGCGAGCAGCCAGCGCCAGTGACGATCATTCGATTGTTTCAAATTATTTTTCAGAGGTTGCAACAACGAGTCATTACTGGCCGACTGCGTGTTCAATACCATGCCGATTCGTAATCCACCAACACGTTTTCCCGCAATCAATACCGGCGCAGAAATATCCAGCAATTTTTCATTCCATTGCGAGACGACTTTATTTTCGCTAACTGCGGTACTAACGGCATTCGCCAAGGGGTCCAGCATCGGCCTACCGTTGCTAGCACCTTCTGCCGCATCGGCCAGAATGATGCCTGCATTATCGAAAGCGATGACATACACAACATCATTCTGTTTTTTAAGGTCCTGCAATTTGGCTTGCAAGGTTCGCGAATCTTTTGCACGTAGAGCAGTTGCAATTCCCGGTGTCCAGCGGTTTACCAGGGCTTCGCCTTTTCGCTTCAAATTTTCCCGGTCTATGCTGCTCATTGCCGCTTCGGTCAGCGACACCATTTCGCGATGATTGGCTCTTTCATTCATCCATAGCATCGAAAAAATAATCACGACCAGGAACATCATCAAGCCAAGCATGCCCAGCATTTGCCCACGCAAACCCAGACGCAAGCGCCAAAGACCCTGTTCCCGTACTAATTTCATGCTGACAAGATTAACCGAATGGACATTATTTTTCTGTTTGTTGTTTCTGTCCAATTTTGAGTACACGCTGGGTATCGGAAAACAAACCACGCAAAATTTTAATTTCGCGCTTGTCCATTTGGGCCCGCAAATACAAACGGCGCAGGCGCGAAGTGACCATCTCCGGTGCACGGCCTTTATGAAAATCGACCTGCTCCATCAACTCGCCCAAATGCCCGAAGAAACGCTCCATGTCCTCATGGCTGGCAGGTTCCTCGTCTGGATCCCGTGTCGCATTTACCGGGACGTCCGATCTCGATTCGGAAGCCAATTGCGCCATCCGGTATTCGTAGCAAAGCACTTGTACGGCTGCGGCCAGATTCAGAGAGGCGTAATCCGGGTTTGCCGGAATACAGACTGTGGCATGGCAACGCTGTAAATCTTCATTCTCCAGACCGGTGCGTTCGCAGCCAAAAACCAGGGCGACTTTACCGATCTGCCCCGCCTGCAGTAATTGTTCGGCGGCAGCCCTGGGCATAAATTCGGGCAAGGGCACTTCGCGTCTACGTGACGAGGTGCCGATCACAAAATGGCAGTCGGCAACGGCTTCCGCCAGGCTTTCGTGCAATATCGCCTGATCCAGTAATTCAACCGCACCGGCGGCAAGCGCACTGGCTTCGGCATGCGGAAATTTGTGTGGCCTTACCAAATGCAGCTCGTGAAGCCCCATGGTTTTCATGGCGCGTGCCGCAGAGCCAATATTTCCGGGGTGCTGAGTGCCTACCAAAACAATGCGAAGTGAAGATTTCATCGCCCAAGTTTAAGGCTTTTGGAGCAAGTTGAGCGAAGGCTCCAAGCAGAATCTGGTATCATTCGCCCGCTGCGGCACTGACTGCAGCATGTTCTCCACACAAATTTACGTTTAGGCGGGCCTATGCAAAACCCAGTCATTACTGTCATGACCAAAGCCGCGCGCATGGCCGGTACCGTGATGTTGCGTCATATGAGCAAGCTCGCCAGCTTGAATATTGTCGAAAAAAGCCCGCAAGACTATGCCAGCGAAGTCGATGCCGCGGCAGAAAAAGAAATCATCAAGGAATTGCGCCGCGCCTATCCGGACGTTGCCATTCTTGCTGAAGAGTCTGGCGCCATGGGTACCGGTCGCCAAACTTTCGTGATTGATCCACTCGATGGAACCTCCAATTATCTTCGTGGCTTCCCGCACTTTTGCGTCTCGATTGCGCTGGTTGAAAATGGTGAGCCGATGGATGGCGTCATTTTCGATCCATTGCGTAACGAGTTGTTTACCGCCAGCCGCGGTGCCGGTGTATTGCTCAACGATAAAAAAATGCGTGTTGCTGATCGCAAGGATCTCAATGGCAGCATGTTGATTACCGGCTTTCCGCCGCGTGAACGGATTCGCCTTCCCGCGCATCTGCAAGCCATCAACGAATTGCTGAAAACGGCCGAAGATGTACGTCGCACCGGTTCGGCTGCTCTGGATCTTGCCTATGTTGCCTGTGGTCGCGTCGACGGTTATTTTGAAGCGGGCATCAAGCCCTGGGACATCGCAGCAGGCATGTTGATGGTGCGCGAGGCGGGTGGTCGGGTTTGTGATTTCAAAGGCCGCAGCGACAAATTGCTGAACACGGGCCATATTGTTGCCGGCAACCAGAAAGTCAGCGCTGCATTGCAGAAATCATTGGTCGATTCGGGTTACGCAGCAGCCTTTACATAATTCCGCAGGGGCGGGGG
>JBOHYH010000040.1:0-15304 GCA_050737775.1 Arenimonas sp.
AGCGATCGGCGCCACTTCGATCTGTTTCAGCCAGGAACTCTGCGTGGTATCCAGTTCGCAACGCACACAGGACAGCACGCGATCCCAGCTCAGGTAGTCGCTATCGGGCAGCAAATATAATTGCCAACAGGCGCGACGGGTTTCATCGAAAAAGGTGAGCGCTTCTCGCGGACCGTCGCTATTGATTTTGATGTGGGCTTGCACGCTTTTTGCACCGGACCATCCGCATAACGCATGTGGATCATCGGCACGATACAAACACAGCAATGGGCCGAGCGCCGCCAGCAGTTCGGGGGTGCACGGCCCGTGATCTTTCATGCTGTCGATACGTCGGCCCATACGCCAATCAAAAACTGCTGCTGATGGCCAGACGCAATCCGCGGCCCGGACGGGTGTAACGATCAAGTAAGGCATTGCTCGCTGCCACGCCCGGGACATCAGCCCAATCCCAGTAGACCTTATCACCGAGATTGAGCACGGCAATTTCCAAATGGATTTTATCATTCAAATGATATTGCCCCAGTAAATCCAGCACGCCGTACCCGGGTGAGAGGAAAGGTCGCGTATTCTGTGCATCCAGTGGCGCGACACGTTCTTTTTTCTTCGCAAAATTACCGACCAGTTCCAGATTCCAGTTTTGCTGTTCGTAACCGACACCCAGCACGGCGCGCACCGGATCTATACTATTCAACGGAACATTGGCAGTCCGATCATCGCCACATGCCGTGGCATATGAGAAACGTGCCTGCCAACCAGGTAAATTCAAAGCTTCGAAATCAAGACGCCCCTGGAATTCCAACCCTTGGATTTTTACCTTCGCAATATTCTGCGATTGGAACACCAGTAAATGGGTATTCGGGTCTACGCCAATGGCACGTAAGCTTTCGATGAAGTCGTCGTAATTATTTTGATAGGCGGCGAGCGAAATGTTGCCATAGCGTCCGGCAGCCTTGGTGCCGATTTCAACACTGCGACTGGTTTCCGGTTTCAGATCGGGATTCGGAATCGCTGTGTAACCGCTCGGGAAATTCGTGAAGCCGAGATTGGCATCGTTGTAAGGTGGTGCGCGAAAGCCTTCGGTGCCGCTGGCATAAACCGACCAGCCTTGCATCAAACGCCAGGATACCGACAACTTCGGCGAGAGGTGCTTGGTGCTGATGCCGACCGGCGCGATGTCCGGATTATCAGCAGCAAATATCGCATCGGGTTTTGGCGTCAGTTTGTAACTGTCCCAACGCAGCGCCGGCGTGATACCGAGGCGGCTGTCGAACAAGCGCATTTCATCCTGTACGAATAGACCAATTTCGCGGGTCTCGCTGACGGGAAAGTCGCGCACCGGAAATACATCGGGGAAGATCGTACCGGTGACGATTCCTGAGGTCATATTGACGCTGCGACCATCGCGGTGCTCATCGATTCGGGTATTTTTCAGCGATACGCCGTAGGCGAAATTGTGTTCGCTGCCGGACGTTTCGAATTGCTTGCGTAACAGGGCTTCAACACCGTATGTATCCTGATTGAAAGTGAATTCGCGTTCGCGACGGGTAGGATTTATCGGGTTGCCGTTAGAAATGGTGGCGCGTTCCTCGCGGGTCTTCTGCAGGGTGTCGCTTTGCTGCCGGTAGATTTTTATTTCATAACTGTTGGCAAAGCCCCAATCGATATTCTCGCCTGCAAAATCGAACGAATAACGTCGGCGTTTTTGCGTGTCGTCGGCTTTCATGCTCGTGATCAAAAGCGTCGGCGATGACAGACCCTGACTGCTCAGCACATGCGTTTCATTGCGATTGTCGCCGGCATCGACGACGAAACTGAATTTATGGCCTTCACCGAAATGGCGAACGATTTTCGCCAATGCATTTTGCCGCGTCGTGTCGCTAGGATTGGCAGCGGTTCTGGTGCGGTCCAGCGTTTTCACGCCGCCGGCATTTTCCACTTCGTTTCCGACGCGTCGATTGATCTGCAGCATGCCGGACCATTGACCACTCATGCCAGCCAGCAATGCGCTGGCACCGATGCCGGAATCTTCACTGCTGCTGTCCAGACCAAGGCGTGTGCCCATGCTTTCATTCGTCGCCACGTACGAATCAGGATCACGTGTGCGAAATTGCACCACGCCCCCCAGAGAATCGGAGCCATACAAGGCACTGGCAGGTCCGCGCAGAATTTCGACGCGTTCGATCAATTCCGGATCCACATAATTTCTACCGACATTAGAAAAACTGCCGATCGAAAAAGTATCGGCAACATCGACACCGTCAATTTGCATTTGAACGCGGTTACCGCCGAGGCCGCGAATGCGGACATCGCCAATACCGAAGCGGCCATAAGCACTTCCGACCGAAACGCCGGGCTCATAGCGCAACAAATCTTTCAGATTGCGCGATTGCTCGCGGTCCATGCGCTCACGATCAATCAGACTCACGGTTGCGGCAACATTGGTGATGTCGTTTTCGCTTCGGGTGCCGATCACCGTGATGGTGTCGAGCTCTTTGGCACTTGAAGCATCCGAGCTTTCTGCGGCGTGTACGGATGATGTGACCAATAAGGCCAGTTGGATTGAAACGGTAATTAATGTGGGGCGCATACAAATCTCGTTCGGCTTTTTTCAAGCCGGCGAGCTTGCATTGGGCAGCGCCCAGGCTGGCAACCGGAAGAGAGTGTGGTTTATTTAATCAAAATCAGCTTGTCATTACGGGTGTGGCATAAACGATAGGTCTGGCCAGCGTGGGTAATCCAGCATTCGCGTTCGTTGCCCAATAATTGTTTGCTATCAACTGTCTTGGGGGAGGCTGGTTTCATATTGGACTGAAATATTCGCGGAGCTTGCATCGCTGGCTTTGCTTCGTTATTCATGGATTTATCCTCGGATGATTAAATGATAATGATTCTTATTTGCATGTCAAGCTTTTTCAATCGGGAGGAATAAAATAGACCGCCATCCTTATCTACGGGCGTTTTGTGAGCACTTTCAAGGATCACTTTTCCGACCACGCCAGTAGCTATGCCGCTGCCAGACCGCGTTATCCCAAGCTACTGTTTGAATGGATTGCATCGCAATGCAAAATCCGTGCATTGGTATGGGATGCCGGTTGCGGCAATGGCCAGGCCAGCATTGCGCTCGCGGAATATTTCGATGAAGTTTTTGCCAGTGATCCGAGTGGCACACAAATCAATAGTGCAACACCGCATGCGAATATTCGTTATGCCGTTGAACCAGCCGAACAAAGTTCCTTGCCCGACAACTCGGCGGATTGCATTTGCGTGGCCCAGGCTTTGCACTGGTTTGACTTCGAGCGCTTTTTTTACGAAGCCAAACGCGTGTTGCGTGATGATGGTTTATTGGTGGTGTGGACCTATGAGCGTTCCTCCGTCAATGAAAGCGTCGATCTGGTATTTCAAAAACTGTATCGCGGCACGCTTGATGATTATTGGCCACCGGAAAGACGACATGTCGAAGCCGCCTATCACGATATAATTTTTCCACTGGATGAAATTCAAACGCCTCCATTCGAATTGCGCTGCGACTGGAATCTTTCTCAATACCTCGCGTATTTACGTAGTTGGTCCGCCAGCCAACGCTATCTGAAAGCCACGGGTATTGATGCTGTTGGCCTGATTGAAAATGAAATGCGGCAAGCCTGGGGAAATCCGGAACAAGTGCAACCCGTGCTTTGGCCACTCACTGTAAGAGCGGGAAGGTTTGCGTAGGGACTGTACAAATCTTGCGGCACTCAACAATAATGACACCGAACACTGAATAGGAATGACGGAGAGCTGCATGAGTGTTGCGCTTTATATTGTGATCAAAAAAAGATCAAGGGGTTTGATCCTTTCGTAAATGGGAAAGCAATCGGCAAGGCCGACGAAAAATCCATCAGCGATCTTTGCATCCAGCTAAACGTGCCATCACTATTTTCATTCGTCAGCCAGGATCTTGCTGAACTGGAAGACTTCCTGCTTGAAGAAGGACTGGAAATCGGGGGACAAGACCCGCTTCCGAAAGAAGAATGGTTTACTCCTGAGGCCGGACTGCTTACCGTGAAGACACTTATCACTCACCTTGCGAACAATCCTTCGACATTACCCGATGTTGAAGCGATCATTGAAGATCTACAGAAGTTCGAAACGGTTCTTGCCAGCATTGCCGAGAAAAAGACGCTTCGGCATTTCGCCATCGACTTTTAAGCTCTTATATTTGAAATCCAATTAGCATCGAGGAAAATTAATGAAAGACATATTCTGGGGTCTGGTCATCATCGGTATCGGTTTATTTTTTGGCCAGTCAATCTTCCTTGGCGACTTTTCCGTGTTAAGCATTATCTTTGATGGTCTCGGGCTTTTCTGGATTGGAAAAGGCGTGCTGGGCATGCTGAAAAGCAAATAGATGCGCAATCAAAAACATATCTGCGATTGTGTTCAATAAATAGGGAAACAAGGTCGAGCTGTGGCAAGCGCCTCAAGGCCAATAAACCGGCTCGTTGCTCTCGATCATATCGAAGGTCCAAGGATGCAATACAGGGAATCCCGTAGTGATATCGCATTCAGATTTCGCGAAAGCTGCTTGTCATGCCATGGTGAAACATGCCAGGTCTTGAGACGATGATTTCGCTGCAGGGTGGCTGTCACTGCGAAGCAGTCAAAATTGAATTCAGCACCGCCAATCCGGTCTCGTCCACGCATCCGAGAGCTTGTGATTGTTCTTTTTGCCAGAAGCACGGCGCTGCCTACTTATCTGATTCTCATGGTGCTTTGCTGATTGCCTGCAATAGCTCCGAAGACTTGCTGAGCTACCGACAAGGCTCTGAAAATGCACAATTCCTGATGTGTGTTCATTGCGGGGTACTTGTTGCGGTAATCTTTCATCAAGACGCTATTGTCTATGGTGCCGTTAATGCAAAATGTCTGGATCGGTTCGCTGAATTTTCTGCTACAGAGACCTCATCACCTCAATTACTCGATGCAACAGATAAGGTTTCGAGATGGACAAAATTATGGGTAACCAATGTTTCTTTTGCATATGCACGTCAATAACTTCCTGATCAAGCTATCTCCCGCCGCGACTGTCCATTTTGCCTGTTGAGCCCAATACAATGAAACGATTCATGCTTTTCATGCCATTACTTTTCAGCCCTGCCACTGCAGTGGCCGCTTCTTTATGTGCGACCAACGAACAAACGCTGTTTTCTTGCACGACAGGTCCGGAACACAAACTGATCTCACTTTGCGGTTCCCAATCTCTTCTGCAAGCCAATAGCTACCTGCAATATCGCTTTGGTGCGAAGAAGAATCTTGAACTTGCATTTCCTCGCGAAAAGGCAGGCTCTTTGACCAAATTTTCCTACTATCATTATTTTCGCTTTCAAATTGACAAGACGGGCATTTCATTTATCCATCGCAATGTTACCTACACCCTCTTTACCGACTATGACGGCGAAGACGGTACACCAGAAAACCAAAGTGGCGTTGCCGTTACCAGTGGCAAAGAGGTTCGATTTATATGCAAAGGCCCTGTCACCAATAATCTTTCGCGCTTAGACGGTGTTATTCCATGTGACAAATCGGACCCCCTGAACAGCTGTGCAATTGCATTTTAACAATGCACTTTGGAGGAGCTCAGTGAAAAACTGTCCTATGCCACCTGAGTTTTTACTGTTTTGTTTCAAAACCGAGACTGTATTATTCTGATCTTGCTGAGTCGACATGAAAACATGGCAGTTAAGATTGGTACCAGGTAAATTTCTTGCCGTGCAGCACGGCATTTCGGGGAACACTATGGACTTGATAAAACTATCTGATGCGGAAATTATCGAGGTTGCCAATCCCATCATGGACAATCTGATGGATGCATCAACGGCAATTGATCATGAAAGGCATACACGAGATTTCACCGATCGGGCGAAAAGCGTTCTTTCAAAAGAGTGGTTGCAGGTCATTTGCGAGGATTACCAGAACACGAAAGGGTTTTTCGCAAAGCGGCAATTTGTCGCGATATTCCGACGCCCTGATTCGGTCGCCATCGTATGGAAGCAATGGTTCACGAAACAGGAAGGTGAATTTGTTGCCGAAATGGTTCTTGTACAAAAAGACGGACGCTATCTGGTGGAACATGTGATGGTGCTGTAACTTTTTGGGTCGGGTCGGGTCGGGTCGGGTCGGGGCGGGGCACAGGCTACAGCAGTATTTCCATCATGCGATAACCGGCATCTTCCATGCCCAGGTTTTCATAGGTTTTCTGGGCATTCGCGTTTTCGTGCTCCACATACAAACGTAATCCGCAAACACCGGGAGTCTGTTCGGCCATTTCCTTTACATGACGATACAAACTCTGGAAAACACCCTGGCGACGAAAATCCGGATGCACATAGACGCTTTGTATCCACCACCAATCAGCATTACGCCAGTCGCTCCATTCGGTGGTGAGCATCAAGGTCCCCGCCGGAATTCCGCCCGACATCGCAATAAAATAACGCGCACGTTTTGGGTCAGCAATGCCTGCCTGCACACCGCTCAATACCGTTTCGGCGTCTAATTGCTTGTGCTCGGTTTCCATCGCCATCGCCTGAGCCCACGATGCAAGTAGTGGCGCATCTTTCATATCGGCAAGGCACACCTGCATTGTTATCGACATTATTTCGCCTCCAACTTATGGCCGGACCAGTTCGCACAATATTGGTAACTGAATTGTTCGTCATCCCAGGCCTCGGAAAGCGGCGTACTGCCGATTTTTTTCATGAGCTCTAGGGTTTTATCCTGATCGTAGGCGCTGCACGCGATACGGGCATAATTATTGATGTTCCATGGGTCCGGATAATCACTGATTATCTGCTCGAAGCCGGCACTGATATCGTCCCAATGGTCGCGCCAATTCTCCACATCATCACCGCACCTGCTACAGGCGTGAGACCAATAAATGCGTGAATACAAGGCACTGGCTTGTCCGGGCTCCAGAATGCCGTCAGCGGACCTGGCGAACTTGTCAAACGCCTCGTCGTCGCCATGCCATTTTGAAAGATAGAAAGTCGCAGCCGAGAAATACATTGGATAATATTCCGGATACTGCTTTACCGCATTGTCGAAATAGCGTTTATAACCCTCTTCGTCCGCGCCGTTTTCGGCCAGCAATACGCTAAACCATTGCGAATACCATTCCGGATCGCGTCCCGAAACGCTTTCATGTTCAAGCATGAATTTCTTCGTTTTTGATATCTGCTTCCGGAATTTTTCAAACGCTTCTTCTGACACCGTGCTCGCATAACCACTGCCTCGGTAAAACCAAGCGCGCCTGATCATCGATCTTGACAATGCAAGATGTGCAGCTTCGGAATTTTTCGATGCCGCCAGCCATTCGCTGAATTGCGCATCGATCGCGTCAAATTCTGCTTCGCTTTTGGCCTTGCCAATAAATCGCCCTATCCCGGTATAAAAAGAACTCTGTAACCATAAACCGCTCGGGGTCCTGACTTTTTTATCTCGAAGATAGATGATCATTGCATCCAGGGATTTATATTCCTTTGCTTCCAGAAGTCTCGCTGTGCATGTCAGAATATAGTTAAGCAAGTCTTTTTCCGACATGCCGTTCGGATCGCTGGACGATGCCATATAGCAATAAGGCATGAAAATTTTTGTGCCTGCATCGATTTCACTTTGCATGATGACAGCCGAAGTCGCTTGCTGACCGGTTGCTGCCGCCTCATCTTCCGAATGCAGGCGTTTGACAACCAAAAAGCTGGCTGCGAACAGAACAAGGCCACATATCGCGTATTTAATTTCCACTGAAATTTCCTGAGCTCTGATTAATCGGTTTTCTATCTTGTTTCATTGTTCGCTTTACTATTTTTTCGCCCAGCACCCAATTTTCGCGTCAGGGTGTTTCTACCAAGCCCCAGTTTTTCAGCGGCGTGCTGGCGATGGCCGTCAGTAAAATCGAGCGCGGTTTCCAGCAGGATTTTGTCGAATTGTTCGCGCAATTGAGCATGAATGTTCTGTTCATTCCTGCTCAATAACTGTTGTGTACTGCGTGCCAACGCTTGTTGCCAGATATTTTGTGGTTCAAGCACAAGCTCGTTGCTGCGCAAGCAGGTTTTCAGATCTTTCAGACCGATGCTTTCGCCGGGTGCCAAAGCCGCCAAACGCCAGCAAAGATTTTCCAGTTCGCGCACATTGCCTGGCCAGTCATGTTGTTCCATGCGTTGCAGTGCTTCCGGCTTGAAGCGTTTCACCGGCGCATTTAACTGTTTGGCCGCCTGTTCGAGAAAGCGTTGCGCCAACACGGGAACATCGGTCTTTCGATCCCGCAATGGCGGTAATTGCAAGCGCACCACATCGAGTCTATGTAATAAGTCGGCACGGAATTTTCCTTCCCTGACCAGGGCTTCCAGATGCTGGTGCGTGGCTGCAATAACGCGCACATCCACCCTGATTAATTCACGGCCACCGACGCGGAAGAACTCTCCTTCTGCCAGCACACGTAGCAAGCGAGTCTGCAAGCCAGCCGGCATGTCACCTATTTCATCAAGAAATAATATGCCACCATCGGCCTGTTCAAAACGCCCGATCTGTTTTTTATTTGCACCGGTAAAAGAACCTGCCTCGTGCCCGAACAATTCCGACTCCAGCAGTTCGGCAGGAATGGCGGCAGTATTCAGGGCGACAAACGGTTTGTTGGCGCGGGGCGACTCACGATGCAAGGCGCGAGCAACCAACTCCTTGCCAGTGCCGGTTTCGCCGGTAATCAGTACCGATAAAGGCGCTTGGGCAAGACGACCAATAGCACGAAACAACTCACGCATCGCCGGTGTGCTGCCGAGCAATTCCTTACCGGGTTCATTTTGCTTCACTTCAGGTGCTGATACTTTTTCCGGCAATGCGCGCGCTACCAGATTAACGGCTTCATCCAGATCAAAGGGTTTCGACAAGAATTCGTGCGCGCCGCCGCGAAATGCACTCGCGGTCGAACTGATATCGGTATAAGCAGACATGACAATTACCGGCATCGTGTCATGGCGTTTTTTCAGGGCTTCCAGAAAGCTGAATCCATCCGTGCCGGGCATACGCACATCGGTAATCACCAAATGCGGCAAAATTTCGGTGTTTAATGCCGATAATGCCGTGTCGGCTGAATCAAAGCTGTGTACCTGATAACCAGCATCACGCAAGGCCTGACTGAGCACGATGCGTACGCTACGGTCATCATCGACCACCCACAAACGCGAATTATTCGTCATCGCTTTCCAGTTCGTTATCGTTTACCGGGAGCAGCAAGGTAAATACGGTATGCCCGGGACGCGAACGATAACCTAGCGAACCACCATGTTCGCGTGCTACTTGCTGGGCCATCGCCAAACCAAGGCCGGTGCCTTCTGCGCGACCACTCACCAGCGGCAAAAAAATTTGCTCAGCCAGATCTTCCGGTACGCCACGTCCATTATCGGAAATTTCCACGCGCAAACTTAAGCGATGTGCGGTGTCGCCAATCAACACATGGTATTCGGCACGTGTTTTCAAGCCGACTTGCGATGCACCGGATTGCAATGCATTCCGCACCAGATTCCAGATAGCCTGCGTCAATCGGTCGGCGTCGGCATACAACTCCGGCAGACTCGGATCGTAATCACGCACCAGTTTCACGGCCCAACCGGCATCGCTGTCAGCCAATTGCAGAACACGTTCAAGCACGGCATGAATATTGGCGGCACCGAATTCGCGCGGTGGGGCCGGATTCAATAAACGTTCGACCAATACGGCTAGGCGCTCTACTTCGGTCCCAATTAATTCAATCAGTTCTTTTGAATCCTGGTCATCCACGCGACGCAGCAATAATTGCGTTGCTCCTTTCATGCCCGCCAGCGGATTGCGGATTTCGTGCGCCAAACCTTTTAGCGCTGCTGACAAGGCAGCGGGCAATACTTTCGCCGGATCTTCACCCAGAAATTCTTCGGTCGGATGTGCTTCCAGCCTGACTTCGCCATTTTCCAATCGGGTCAACCACAGTTCCGCAAAATGTTCGTTGGAACCGGGAAAGGCCAAACGTGCACGATGTATTCGCAAGGTATGGCCGGGCTCGGGTAAACGTAGAAAAACTTCGGCCAAACGACCCAGTTCGACATCCAGCTCGCTTAGCGGCATGCCCTGCATACGTCTTGCGCTAACACCCAGCCAACTGGCAAAAGCTTGATTACAGGTCTCTACGGCTCCGGACGCCGATAACCAGGCCACCGGTGTGGCGAGGCTTTCAACCGTGGTGCTGGCAGGGTTTGACATTGCACCATGATAGTGCAAAGCGGGAGAACAGCAAGGGATTTGAAGCCAAAGTGATTGTGGGCGCATCTGCATAGTTTGTACCCAAGGGACAAACTATGGTGGCTGGCCTAGGTACGTACTATGGTGAATATCAATTATCCAGCTGCTCCAAGAACAGAGTAATTGCCCAGGACGATAGTGATTAAACAAAGACTAAAAAAAATCCTAGCAGGGCTGCCAAAAACAGTTCTGAGTAAGCTGCTGGCTCGCAAGGCAAAAGAGGCTGGCCTCAAGATACCTTTTAAGGCAGTGGAGGCCTTTGCCGAACACTTGCTCTCTGGGAAGGCAGGTCAATTTGTCTGGGATGACGGAAAAAATAAAACTGAGCTATTGACGCTGGTGATCACCGAGGAAGAGATTGATGCCGCTATGACAAAGGTGTTGGATGCCCTCCCGGAAACAGTTCAAAAAGCCTCGGATGTTGCCAGTAATCGGATGTTCGAAATCTTTTGCGAACGATGGCCGGCCGAGCATGCTGCTCAACAAGATGAGATTGCGAGATTCAAGCAACGGATGGAGGAACGATGGGGAGAAGGTCTTGGTTACCTTCGTATGCTGCTAACGTGTAGTCGCGATATCGGCCGGGAGACGTTGCAACGCCATAATAGATCAAAATCCAAGCAGCATATCCACCGTCGTTGGGTATTGTTGCGATTACACGCACGAGCGTGTCAGGTGACCGATGAAATTCTATGTCTGATGGAGAATGGCTTCGCTGACGGTGCAATGGCGCGATGGCGTACGCTCCATGAACTCTCGGTCGTTGCAGCGCTTATTGCCAATGGGGATGAGGATTTGGCCGAACGCTATATCCTTCACGATGCGGTGGAGCTGAAACTACAAGCTGACGATTATGATGCGACGCAAGTACCCCTCGGATCTGCTCGCATTGGCAAGCGAATTCGCAGAGCCATTGAGAAACAATATCAGGCTGTATTCAATCGGTTTGGCAAGCCATTTACCAATCCCTATGGATGGGCAGCCAAGCATCTAAACCAAAAAAAGCCGACCTTTAAAGAAATACAGATTGCAGCCAATCACGCCAGCATGAACAGTTACTACAAGCTAGCGTCGTTCAATGTCCATGCAGGAGCACGCAGTTTGTTCTTCAATCTCAGTTCGATGGGAGATTCAGGCATTGTATTCGCAGGTCGAAGTAATGCCGGATTAGTTGATCCGGGTGAACGAGCCGCACAATCCTTAGCATTTATTACAGGTCTTTACGTTGGCGAAACTACAGATCTAGATCGGATATTTGAGCTCAGCTGCTTGCTGGAAGTCAGAGACGCTGTTGCGCGATCCCTTCAGAAGGCGTCAGAAACTCTCCTGAATGAAGAGCACGCAAGACAGGAAAAAAATTCTGCGCGGCGTAAGCGCAGCGCGCCGATTCGCAGCAAACAAAATTCTGCAAAAGACAAGAAGTAGCTAAGGTTACCTTCATCAGGATTCGTACTGATGACCACTTAAAAAAGCTACATAATAGTCAGAGTTGTAGCGCAGAGGAAGATGACGATTTGATCTTATTATCGACAGCTCCAGACCACCGCTATAACTATTCGGAGATGAAGTTGAACAAATGGTTGGCTAAATATCCGATAGGTATTGGTACTGGTTTGTTGGCGGCCATTCTATTTGGACTGAGTACGCCCTTGGCCAAGCTCCTGGTCGCAGATATTCAGCCGGTACTGCTGGCAGGACTTCTCTATGCAGGATCGGGCATGGGTCTCTCGTTGTGGCTCCTTGTGCGCCGCCTATTTAGTCAGTCCGACCATAAAGCGGAAGCCTCGCTTCATCGTTCCGATATTCCATGGTTATCGGCGGCGGTATTTTTTGGCGGTGTGCTCGGGCCGGTGTTATTGATGATTGGCTTGGTCAGTACGCCTGCATCAACGGCCTCCTTAATGTTGAATCTTGAAGGCGTTCTAACGGCCGTACTCGCCTGGGTGGCATTCAAGGAAAATGTCGATCGACGCGTGTTCCTTGGGATGGTCGCCATTGTGGCAGGCGGCGTGTTGCTGTCGTGTTCACGAGATACACAGATAGGAATTCCGTTGGGTGCGCTCGCTATCGCTGGTGCCTGTGCGTGTTGGGCGATCGATAATAATTTTACGCGTGTTGTTTCGGGTGGCGATCCTGTACAAATTGCGGCGATCAAAGGCGGTGTCGCAGGCATCATCAATATTGGTATTGCACTTTTCCTCGGCCACCGATTGCCGGATGTTTCGCACATTGCTGCGGCAGGCATTATTGGATTATGCGGTTATGGCATTAGCCTGGTGATGTTCGTTCTGGCCTTGCGTCATTTAGGCACGGCACGTACCGGTGCTTATTTTTCGACGGCGCCATTTGTTGGTGCTGCCCTGTCGCTGATGCTATTCAACGAAGCGCCCGAAAGCGGGTTTTGGGTCGCCGGCGGCCTGATGGCGTTGGGCGTCTGGTTGCATGTCAGCGAGAACCACGAGCATGAACACCAACACGAAGCCATGGCACACGAACATCGTCATGTGCACGACGAGCATCATCAGCACACCCATGACTTCGATTGGGATGGCGTCGAGCCACACTCACATCCGCACAATCATGAGCCCTTGATACACTCACACGCCCATTTTCCGGACATGCATCACCGGCATGGCCACTGAGTAGCGCCAGCAATTATTGGGTCGTATGCGCTTGATTACAGCGTTCGCACCTCAATCTAAATCATGAGTTCCACTTTTTGGGAAGCGTATGCAATCGAAAGCTCACTGGGAAAAGGTTTACACCACCAAATCGACGGATGCCGTGAGTTGGTTTCAGGAGCATGCAGAAAATTCCTTGCGGTTGATTCAAGAAACCGGTGTTGCTCTGGATGCCGGGATTATTGATATTGGCGGCGGTGCATCGACGCTCGTGGACGATCTGCTAGCCAAAGGCTATTCAAACCTGAGCGTGCTGGATCTTTCGGCCGCTGCCATGCTGGCCGCGCAAAAGCGATTGGGCACGAAAGCCAATCGGGTGAAATGGTTGGAAGCGGATATCACTCAAATAGAATTCCCGATTCATGCGTTTGATGTTTGGCACGATCGGGCTGTTTTTCATTTTTTGACTTCCCCCGAAGACCGCAATGCCTATGTTCATGCAGTTTTGCATGCAGTGAAGCCCGGCGGTCACGTGATTGTTGCCACCTTTTCCGAAGACGGCCCCTTGCAATGCAGTGGGCTGCCGGTGAAGCGCTATAACAAAGATGAACTGCATGCCGAATTCGGCGATGCCTTTACGCTTACGCAGCATGGAAAAGAATCACACCACACGCCATTTGGTACCGTGCAGCAATTTACCTATTGCTATTGCCGAAAACTTGTTTAAAAAGTCCTGAAAAAATACCAAGGCTTGATTGACCTAAAAATCAAATTCATTTTCCGTTTTCGTACTGCATTGATAATGGCCGACAATGCCAAGCCGACATCGGTATTTTGCTCGGCTTATCGTTGAATCCCGACGCCTGCGGTTTCAATGGTCGCATCGCTACCTAAGCAACACCCACATCGCTGAGCGCGACCGCCACCTGCCTACCCATCCAGGTAAAGCTCGCTTCCACTAGCTGTCCATGAACCTTTTGGCTTGAAGGCAGTCTCTTAGGGTGTATTATCAGGACTGATATGCCAAAAGCCCTCCACAATCTGCGTACAAGCCGTTTTCGATTGCTAGCTTCGTTGCTGGTGATGATGGCAATTTTGTGTAACGGGATTGGCTTGGCTCAAGCACATTCGGCGATGGCCAAGAAAGATTGCTGTGCCCAGATGATGGGGCACAAAAAATCGGCATCGCCTTGCGCGGAGGGGAGTAAACCCTGCCCATCACCGAATACTCAGTGTGATGACCAATGTATGGCCCGATGCATGAGTGCAAACGGCATCCTGTCCGTTCCATTTACCATTCGTCCCAGTGTCTTGGTGACCGCTACGTTGCCCCAGTGGAAAACGGCTGAACATTCCCTGGTTGGCTTCAGCCCTGGCTTACGACCTCCGATCTATTCCTGACGCTTAACACTTGATTCGCGGCGCTTTGCGTCCGCGTGTGTTGTCGTTTTATCAGGAATTACCATGAAACTTACTACTTCGACCGCTTGGCGGCGGATAGCGTTATGGCTGGCGGTGTCTGTCGTGGCCATGCTTTTAGTCACGGCTTGCGAGCGCAACAAAGCGACGCAAGCGCCTGCATCACAGACCACCGATGCCACCGCCACCAAAGATGCAGCCAACGGCAAGGCGACGGTGACCAATGCGCTGTATGTGTGCCCGATGCATAACCACATCAAAGAACACGGCCCCAGTAAATGCCCTATTTGCGGCATGGACCTCGTCAAGAAAACAGTAGCCACACCACCAGCAAAACCGGCATCCGACATGCCTATGAAAAATGATGCAATGAAATCCGATGATGGCGCAGCCACAGACAAGGTTCTGTACTACTACGACCCGATGCGACCGGAGGAACATTTCGACAAAGCCGGTCCTTCGCCGTTTATGGATATGCAGCTCGTTGCTAAATACGCCACCACGGAAAGTGCTAATGACCATGGCATCACCGTTAGCGCTGTCATTGTGCAAAGCCTCGGCATTCGCACTGCCAATCCGGTGCAGCGTGATGTGCAACAAACCATTCGCGTTCCGGCCCGAGTGGTGGCCGATGCCCGCGGTCAGGCGCGAGTGCAAGCTCGTGTCAGCGGATGGATCGAGCGCTTGTATGTGCGTGCGGTCGGTCAGAAAATTTCAGCCGGCACGGTGATCGCCGACATTTATTCGCCGGATTTAGTCCAAGCCCAGGAAGAAATGTTGTTGAGCGCAGAAACCGCCGGTCCGGCGGCAGAGCGTTTGCGTCGTTATGGCATCGCCGATAGCGATATTCAATCCATACGCCGTTCGGGCAAAGTCTCGCGTCGATTACCACTGCGTGCAACGGTGGGCGGCGTGGTAACGGAACTCGGCGTACGTGAAGGTTCCAGTGTCACGCCAGACAC
>JBOHYH010000041.1:0-11889 GCA_050737775.1 Arenimonas sp.
CCAGCATCCCACCTTCAGCTTGTTTGAGAATCGCCAGTATCTGGCTGTCGGTAAAACGTGACTTTTTCATGGAAATCTCCTCTACTTAGATTACGAGAAAATTCCACTTTTGACTGATGCTTTTTTAAGGGGGGATTACCAAGCCATATCACATAAAGCCCCGCGAGCTGAGCTTTTTTGTGTCCGGCTTATGCAGCCTAAAAACAGCGGGTGTATAGTCGTGTTGCCCTCAAATATGGGCAGAGTATCCCCCTACTTCACTCTACCTCGGAGTCGACCATGTCCCTTCTCGAACGCTTACAGCTCAATGACCATCCATCCTTCGTTCGCCACGAAAATCATCAAAGCCAAAGTGCTGATTGGTGCTTTATGCATTCGGAGCCCACTATCCAGTACCACCCCTGTTTCTCCATTGATCTGCTAAATGGGCTGAAACAAAGCCAGGAGCATATTCGACAAAGACTGGCCTCTGATAACGATCCAAAGTCTCGAATTCATCATCTAGTCCTGGCCTCCGATGCAAATGTTTTTAATCTCGGTGGCGATTTGAGCTTGTTTAACCGTTTGATCAGGCAAGGCAATCGTGGGCAATTACTGAGTTACGCAAAACTATGCGTCGAGGTCGCCTATAACTTTTCGCGACTTTACGAAGACCGTGTCCACAGCATTGCGGTCATTCAAGGCGATGCACTTGGCGGTGGTTTTGAGGCAGCACTTTGTTGCCATACGATCATTGCCGAGAAGGGTTGCGGCATGGGCTTCCCGGAAGTCTTGTTTGATCTGTTCCCGGGCATGGGTGCCTATACTTTTCTTACCCGTCGAGTGCCGCCGGCGCGTGCAGAACGCATGATGCTTGATGCCAAAATCTACGACACCGAAGAGCTATATCAGATGGGTATCGTCGATATTCTGGTCGAGAAAGGAGACGGCATTCAGGCCGCCAATGATTTGATCAAGAAACAGAATCGAATTGGCAATGCCATGCGTTCGTTGAATACGGTTCGCAATGCCTGTGCACCAATCAGCCTGGAACAGTTACTAGCAGTGACTACCGAATGGGTAGATGCTGCAATGCGCCTGGATGATCGGGGGCTGAAAACGATGGAACGTCTGATTAATGCACAAACCCGGCGGGCTTCGCACTAGCGAGCCCCCGGCTTGCAGACTTATTCGTCATTCGGGCTGCCAGCTTTGCTCATAGATTCACTGAGGCGTTTGGCTTCGGCGCGGGCAAAGCTAGCGGTCGGGACAATTAATGCTTCCAAGCTAGCGCTTTGTTTGCGCCAGTCGCGTTTACACATTTCATTACTGGCCTGCATGATAGCTCTGCATTGTTCAGAGAGAGACTCTGCCCCCAGATTTGCAGCAATACCTTTCAATGCGTGGGCGGCATCGCGACTGCCGTCCCAATCAGATTCCCTGCATTTTTCCTGAAAATCGGTCAGGCACTGACCAATATCCCGCAAACACTGCTCAACGAAATCCAGCAAAAATTCATCACCTAACTGCATCAACGCCAGATCATTGAGAACCGAGGCACGATACTTGGGCAAAACCGCCGCCGGCAATCGGGCAGCGGTGACACGGGTGTCGGTCTTTTGTGCATCCGCAATAGCATCCAAAAGACGATGCGCAACGACAGGCTTGGTCAAATACGAATGCGCACCGGCTTCCATTGCTTCCTGGATAGAAACTGGCGTGGCATCGGCACTGATGATAATGAAGGGAACTCTCGCTCGCCCGGCTTGCATTACTCGTGCTTGTCGCAACACATCCAGACCGCTGATTTCCGGCATGTGCATATCCAGAATAACTAAGTCGATGTCACCTACGGCAAATGCATCAAGTGCTGCTTCTCCGCTGGCTACCGAAAGCACTTTATGGCCGCCGCGCTCCATCATGCGGGTTAACACAATGCGATTAGTTGCCTGATCGTCCGCCAGCAAAATCAGCAATGGTCGGACACGGGCTTTATGGCGCACAAAGGGATCTTCCAGCGAAATGATGTTCGCTGCCCTGTTGGATTCAGGTGCATCAACCAATACAGATGACTCTCTTAGTTCCAAGTCCACCCAGAAATGACTACCACCGCCTAGGTTTTCTTCCAGACCGATTTTTCCACCTAGCAACTCCGTCAATGTTTTCGAAATGGTGGTGCCAAGTCCGGTGCCGTTAAAACGCCGGGTTGGTCCTGATTCCACTTGTTCAAAGGCACCAAAAATTCTTTTTTGATCTGCTGCGGGTATGCCAATCCCGGTGTCACGAACCGAAAATCTCAGCGGAATTGGGCCCAGGCCATTGGCCGTGCGAATGACTTGCAATCTTACTTCGCCTTGTTCGGTGAACTTGACCGCGTTATGCATCAAGTTCAATAGAATTTGCGTTAAATGAGTTAAATCGCCATGTAAATTATCAGGTACGTCATCGGCTGACTGAATTACCAAATTCAGTTTTTTATTGGCTACGTGTGGAAGAATCATTGAGCGAATTCTGGCCAACAAGTCTCGCAAGCTGAAATCGATATCATTGCGATTGAGCTTGCCAGCTTCAATGGCAGAAATATCCAATACATCATCTACCAGCAATAATAAACTCTGGGCGGAAATCAAGATGATTTCTGCAGACTCCTTTTGTTCGTCATTGAGCTTGCTGCGATTCAATAAATCCGCCATGCCGATAATGCCGTTGAGTGGCGACCTGAATTCATGACTCATGGTGGCAAGGAAACGACTCTTCGCCGCATTCGCATTTTTTGCAGTATCAATTGCAGCGTGCAGGTTTTTCAACAATGGAATCAGATAGGCTGGAATCGCTACCAACCCGACCAAAAGGCCGGCACTCAAGTGCGGGATCTCGCGCCAAAATGGACCAATGGCAACTGCACAGATGAAGGCAGCCAGTGAAAACCCAATGGCCGCATAGATGTAGGTGGTGCCATAGCGAAGACCATTACCAATGGTCACCCATAGTAAAACCACATACAGGGGCGACAACATTTCACCTTTAATGCTCAGAAATATGGCAAGCGTGCTGTAATCGGCCAACATGCCAATGCAGCGCCTGACGTGCGATACACCGGGCTTGAAGGCAATTGCAAAAAGCAGAAACAACCCAACCAGACTTTCTACCAGAATGACGGAAATGACAAAACCACTATCACCATTCTTGCTGCTGCCCTGTATTTGCAAAGCGAACAGATAAATCAGAATAAGAGCAGCAATCACCAGACGCACAATGGCTTGCTCGTGTTCGCTGTCCGGCCTGTTTGAAAACCGTTTCTTCAAGTAGTGTAAGTCGCCTGACATACCGATATCCCGGACTTAATGTGCCTTAGGCTTCAAATCTTGCACAGCATTGTAAATAGCCAGCATATCCGCTTTGCGCGTCATCAAGAGATTGACAATAGTGGGGTCAAGTTTTGTTCCGGATGCTGCCTGCATGATTTCAATCGATTCGTCAAAACTGTAGGCCGGCCGATAGGCCCGCTGACACGTCAACGCATTAAGCATGTCTGCGGCCGCTGCCACGCGTGCCGAGATTGGTATTTCAACACCCTGCAAACCCTGCGGGTAACCACTGCCATCCCAATGTTCGTGGTGACTCAAGGCGATATCCGCCGCCATTTGAAAAAGCTGAGTCCTGCTTTCATGCAAAACGCCATGACCATGCACGGTATGTGATTGCATCACGCTACGTTCGTGTTTATCAAGTGGCTCCGGTTTGTTGAGAATCGCGTCTGGTATTGCAACATTGCCTATGTCATGCAACAGAATGGCATTGGCGATATTTCGAACCTCATCTTCAGCCAGCCCGATTGCCTCTGCCAACAGAACCGCATAAGAAGACAGCACCTCCGAACTTGCCTGTGGATTCGTCTCGCGCATTTCGATCAGTTTTGCCATGCGCAGAAATAATTCGCGTTCCCGATACTCAATATCACGCAGTGCGGTATTGAGCTGGTGTTCCAATAGATAACTGCGGTTTTTCTGCGACACTTGATGCTGCCGCATTTCAATCAGGCTTTTCAGCTTGGCTTTGAAATCCATCGGCTGAATCGGCTTGACAATATAGTCGATAACGCCGGCACTCAACGCCGCTTCGCGGACATTGGCGTCACTGACCACGGATATGAAAATTACCGGGATATCGCGCTGCGAAAGCGGACGCCGAAACCTGCGAACGAATTCCAGGCCATCCATTTTCGGCATGCGAAAATCAAGAATCAGCATATCGGGAGGATCTTTTTGCGAAAGCAGCAATGCTTGCACCGGGTCAGCAACATCGGAGACTTTTATCGTCTCGCTGATATCTTTCACAATGCTGCGAAGCAGGGTCCTCTGCGACGCTTGGTCATCCACGATCATGACATGCATGGCAACTCCATTGCTGCTCGCTCTCTGATTCCGTCCAGCATACGCTTGTCATGGCACACATGAAAAGGCTTTTGTAAGCATTTGATATACAAAGGCCTAGTGCCCTTGCGGCCTCATATAAGGGAAGAGCAGAACATCGCGAATCGAAGCCGAATCGGTCAACAACATCACAAGCCGGTCAATTCCGATGCCCAGGCCGCCGGTAGGTGGCAACCCGATCTCCAGGGCTCGAATGTAATCGGCATCAAAATGCATGGCTTCATCATCCCCGCCTTCTTTTTGCTCAACCTGTGCTTGAAATCGAGCAGCCTGATCTTCGGCATCATTCAGCTCCGAAAAGCCATTCGCGATTTCCTTACCATTGATGAACAACTCAAAGCGATCGGTAAGCTCAGCATCATGATCGTTCGCACGGGCCAACGGGCTGACCTCGACCGGGTGATCGGTAATAAAGGTGGGTTGAATCAAGGTGTGTTCGACGGTTTTTTCGAAGACCTCTAGCAAAATCTTGCCCCAGCCATAGCCCTTCTTTAATTTGACACCCAAACGCTGACAATGCTGGGCCATGATTTCGATATTCCGAAGATCTTCACGCTTGATTTCGGGATTATGCTCCAGCACGGCATCGGTCATGGACCAACGACGGAAAGCCGGGTCTATATTGATAGCCTTGCCTTCCCATTGCAGGGCGGTCGTGCCCAACACTTGTTTTGCGACATCGCGAATCACACTCTCAGTTAAATCCATGATTTCCGTGTACGTGGCATAAGCTTCGTACAACTCGAGCATCGTGAATTCCGGATTGTGGCGCGTGCTGACACCTTCATTACGGAAATTGCGATTGATTTCGTAAATGCGTTCCATGCCACCAACAGTCAATCGCTTCAGGTAGAGCTCTGGTGCAACCCGCAAATACAGATCCAGGCCAAGAGTGTTGTGATGCGTCATGAACGGCTTGGCCGTTGCACCACCCGGAATGTAATGCATCATCGGCGTTTCCACTTCAAGAAAACGACGGGCGTCAAGCCAACCACGCATGGCAGAAATGATTTTGGAACGCTTCACAAAAACATCGCGAGCTTCCGGGTTCACGATCAAATCGACATAGCGCTGGCGATAACGTTGTTCAACATCCGACAAGCCGTGGAATTTATCCGGCAGCGGTCGCAAAGACTTGGTCAGTAATTTTATTTGGCTGACCTTGATCGAAAGCTCGCCGGTTTTCGTGCGCGTCAACGTGCCCTCGACGGCAATGATGTCGCCGATATCCCAGGACTTGAATGCTTCGTAACTTTCTTCCAGTGTGCTGGCTTGCAAATACAACTGTATGCGGCCGGTCATGTCCTGAATCTGGGCGAAACTGGCTTTGCCCATCACTCGCTTCAGCACCATGCGGCCAGCCATTTGAATCACCCGGCCCGTTGCATCCAGTGCTTCGGAAGTCCATAGATCCTTGTCGGCAAACTCGTCCTGCAAGTCGTCAGCGTAATGTGCACGACGAAAATCATTCGGGAAGGCAACACCCTGCTCGCGCAAATGTTTCAACTTGCCTCGGCGCTCCGCAATTAACTGGTTTTCATCAATCGGAGTTGTTTCATCGGACATGGTGACTTCCTGGCAATAATGCAAAATTAATTGGTGCGTGCCGCACCGGCGACAAGTCCTGCTTTCAAACTGGCTTCAACAAATTCATCGAGATCGCCATCGAGTACTTTCTGTGTGTCGGTACGCTCAACGCCGGTACGCAAATCCTTGATGCGACTTTGATCAAGCACGTAACTGCGAATCTGGCTGCCCCAACCAATATCGGACTTGGTAGCTTCCAGCGCATCTTTTTCAGCATTGCGTTTGCGTATTTCCAGTTCGTACAGTTTGGCTTTCAACATCTTCATCGCGGTATCGCGGTTTTGGTGCTGACTGCGGCCAGTCTGGCAGGCAACTACGGTATTGGTCGGGATATGCGTAATACGCACAGCGGATTCGGTTTTATTGACGTGCTGACCACCGGCACCGGACGAACGATACACATCGGTTCGCAGATCGGCCGGATTGATATCGATCTCGATACTGTCATCGACCTCGGGGCTGACAAATACGGAAGCAAACGAAGTATGGCGGCGGTTGTCAGAATCAAAGGGCGATTTGCGAACCAGGCGGTGTACGCCGATTTCCGTCTTCAACCAGCCGAAAGCGTATTCGCCTTCCACTTTGAAAGTCGCACCCTTGATACCGGCCACATCGCCATCGCTGGCTTCCATGATTTCGGTTTTCCAGCCACGCCCTTCGCAGAAGCGAAGATACATGCGCAATAAAATTTCCGACCAGTCCTGGGCTTCGGTACCGCCGGCACCGGCCTGGATATCGACGAAGCAATTGGCCGAGTCCCATTCACCACCGAACATGCGGCGGAATTCGAGTTTGTCGACACGGGCTGCAATATTTTCAATATCGGCGATCACCGCATTCGCGGTTTCTTCGTCATCGTCCATTTCGGCCATGTCGAGCAGATCAGCCGCATCGACCAGACCATCGGTATTTTCACGAATCGTATTGACGGTTTTCTCGAGCGAAGAACGCTCTTTGCCAAGGGCTTGTGCACGTTCCGGTTCGTTCCAGATCGCCGGATTTTCCAGCTCGCGGCTTACTTCTTCCAGACGTTCGACTTTTAGGTCGAAGTCAAAGATACCCCCGGAGCGAATCGAGACGTGATTTCAGGTCATTGATTCGCTGGCGTACAAGATTGAGTTCCATTGTTTACTTATCGTAATTGCAAAGGCCTATTGTACCAGTCAGCACGAGGCGAAGTCAGGCCCGACAGGGCCAAAAACTGGGCTTACATCTCCTCGTCATCCCCGAATGCTCTTGTCGGGGACCCAGTGGCTTCATACATCACAGCAACGACAATGGATCCCCGCCTACGCGGGGACGACTATTAATTGAAGACAGGTTTGGAACGTGCCTGCTACGCTGGTAGGCTATGCCGGATCAGCAACTGGACATCGCGACGCCCTCGAAAATCATCCAGTTCCAGTTGATAAGCCGCATGTAGACGGCCTGGCGGCTCGACACCGCTATAACCGCCAAAATGGATCGCTGATAGTGTGAAGTCGGTGCCTGCAAGGCGCAGGCTATATTTGAGATGGCGTTCCGAAAGAATTTTCCATTCTTTCACTTCGAAAATATTATCAAAAACTGGTTCGGGAAAGCCCTGTCCCCAGGGGCCGGCCAAGCGTAAATCTTCCGCCAGCTCGCGCGAAAACTCATGCAACTGCAATTCACCATCGCTCAGACATTCGGCCTGCAAGAGTTCATCAGACAAACGTAATTCAGCGACGTTATTGAAGGCAGCACGAAAAGTATCAAGGCTATCTTTTTGCAAACTCAGACCGGCAGCCATGGCATGGCCACCAAAGCGTTCGATCAAACCCGGATGTTTTACGTCTACCTCAGTGAGGGCATCACGGATATGAAAGCCTGGAATGGAACGTGCGGAACCACGAAGAATTTCGCTGCCATCATCGGCCGGCGCGAAAGCGATTATCGGGCGATGCAAGCGTTCCTTCAATTTCGATGCGACCAAGCCCACAACGCCTGGATGCCAGTTTTCATCATAAAAACACCAGGCGGCAGATTGCGTTTGCTGTTCGATCGAAGCGATGTCCACCAGGGCATCGGCATCGTCGACCATTTGCTGCTGCAGACCGCGACGTTCTGCATTGATGCCATTCAACATTTCGGCCAATTGGTAAGCACGGGTTTCGTCATCAGTCAGCAGACATTCGATACCGAGCGACATATCTTCCAGTCGACCTGCTGCATTCAGGCGCGGACCAATCGCGAAACCAATATCAGATGCCACAAGCTTGGTGATATCGCGTCCGGAAATTTCCGCCAGCGCTTTCAAGCCAACCTGGCACTGTTTTTTCCGGAAACGTTTGATACCAGCCGAAACCAGCAAGCGATTGTTGTAATCCAGCGAAACGAGATCGGCAACCGTGCCGACCGCCACCAAATCCAGCAGCTTGGATAAATCAGGTTCGGGTTGAATCAGAATATCCAGGTCGCGCATTTTCTTTCGTAACGCGAGCAATAAATAAAACATCACGCCAACACCCGACAAAGCCTTGCTCGGAAAACTATCGCCATGCAAATTTGGATTGACGATGGCATCGGCGGGCGGCAGTTTTTCACCCGGCAAATGATGATCGGTAATCAATACTTGCCAACCATGTTCCTTCGCAGCTGCGACACCGGCATGGCAGGCAATTCCGTTATCAACAGTGATAATAAGTTCGGGTTTCATCCCGACAATATGCTCGACCAAAGCCGGCGACAGACCGTAGCCATGTACGATGCGATGCGGCACCTGGTAACTCAACTGTTCGGCACCGAGCATTTTCAGGCCACGCATTGCCACTGCCGTACCAGTTGCACCGTCACAATCAAAATCACCGACAATCACGATATGTTTTTGCGCCTGTATCGCTTTCAGCAACAACTCAACGGCATTGTCCATGCCGCTTAGTTGATCAGGCGAAAGCAGATTCGCTAATTTCAATTCCGCTTGTTCGGGACTTGTAACGCCACGACTGGCGAATATGCGCTGCAGCACCGGAGAAGTATTTGCAGGCCACTGGCCGTGCTCGGGAACCTTGCGTCGTTTTATCTTCACGCCAACTCACGCATTGGACTGCGCCAGAAACGCCATTTCTGTGATGCCTTGATTTCATAACTGGCGCCGTCGGAAAAATCCAGCACAAGGGCGGCATATTTTTTGTTTTTCAATTCGTTGATGGCAGGTAATAAATGCTCTCGTTCAAACAAAGACCAATCGCGAATACCACGGCAATCCGCTAATGTTGCGCCATCATTCTTGTTCTGCTGGTTCAAGCCGGCGTACAACATCAGTGATTTGATGATCACATCATCCGTTCTGATTTCCTGAGCGTGAAACTTGACCTGATCCGGCAAAACGCCACCGCCCCAGAAATAAAGCGAGTTAACAGGCAGCGATCCTCTTTGAATGCGTTCGGCATTCAGAGGATGGTTATGCAAGATAATTTGCGCTTCATTAAGCAAGGCACGCCAACGCTTGGCGATATCGTCAGTCGGAAACTGTGAAAAAATATCGGCACCGATTGCCGTGTCTGGCGACTGGAATTCCGGCAATTTCGATTCCTTCGGCAGCATTAAATACCAGCGCGATGGATGTGGTGCAGAAAGCGGAAAACCGACATCGCCAAACAGTATTTTCAACGGTTTTAGTAGCTCATCCGCTTCAGCCTGTGTCAAACCCAGATCGCCGCAAGCCAATAGACGAACGACACCCATTTCTGCACGCACATGGGCAGGGTCGGCCCGCAGCCAGGAATAATGTTCGGCATCTTTTGCATCGTATTGGCGAGTCAATGCTGCCATCGGCCAACGCCTCGGCAATATCGACACATGACGTTCCAGCTGCGACAGCTCACCGAAATTCAAAATCGGTAACTTGTCAGCCTGCCCCAAAACCTTGGCAACGGCAGCATCTGGTTTTTGAGCCGAAAAACGCCGACGTTCCGTCAACAGAAAAGTCAGCGTTGTATTCGCCATGAAGTCAGACTATGTATCTGACGGAGATAATATCGAATTCGCGATTGCCACCGGGCGCTTCGATGGTGATGCTATCGCCTTCGTTCTTTCCGATCATTGCTCTCGCCATCGGCGATGAAATCGAAATCAGACGTTGTTTGATATCCGATTCCAGATCACCCACGATTTTATAAGTCACCTCAGCGCCGGTATCAGAGTCGGCAAGATCCACCGTCGCTCCGAATACAACACGGGTACCGGCAGTAATCGTTGCCACATCAATCAACTGTGCATGCGAGAGTGCATATTCGAGTTCCTGGATACGGCCCTCGATAAAGCCTTGTTGTTCGCGTGCGGCGTGATACTCGGCGTTTTCTTTCAAATCGCCATGCGCGCGCGCTTCGGCGATCGCATTGATTACAGCCGGTCGTTTTACCGATTTCAAATTTTCAAGTTCTTCGCGCAGTCTGGCCGCGCCAGCTACGGTAAGGGGAGCCATCATCCGTGAAGTTCCTTATGCAATTCTTGTAGTGACCATACTCTCGGATTATTACGGAATTCGATTGCCTGCACCAGAGCTCGCGCACCCGGGATGGTCGTGGAATACGTTAAACGATGCTGCAAGGCTTCGCGGCGAATCGAGAATGAATCCTGAATTGCCTGTTTACCTTCGGTCGTATTGATAATGTAAGCAATCTCGCCATTCTTGATCAAGTCGACAACATGCGGACGACCTTCAAGCACCTTGTTGATACGGACGCACTCGACACCTTGCGCACGCAAATACTTGACGGTGCCTTCCGTTGCCACCAGCGAAAACCCTTGGCTAACCAATTCTTTTGCAACATCAAGCACACGTGGCTTATCGACGTCGCGAACGGAAATAAATGCCTTGCCGACTTTCGGTGCCCGGATATTGGCAGCTTCTTCGGCTCGCGCAAATGCTTCCGGAAACGTACGGCCAACCCCCATCACTTCACCGGTAGAACGCATTTCCGGGCCAAGAATTGGATCAACACCCTGGAATTTCGCAAACGGGAAAATAGCCTCTTTCACTGAAAAATAGTTTGGCACGATTTCCTTTGTAGCGCCTTGTGAAGCCAACGACTGTCCGACCATGCAGCGCGCGGCAATTTTCGCCAAAGGAACACCAATTGCCTTTGAAACGAAAGGTACGGTACGCGAAGCACGCGGATTCACTTCCAGTACAAAAATGGTTTCGCCCTGAATGGCGAATTGCGTATTCATCAGACCGATGACTTTCAATTCACGTGCCATCGCCGCAGCTTGTACGCGCAGTCGATCCTGCATGTCGGCACTCAGCGTGTACGGCGGCAAGGAACAGGAGGAATCACCAGAATGCACGCCGGCTTCTTCAATATGTTCCATGATGCCGCCGATCAAGACATTGCCTTCGGCATCGGCAATGATATCGACATCGACTTCCACCGCATTATCGAGAAAACGATCGAGCAAAACCGGCGAGTCATTCGACACTTTTACCGCTTCACGCATATAACGTGACAAGTCGGTTTCGTTATAAACGATTTCCATTGCGCGCCCACCCAGCACATAACTCGGACGCACGACTAGTGGATAGCCGATTTCACCGGCCAGAGCAATCGCCTGCTCCTGCGTTCTTGCCGTGCGGTTTGCCGGCTGGATCAGACCCAATTTTTCGATCAACTGCTGGAAGCGTTCGCGATCTTCTGCCAGATCGATGGAATCCGGTGATGTACCGACAATTGGCACACCATTGGCTTCGAGCGCACGCGACAATTTCAAGGGTGTTTGACCGCCGTACTGAACGATAACGCCGACCGGTTTTTCCAGATCGACGATTTCGAGCACATCTTCGAGTGTCACCGGCTCGAAATACAGACGATCGGAAGTGTCGTAATCGGTAGAGACGGTTTCCGGATTGCAATTGACCATGATGGTTTCG
>JBOHYH010000042.1:0-5792 GCA_050737775.1 Arenimonas sp.
TTATTATGCAGGCCGTAACGGCTTAATTCGCGAGAATTAAGTTGTCGTTTCGCACTTGCATATAGCTGGCAGTTACCAAACAGTTGCTGGTTGCTGCACTCTTTTCTTCTGTAGTAGTAGCCACAGCAATGACATTGGCAATCCCAGGCTGGCTGTTTCCGGATCACATCCATTGGCAGCAAGCCAAGGTTTTTCAATCGAACAATGGTTTCCTTGTCGGGTTTTACCGGAACGGTATCGACCGTCACGAAATACCAAAGCCCTGAAAGCTGCAGCAATTGATGCCGTTTATCCAAAGCCCGCCGCTTTGAATTGCGTTTTTTTTCTTCCGCCAAAGCATTCAGTTTTTCTTCGGCTCGGGTACTTTCGCGGAAAATATTCTTTCGCAAAATGCCGGTGTCGGGATCAACATAAAGCTTTGACTGCCCACGACCCGATAGAGGGGAAGGACCCCAGTATTCCATCGTGCAAAGTTCACCATCGATTGTTATCAGCTCCCTGGCAACGAAATCATCGATGTGCTGATGAATATGTTGCTGCACGGTATTGCGACGATCAATGTTTTGGCAAAGCTCACTGAATACCTTGTCCCAGGGCCGGTTCACCTGTTTGGCGAGAAAGCGCTTGAGCGGGTTCAAATTTTCATTCAAGGACTTTCGATAGCGATGCCGTTTTTTCAAGCCCTCGTGGCTTGGTGATTCTTCGAGATCCTGCGGACATGGATATTCGCTTTTCCTATAGCGACCATGGCGCGGACGTTCGACAATCACCTTGTACATGTCTTCACGCATAATTATTTCCTGTAAGCCGCTCCATTCAGAGCGGCATTCATGATTTCCTTTAAGGACCGCATGACAGGAAATGTTTTGCGCTGTCACGCGGGACTCAGTTTTTCAAAGTGACCAGCTGCTTCAACACGCCATCCAAACCACCGAATACGGTCAACTTGTCGATTTTCTCGGTCACCTTTTCCAACGCTTCCAATTCCTTCAAACGCATCAACACGGCGCTTTGTTCAATCAACTTGGCGGTGTTCAACAAGGAACGAGTCGCATTGGCTTCTTCGCGACGACGAATGACGTTGGCTTGCGCGGTTTTTTCAGCTTGCACCACACCGTTCAAGATGTCCTTCATGTCGCCAGGCAAGATGATGTCCTTGACACCCACACCCAGCACTTCCAGACCCAACTCGTTCACCTGCTTGTGGACGTAGGAAAAGATGTCAGCGTCCAAGGAGGCCTTGTCACCCAACAACTCATCCAGCGTCTTGGCCGAAATCGCTTTACGCAAACCGTATTGCAATTCGCGGTACAGGTAATCGCTGTATTTCGCGACCTTGGTACGTGCAGCCACCGCATCGGTAACGCGTACGCTGGCAGCCAGGTTCACGCGCAACGACACTTTGTCCTTGGTCAACAACTCCTGACCGGAGACTTCCACCGACTGCACCCGCAAATCGATCACTTCGGCGCTGATGTTTTTCTGGAAGTTCCAGAAGGCATAAGCACCCGGCTGCATGGCACGCGACAATTTGCCATCAACGAACAACAGGCCAACCGATTCGGTAGGAATGTTTACCGCAACGGCATAACGTTCCAGCACACCCATCTGGCGCAAACGACGCATCACGTCTTCGTCCATCTGGAAACCTTCCACCAGACTCACGCGCTGCACTTCAAGCGCCACATGGCCCTTCCAGTACAACTTGCGCGAACCCGGTGCCAACACGTCCTCGATCTTGCCGTTTTTCAACAACAGGCCAACTTCCTTCACGCCGATATCGGCGTGCATGAAAGTGTCGCTTAAGCGATCACCCAATCGGGCGACCAATGTTTCGACATCTTTGCCGGTGTATTCAACGCCAGTGATGTTGTGCACATTCACTTCCAGGCTGTTGATAAAGCTTTTCAAGCGATACACACCCGGTGAAAGTACGTAGTCGAAACGACGATTCTTGTAGACGAGGCCGCGTTCAGCGTCGCCTACGACAACTTTTTGAAACATCAACATTGCGGTTCCTCCTTTTTGCTGATTGAAATAAAAAATGGCTCGATCATGAGCACCGGAAAAACGGTCGAGCCCGCCGCTTTCCAGTTGAAACACCACGATGCGTTTCGTCATCGCGTCAAACAACGCAACGCGCGCTGTGTCATGCGTGAACCGCAGTAATTGAATATTGCGATTCTTTGAATAAGTTGAAACTGTTTCTGACGTTGTGAACGCGAGGAAAGGGTGAGCGCTTTGAGGCGAAATCGTTTTGTGACTGTCCCGATTTCGGATCGTCCCGATTTCGGATCCCGACTTTCATCGGCCCTAGATTGGTCCTACAACACGGTGCCGGCTTTAAGTGCCAACAAATTCCCGGTGAACACTCCGCTGCGAAATTTCCGTCTTCATCGATGTATTGAATTCAACGGATAAAACACACGGAACAGTTTCGGATCGGGCTTGCGCCCTATGGAAAACGACGTGGCGATCGTTTGGAACGGGAATCGAACCCGCAACCGACAGATTAATACTCTGTTGCTCTAACCGTTGAGCTATCCATTGAATGGCGTTCGGAATCGAACCGATACACACGACAATTGGTCGCTGCTCTACCATTGAGCTATCGCCATTTCGAAATGCACTATTTAATTCATGGCATACGCGTTGACAAAGTCATGCGCACCGGACGGCGTCTAGAAGCCGTACCGCAATGAATAAAAAATGATGCACTTCGTTTTTGGCGCTCCGAAAGTGCCAAAACTTTTCAGCTTCCGCTGATTTATTTCCGTACCGTTTTTACTCGTGTCGAAGCATCAAGACACAGCGCTAAAGCGCTGTTGAGCAGCTTGCCCCTGCCTTCGGTGAGAGACCGAGATGCTTCAGGGCGGCACCGAAATGTTTGAAAATCAAAAAATCCTGTTGCGAATGCCCAAAAGAAAAACCCCCGGGAAAATCCCGAGGGCATTCGCTGTGCTCGGGAGATCGGCTTGGCCGATCTCCGATAAGAGTGGCCTAGTCTATGGCTTTGTCATTGAGTGGAAACATGCCGCCTTGCTGCCTGCCGCATTCGGGCGACAGCCCGTTCCGCCACGTGCATAACGCGACGTCACGGCTTTTCAGCGTGTTCGTGTTCCCTGCAATGTGTGGTCGATACGAAGTCATTTTTCTTACTCGTTTATTCGCGTAGTTGCGAAGCCGCGCACGTTACGCCTGTTATTTTGAAAATGCAAATGTTTTTTTCGAAATAATGAAAATTAGTATCAGGGCGCGGAGATTTTGATCGCCGGATTGTTGAAATCGCCATAGTTGGTAATCGAGTGCCAGGGCTTTTTTTCCATCGTTCCATTCGCTTCCACTCGCATGATGTGACCTGTTGCCGTGGCAATCCAAACAGTGTTGCTGCTTAGAAAAGGTTTTCTGGAGGTGAAACGATATTTTTTCGTTGCTTGCTTATTAATGATTTCACTCCCAAGACTTTCTATCGTCACACCGACTTCCAATTCTTTGAGAACATCGGGATTGCGATATTGCGCCAGCATGGCCTTAAGACTCGGCACCGGGACTTTCATCGGGCGTCCATTGATATTCATGTACATGTTGCCACCGATAATCAGGCTGGGTGCTTGCCCCTCACTAACAATCCGATAGCGATCAGGTGCCTGAAATTCAACAACGCTGTTTGATTTGTATGTTCCGGTAGTGGCATTAATCGAAGCTTTAAAACTTTTCAAGGCCAGGAAACGGGTGTAAGCGGCATGCAGATCATCTTTCGGTGCCGACATCGATGGCAATGCAAAAAGCAGCAGTAGACTCATCAGGAAATAACGCACAAGACACTCCTTACCGAAACAAATTAATAGTTGATGATGGTAACCGTAATTTAGAACGAAAACCGGACATCGGCCAGTGCGGACAAACACGTGGTTTTCATGCAGAAGCCCGAGATTTGGCCGGCTCAAGCGCATGCTGGATCGAAAATTGTTTACAATGATTTCAGTATTGTCTGATTCGACGGGATAACGCCATGATCCATCCGACCGCTAATGTTTCACCAAAGGCAAAAATCGGAAGCAACGTATCGATAGGTTCTTTCAGCATCATTCATGACGATGTGGTTATCGGCGACGACACCAGGATTGAAAGTTATTGCGAGATCGGATGCCCTTCAAAATTTGCTTCAGGAATTCCGCTGCTTATCGGATCAGGTTCCTGGATTCGTTCACACAGCGTATTTTATGCAGGCTCGACTTTTGGTGATGGTTTGGTAACAGGTCATCGTGTGACGGTTCGCGAGCTCACCAAGGCCGGCAAGAACCTGCAAATTGGAACGCTGACCGATATTCAGGGTCATTGTGAAATCGGCGACTATGTTCGTATGCACAGTAATGTTCACATCGGGCACGAGGCGAAAATAGGCAATTTCGTCTGGTTGTTTCCGTATGTCGTTTTGACCAATGATCCGCATCCTCCAAGCGACACCTGCATTGGCTGTGAAATCGGCGACTATGCCGCCATCGCGACGATGTCGGTTATTCTGCCTGGCGTAAAAATAGGCGAGCATGCGCTGGTGGCTGCCCATAGCTGTGTTGGCAGGGATGTTGATCCGCATACGGTGGTAGGTGGAACACCCGCTAAACTCCTGTGCGGTACTGATAAAATAATGCTTAAAGATGGCTCGGGACGACACGCTTACCCTTGGCCGACACATTTCAGCCGCGGTTATCCAAAAGAAATCGTCGATATGTGGAAGCAGGAAATGCGTGATATTTCGGAAAACCCGGAGAAAAACTGAATGAATGTCCGTGGCTGCAAAATCATCGACTTGCCGAAAATATCCGACCCCAGAGGCAATCTTACTTTTATCGAACCACCGCAACACGTGCCTTTCGATATTGCGCGAGTCTATTATTTATATGATGTGCCCGGTGGTGCCGAGCGGGGCGGCCACGCACACAAGGATCTGCAACAGCTCATCATTGCCATGTCCGGCAGTTTTGACATTGTGCTGGATGATGGCGTTAACAAGGAACGCATTCATTTAAATCGGCCTTATTTCGGTTTGTACGTCAATACAATGGTATGGCGCGAGCTTGATAATTTTTCTTCGGGATCTGTCTGCATGGTACTGGCGTCGATACCTTATGACGAATCCGATTATTACCGTGATTACGAAGAATTCATTCATGCCCTGAAGGATAAAAAATGAGGGTGCCGTTTCTGGATTTGCGGGCTGCACAGAATGAGTTGGCAGTCGAATTGGAGCAAGCCTGTCAGCGCGTATTAAATTCGGGTCATTATATTCTGGGGCCTGAAACGGAAGCATTTGAAGCAGAATTTGCAGCGTATTGCGGCACGAAATATGCACTGGGGGTCGGCAATGGACTGGATGCCCTGCATCTGATTTTGCGCGGGCTGGAAATTGGCGTCGGTGATGAAGTGATCGTGCCCGCCAACACCTTTATCGCCACCTGGCTGGGTGTTAGTCAGGTGGGAGCGACCATAGTCCCGGTTGAACCACGTGCCGGTACCTGCAATCTGGATCCCGGGAAAATTGCGGCTGCCATTACTCCCAGAACACGCGCCATCATGCCGGTGCATTTGTACGGGCAATGCGCCGAGATGGATGCGATTAACGCTATCGCAAAACAGCATGGTTTACATGTGATCGAAGATGCCGCACAGGCTCACGGTTCAAGCTATCAAGGTACTCGCGCGGGCGGTTTCGGTATTGCCGCAGGCTTCAGTTTTTATCCAGGAAAAAATCTGGGTGCCATTGGTGATGCCGGTGCCATTACGACCAATGA
>JBOHYH010000043.1:0-2862 GCA_050737775.1 Arenimonas sp.
AAGCACAACAACATCAGTTGCTCGTCGAATGGAACGACACCCGTGTCGCATTCCCGGATCACTTGTGCGTCCACGAACTGTTTGAAGCCCAAGTGGCCAAAACACCCAATGCCTTGGCTGTGGTGCAGGAAGACAAAGAACTCACTTACGAAGCACTCAACCATCAAGCCAATCAGTTGGCGCATCATTTACGGACTCTGGGTATTCAACCCGATGACAAGATAGCGATCTGCGTGGAACGCGGTCCGGCCATGATCATCGGCTTGTTGGCCATCATGAAAGCCGGTGCCGCCTATGTGCCGATGGACCCGGCCTATCCGCTCGATCGTCTGACCTACATGCTGGAAGATAGTGCTCCCAAAGCATTGCTGCTGGATCACAAGACAAAGCAACTCTTGCTCGATACTCCGTTAGTGCCGCATCGAATGGATATTGAGACCGATGCAGGCCAGTGGTCGACCCAGCCACAAACCAATCCACTGGCTTCCGATATCAGTCTGAATCCCACGCATCTGGCTTACATCATCTACACCTCCGGCTCTACCGGTAAACCCAAAGGCGTACTCGTTGAACATAGGAATCTAAACAACCTGGTTCGTTGGCATTGTGAAACGTTCTCTCTCAAACCCGGACAAGCATCATCTTGCGTTGCCGGATTCGGTTTTGATGCTTCCGGATGGGAGATTTGGCCAACACTTTGCGCTGGCGCAACACTGTCTCTTCCCACAGAAAAACAGGCACGTGACCCGGAACAATTACTGGCTTGGTGGGAACAACAGCCTTTGCATATCAGCTTCCTGCCGACTGCATTGGCAGAGCTTGCCTTTAAACAAGGCAAAAACAATAAAACACTCGAAAAATTATTGGTCGGAGGCGACAGTCTCAAACACCTTCCGGATGCATCCGCTACGTTTACGGTTTTCAACAACTACGGCCCCACTGAGGCCACTGTTTTAGCAACATCTACTTCGATTGAATCAGGTTCGATTCATATCGGCCGCCCGATAGCAAACACAAGTGTTTATGTATTGGATGAGAATCAGCAGCCGGTTCCGATTGGCGTAACCGGAGAGTTGTTCATCGGTGGACATGGTGTTGCACGGGGTTATCTGAATCAGCCCGAATTGACTGCCGAACGTTTTTTACCCGATCCGTTCAGTGCGGAACCCGGTGCTCGCATGTACAAAACAGGTGATCTGGTTCGCTGGCGAGCCGATGGCAATCTTGACTACATCGGCCGCAACGACTTCCAGGTCAAACTGCGGGGATTCCGCATCGAGCTGGGCGAGATTGAAACAAGACTGTCAGAGCACAATTCCGTTAGCAACGCCGCAGTTGTATGCAACACGGCGGGCGACAATCAACGCTTGATAGCTTATGTAACTCTTAAGGAAGACATTAAAGAGAGCGCGTCGTTAGTAGAAGAATCGCAGATTGCCATTTGGCAGCAACTCTATGACGACACCTATGCAAATACCAAAGACCCGGAATCAAAATCGGATTTCATTGGATGGAATAGTAGCTATACGTCTGAAGCCATACCTGAAAATGAAATGCTTGAATGGCGTGAAAACACCGTCGATAGAATATTGTCTTTGAAGCCTAAAAAAGTACTGGAAATTGGCTGTGGTACCGGGTTGTTACTATTCCAGGTAGCTCCGAAATGTTCAGAATACGTGGCGACCGACCTTTCCAATGAAACCATCGAACGTCTTACAAAAAAAGCTGCGGCACTGGGACTCGACAATTTACAACTGTTTCACCGTGAAGCAACGAATATTGCAGGTTTCGAGGAAAATTATTTCGACACCATCATTATCAATTCCGTCATTCAATACTTCCCCACCATCGATTATTTAATTGAGGCAATAGGCAGCGCATCGAAATTACTGACACCTACAGGCTGTTTATTTATCGGCGACGTCAGAAACCTGGATTTGCAGGAAGCTTTTCATTCGTCTATTCAAAACTACCGAAGCCTGCCGGGCGATAGCATTAAAACATTAATCGCAAGAACCCGACACGCAGTTGCCTCCGAGAAAGAATTGCTTATCGCACCAGATTTTTTCAAAGCATTAAGCACTCGCCTTCCGGAAATTAATGCTGTCCGAATTCTGCCAAAGCTTGGCTTTTGCTTGAATGAGCTTACAAAATACCGCTATGACGTTTTCATTCACCGCCAGAGTTTCAAAAACACAAATGACTTCCAGGAAATAGATCTGGCTGGAAATAATTTCACCTCCAAAGAATTAATCGAATATCTTGAGAAACATTCGCCCGATGCCTTGCTACTTTCCAATATTCCAAACGCAAGAGTGGCAATGGATGTCAATCGATTGCATATTCTCAAGCACAATCAATGGCGCGAGACCTCAACCCTTACCGATCTCGAGAGCAGTCTATTTGAAGCCAAGACGATCGAGCGTGACCTTGATCCGCAAATACTGGACGAACTTTGCATTAATGCGGGCTACTCAGTTGAGCTGAGCCTTGCCAACACTCGAAAACCAGGCGACTTCCATGCTTTTTTACGAAGAAGTGATATTTCGAAAGAGCCTGTCAATTTCCCGAGCCATGCATTTAGTACAAGTGATGAGATCAATTATAAATTGTTCTCCAACAACCCAACCCAACAGACGTCAGTCAATTACGCTGTCGATAATATTCGCAATTATCTAAAAACCCAGCTGCCCGACTACATGGTACCGAGCCATTTCATTGTGCTGGCTTCGCTGCCTTTGACCCCCAACGGCAAAGTAGATCGCAAGGCATTGCCACCGCCGGATACCGATCGCAGTTCCAGTCATTACGTCGCTCCGGATACCGATTCGGAAAAATCGGTGGCGGGTATCTGGTCGGATT
>JBOHYH010000044.1:0-6115 GCA_050737775.1 Arenimonas sp.
CAGGTGCCCCTACGGAGCACAAAATATTTCTTCAAAAAACCGCCTTCAGGTGGTTTTTTTGTTTAACAGAACCTAAATCGAAGAACTATTTTTCAAGGCAGTAATGCGCTCGGCCAGTGGCGGATGACTCATAAACAGCTTTTTCAGACCTTGCGCGATATTGCCGGTAATCCCGAATGCGGCAATCTGGCTCGGCAATGTGCTTTGACGTTGATTGCGCGCCAAACGCTCCAGCGCGGCAATCATTTTCTGTCTGCCGGCCAGACTCGCGCCACCGGCATCGGCACGGAATTCGCGCCACCGGCTGAAGGACATCACGATGACCGATGCAAGCAAGCCAAACACGATTTCCAGCACGAATACCGTCGCGAAATAACCCAGCCCGTGACCATCGCGATTCCCCAATACGGCTTTATCGATAATGTTGCCAATAACCCGGGCGAAAAACATGACGAAGGTATTCACGACACCCTGGATAAGCGTAAGTGTCACCATATCGCCGTTGCCGATGTGACTCACTTCATGCGCAAGAACGGCCTCGGCTTCATCACGTGTCATGCCGCGCAACAAGCCGCTCGATACCGCCACCAACGAACTATTACGCGTCATGCCGGTAGCGAAAGCGTTTATTTCAGGCGCTTCGTAAATACCGACTTCAGGCATTTTTATCCCGGCTTTGTCGGCCTGTTTTTGAACCGTGCTAAGCAGCCATTGTTCGATTTCGTTGCGAGGCTGGGTAATCACGGTCATGCCTGTCGCACGCTTGGCCATCCATTTCGATATTGCCAGTGAAATGAAAGAGCCGGCAAAACCGAATACCGCACACATCACAAGCAGACTGCCAAGATTGGTTCCGTATTGCGCGGCGCGCAGGTCCAGGCCAAGCAGATGAAAGATGATCGAAACCAATAATAAAATGGCAAAGTTGGTAGCGAGAAATAAGGCGATTCGTGTAAACATATTGCAACCCTGATATTGCTGTATTGATCGCTTAATTGTGTGGTTGAGCACCTATTTCAAGCAGGCAACCCACGAAAATAAGCCGTCTGTTCAGCTAAGATTAGACAAATGGAAGAACCAACACACTACCGCGGTCGCTTTGCACCATCACCGACCGGACCTTTGCATTTAGGTTCATTGGCTGCGGCAGTCGGAAGCTGGCTAATGGCTAGACAAGCCAATGGAGATTGGCTCATTCGTATTGAAGATATTGACCCGCCACGGGAAATCGAGGGTATGGCACAAAACCATATCGAGACCCTGAAAGCCTTCGGTATGGCATCTGATGAACCGATTGTGTGGCAAAGCAGACGCAGTGAACGCTACAACGAAATCCTGCAAAAACTGGTTAACACGGGTTTTGCATTCGAGTGTTTTTGCTCACGCAAGGATTTGATTGGCCATCATGGTATCCATCGGTTTTGCATCCCAACGCATGCAGAAAAAAAACCGGCGACTCGCCTCAAAATTCCCGACATCACGATTGCATTTGCCGATCTTTTCCGGGGCAGCTTTTCGCAAATACTGGGCACAGATGTTGGCGATATGGTAATCAAGCGTGCCGATGGTTTATGGGCCTACCAGCTCGCCGTTGTGATCGATGATGCTGACCAGGGCATCACCCATATCGTACGTGGCGAGGACTTGCTCAGCTCGACGCCAAAGCAAATTTATCTTCAGCAATTACTTCACTTTAAAACGCCCCACTATGCGCACTTACCCCTGGTAGTCGATGTAACTGGTCATAAGTTATCGAAGTCGCTCTCAGCTTGCCCGGTCGATCCTGCGGAACCAATGCCGGCCTTGCGCAGGGTCTGGCAACACCTGGGGCAAAATCCGGCGAGCTGGACGATGCAAAGCAGCCCTGAACGTGCCTTATGCAATGCCGTCAAGCTATTTGAGCCTGCGAAAATTCCTTCACATTCACAATTGCAACAGACATAACAGTTTTACTGCAGCCGCCTACTTGCAAGAAATGCGATAAAGCGCGATGCTCGGAGATTCCTAAGCTCCATACGCAAGCGCAGGGCACCAAATGTCAGATACTCGTATTATCAAAAAATACCCGAATCGCCGTCTTTACGACACCGAGATTTCAAGTTACATCACGCTGGAAGACATTCGCCAATTGATTATCGAAGGCGAGACTTTTGTAGTGCGTGAGGCGAAGTCCGGCAAAGACATCACCCGTTCCGTATTGTTGCAAATTATTGCCGAACACGAAGACATCGGCCAACCGATTTTATCGGCCCAGTTACTCACCGAAATCATCCGCTTCTACGGCGATTCGCTGCAAGGCTACATCGGTAGTTATCTGGAACGCAGTGTCGATATGTTTATTGATCAGCAACAAAATCTGCGTAGCCAGGTCAGCAATATTGTCGGCCAAACGCCATGGCCCTTATTGAATCAGATTACCGAACGCAATCTGGAATTATGGAAAACCCTGCAAGAAGGCATTCTCGGACCCGTTACACCCGCACGTAAAACGAAGACATCACGAAAAACTTCCAATAACACCGAAACAAACCGCTCATGAACTCACGTATTGCCGTAGTCACCGGTGGCCTGGGTGCCATCGGCCTAGCCACTTGCCGTGCCCTGGCACAAGCCAACTTTAAAGTCATCGCGGCCGACCTGCCGGCATCCCAATCGCGTTGGGATGACATTCAAATGTCGATGAAAAATTTGAATATTCATTTCGAACCGGTCGACGTGGGCGACTTCAAACAATGTGCCCAATTCGTGCAGCAAGTTGAGTCCTTGCATGGTCCGATTAGTGTGTTGGTGAATAATGCCGGTATTACGCGTGATGCCGTACTCAAGAAAATGGAACCCGGCGAATGGGATGCCGTGATCGCCGTCAACCTGACCAGCGTGTTCAATCTTTGCCGGCAAGTTGTTGATGGCATGTGCGAACGCGGCTATGGCCGTATCGTTAACATCAGCTCGATCATTGGCCAGACCGGACAATTCGGGCAAAGCAATTATGCTGCGGCCAAGGCCGGCATGCATGGCTTTGCCATGTCATTGGCTCGTGAAGTCGCACGCAAGGGCGTCACCGTGAACAGCGTGAGCCCCGGCTATATCAAGAGCGCCATGACCGATGCCGTGCCGCAAGATTTGCGTGACCAGATTCTGGCCACCGTGCCGGTAGGCCGTATCGGGCAGCCTGACGATATTGCACGTGCCGTCGCTTTTTTGTGTGCCGAGGACTCAGGCTACATTACCGGTGTGAATTTACCGGTGAATGGCGGATTGTTTATCAGTTTTTGATTGAGGATTTTGTTTGTGGGAACCTGCTCCCACAATCCAATTACTTCCCGGCACCGCAGTACTTCGCGTAATACTTCTCGGCTTTCGGCATCAAGGATTGCAAATGGGCAATTCGATTCGCCGGATCCGGATGCGTTGATGCAAATTCCGGTGGTCTTTGGCCACCATTAAGCTGCGACATACGCTCCCATAGTGGAATCGCTTCTTTCGGATTGAAACAGGCCGCTGCTGCCAGCATCAGTCCAACTTCATCAGCCTGGGTTTCATGGCTACGCCCGAACGGCAATACGGCACCATACTGGGTACCGGCGCCCAACGCTGACATCACCATTTGTTGCTGCGCTGGGTCCATATCGCCGATAGCGATGCCTGCAGCCATCTGTCCCATCTGCACCAATTTCTGTTGTGCCATTCGTTGTGAACCATGTCGCAACAACGCGTGGGCAATTTCGTGCCCCATCACCACGGCCATGGCGTCTTGGTTTATGCCGTTATTGTTTTGTACTACCGGAATCAGTCCGGTGTAGACCGCCATTTTTCCGCCCGGCAAACAAAAAGCATTCGCCTGTGGAGACTCCAGGACGGCAACACTCCATTGAAAGGTTTCTGCCAACTTTGGTGATGCCATATTGTTTTCCGCTGCCAGATCAGCTTCAACCTGACTGGCAACATTCACAAGGCGTTTTGCAATTTCAGTAACGACTATCACGTTGGGGTCGTTGTCGGCTAATGGCCGTTCTTCGCTGAGTACCTGTTGAAAAGCCTGCAATCCCATTTGCGCTTCTTCATCGGTAGTGGCGCCGTAATGGGCCTTTTCGCCGGTAAATGGATCCGGCTCGGAATTGCCAAACCATGACCATGCGGCGTAAGCGGCAAACAATAAAATTACCCACCAGCGAATACCGCCGCGGCGACCACCAGTACTGGATTGTTGATTGCCAAATACGTTCTGTTGCATGTTTCAGCCCCCTCTCAAAGCGCGCGCACAACCCGGAATCCGATGCGCGCATTATGCGTTTTCATTAGTGTACCGGTTCTAAAGCTGACTCTTGCCTCATCCAGCGAACTTGCCCAAGACGCTCCGCGTGTCACTCCCGTTTTACAACCGGGGTTTACCCATGCGCTGCTATCCAGCGGAGCTCGCTGATAGCTTTCGTGCCAACAATCCTGAACCCATTCTTCTACATTACCGCTAATATCAAAAGTACCCCATGATTCCTGTGGAAAGCTCCTGACAGGAGCGCCGCCCCAATGAAAATCACGATAACCTACGATCGCGTTACCCCAGCTACGACTTTGCGTTGATTTGTCACCCGCACCGGCCAGATTGGCAACAACGTGTTTTGGTGCCTGATCGCCCCAGGGGTACAGTGTGTCCCCGCCTGCCCGCAATACATATTCAAACTCGGCCTCGCTCGGCAAGCGGTAAGTCTCACCGGTTTTTTCCGACAACCATCTTGCATAGGCCTGTGCATCGTCGAAATTAACGTGCACCACAGGCAAATCGTCTTTGGCGGGCCTACCCAAATGATCATGACGCCAATCGACGTTCTCACGCTTGGTCATGCTGCCACCTTTTTCATCGAATACCATCGACCAGGCACGTGCAGTAGCTCGTGTTTTATAGCCCGAGCTTTCAATAAATTGACGAAACTGGGCAACCGTAATTTCGTTTCTGGCAATCGCAAAACCACGTTTGAATGTCACAGTATGTCGTGGCAGCTCGGCAGGAATTGCCGTAATCACACTCTTCAGCGCACCCATTTCATAATTGCCGTAGGGGATAACCACCATCTCGGGTGTGGGGTTACTCATTGCCCAGGGCTCGTTGAAAAATTGCCCGGGCCGGTAGCGGGCATAATGCTTGGCTTCATCGATTCGTCGGGCAAGTGCTGCGACCTCAGCATGACTGGATAATATTTTTTTCGCCTTGATGTAATAATCTTCCGCTATTTCAATTCGCATGCCATCCAGTGCAAGATTCGCCAACACAATCTGCTCCTGAATTACCTGATTCAGGCGACCATTCACATGATTGGCCACCATTTGATACTGCGGATTTTTGTCATCGATAAGCGCTGCCTGTTTTAACACGATCAAGGCAGCTTCAAATTTGGATTGTTTAGCCAGACTCAGGGCAGCTCGCTCACGCTGCGACCTTAAACGGTCAATTGCCTTTATGGTCGGCTGGTAATCGGGAAATAGTTTTAATGCTTCATGATAGGTCGTAAGCGCATCAGTGGATTTCTTTTCGGCGCCAGATGGCAAAACCAGCTTCTGCCTTTCAAGCTCAACCGCTTTTTTCTGCAGGGTTTCAGCCTTCCCTGCTTTGGCCAATTCAAACTTTAGAATGCTAATTTCGGGATGAGCTACACCACCAAGTTCAATGACTCGAAGCAAACGTGTGGCCTCGGTCAAATTACCGCTGCGAATATCTTGTCGGGCCACTAGAACCAGAGCATCCAGAGTGCTTGCAAGACCGGCCTGTGCCTTCGTGTTAGCGCTATCAAAACGCATAATTGCCAGATACCATTCCAACGCAGCGGGGGCCACATGATGACTATCCTCGTATCGCGCTGCCGCGAAATCCAATTCCGCCAATCGGAAAGCTTCTGCCAAATTACTGGCATCAACCTTGGGTAAGTTGAGCTGCTCGGACGATTGCTTGGTGTTTTTCGACACTCTATTACCGGCATTAGTCGGCGCATTTTTAACAGGCACAGTCGCTTTTGAGGCGGTCTGCTGATCCGGTCCGCATGCACTCATCGCAAGACATAGTGCGGTAATACTCAGTAATGACAAGAATTTCTGCATACGAGGTTTTTGTCTTGGTCCCGGG
>JBOHYH010000045.1:0-2594 GCA_050737775.1 Arenimonas sp.
TGGTCTGCGCGCAGATTTGGGGCGCAGCAAGCAGCGCCCCTACGATGCATTATTTCAGGACATACAAACTCATTTCGTCCCAGGCACCGGCATCGGTCAACGCAGTGATGCGTTGAATTCCAGGGCTATCAAATTTCATTACGAATATCTGGCTTGCGTGTGTATCTGCAACCCATTGTCCATTGACCAACCATTTCACTTTTTGCTGGGTGCCCAGGGCACGAAATTCGGCAGTAATGGGCTGCGTGGAATTAGGTGCTCTCGCCAAGGTCGATTTTTCAGCGGGCCCATCAATTTGCAAGGTTTCCATAGAAGCCAGAGCATCCTCGCTGCAATCGGCAGCAAGAGCAGGGATACGTATTTTTTCACGCAGACTTGCCGACAACCATGGCGTGGTCAGACTCGGCCAGCGTGCGATGTTTAAAGTTTTTTGCACGTGAACTTGCTTGCAATCAGCACTTAAACGCAATCCAGATTGAGCATCGACTTGCAATTCCAGTTGTCCGGCATTCCAGACCCGCGCGCCGCGATCGGGCCAGGTGGGTGGAATACTGCTCACCAAAGCAAACCCTTTGCGTTGTCGGTGACAAAGCCCGGCTTCGGTTTCCTGCACACTGCGACCCAATGGCCAGCAAATATCAATCGCTTTGACATCTTTGGGCATTGCAGTGCGAACCACCGCATGATCCGGTTTCGGCAAGCTATCGAATACTTCATACATCAAAGGTAGTGCGGTAATTGCGCCATATTGCCCGGGCATTGGCGTGCCATCAGGACGTCCCACCCAAACGCCCACGGTATATTCAGGTGTGCTGCCAAGTGCCCAGGCATCACGAAATCCATAACTGGTACCGGTCTTCCAGGCGACTCGTTTACGCTCACTGGTATCAAGAATATCGTCGTTTTGAGTATTGCTTTTATGGGTTTCGAGAATTTCCCGAATCATCCAGGCGGCACCCGGTGACAATATACGCCGATCGTTTTGCCTCGCGTGGCTAGCGTAACGAACACGCCCCGAAACACCTTCACGATTCAGTGCAGCGTAAGCACCGACCAATTCTTCCAGACGAACACCGGTGCCGCCGAGAATGATGGATAGATTGGGTTTTGCGCCTTCCGGCATTCGCATCGGTAACCCTGCGTTGGCAAGACGCGCGGCAAACCGTTCGGAGCCAACGCGATCAAGCAAATCTACCGCTGGCACATTCAAAGATAATTGCAATGCTTCAGAGGCCGACACCGGCCCGTGATACACCGGATCGAAATTCGCCGGCCGATAATCGCCGAAATCCTGAGGTGCATCGACCAGAAGACTTTCGGTGTGAATCAAACCATCATCAATCGCCAACCCATACAAAAATGGTTTTAGTGTCGAACCCGGAGACCTCAGCGCTCGTACCATGTCGACATGGCCCAGTGTTTTTTCATCGCCGAAACTCAGCGAACCGACATAAGCCCTTGCTTCAAGGGTTTTGTTATCCACCACGAGCAAGGCAGCCGAACTACGTTCAGGCAATTGCGAAAAATAACTTTGCAAGCGTCCTTCGAGCATGCTTTGCAGGTCGGCATCGATGGTACTTTGAATTTTATTTTCCGACGGATTGGCATTACGCAAACGCTGTGCCAACAATGCGGCACTCATCGGAACTTTCAAACTGCGGGTGACTACCGATTCCTGCTTCGCTTCGGCGATGGGAATGCTCGACCAGATATTATTTTCCGCCAAACGCTTCAGGACTTTATCGCGGGCTTTTCGGGCGGCTTCCGGATTCCTGTCGGGACGCAGACGACTGGGAGTTTGCGGCAACACTGCCAGCAAGGCCGCTTCGGAATGTGACAACTGCTTTGACGACTTCCCGAGGTAAGCCCAACTCGCCGCTTCAACACCTTCGATGGTGCCGCCGAAAGGCGCGTAGCTCAGATAGATTTCAAGAATCTCGTTTTTTGACAGGTGCAATTCAAGTTGAAATGCACGCAGTATCTGCTGCATTTTTCCAAACAGCGTGCGAGGGTGCGGCTCCAGAATGCGTGCCACTTGCATGGTGATGGTCGAGCCACCGGAGATGATTCTGCCATTGCGGGCACCTTGAATGCCTGCACGCGCAATCGCTATGGGATTAATCCCGGCGTGATAATAAAAATAACGATCTTCGTAACCAATCAAGGCTTCAAGATACAGCGGCGAAACATCTTCGGCTTTTACCGGATAACGCCAAACCCCGTTCTCACTCGCGAATGCCCGCAACGGCCTGCCGTCGCGGGCGGTGACCAGAACGCTGGCGTTGCTTTTCGACGGTAATGGCAATGGATAGCAGCGATCCAGGATGCAGGCCGTGAGCATGAGGCAAAGCAAAGCGATGGCGAGTAATCGCCACCGCTTCTGTTTACCCGAATTTTTGAGTGATTCCGCTAGCACAGGAATTATTTCGGTTGAACCACCGTAATACTGGCCGGGAACGCGACACCGACACCGCGAATGCTTGGTCGATACATGTCTTCAACCTGAGGTGGCGGCACGGTATAGGTGCCCGGTGTTACGGCACGCACGATATAAAATAATTTCGCAAATTGTCCACTGTAAAGTTTGATCGCGG
>JBOHYH010000046.1:0-10505 GCA_050737775.1 Arenimonas sp.
CGGTAAACAAATTGTCAAGCCATCGTTGCTGGCTAAAACGGTAAAAAATATTCCTGCTGAAAATGCTGCACTGTTTGAAGCCATTAAATCCGCTGACGGCAATGCCGTCATCCTGCTGGGTGAATTAGCAGAAAATCATGCACAAGCTTCCCAAATCCATGCAGCTGTTCGCGATTTGGCCGCAGCTACTGGCGCGAAGATCAATCGCATTCCACAAGGTGCGAATGCCGTTGGTTTGTCGCAGCATGGCGTGTTGCCGGCAGCGAGCGCAAAAAATGCATCGTCCATGCTTGTGAACGCGATGTCGACCTATCTGTTGTACGGCATCGAGCCACAATATGATTTCGCCAACAACGCGCAAGCATTGAAAACCTTGTCGAACGCCAAAGTGATCGCGTTCTCGGCTTTTGCTTCCGAGCATTTGAAATCGGTGGCGCAAGTAATTCTGCCTATTGGAGTAATCCCAGAACTTGAAGCATCGCTCATCAATCTGGATGGCATCGCTCAGTACACATCTGCTGCCGGTAAATTACCGGGTGAGGCTCGTGCAGGCTGGCGTGTTCTGCGTGCGCTGGCAGAAAAATTGAATCTGAAAGGATTCGACTTCACCGATTTGAACGGTCTGCGTGCTCAACTGAAACCGCAAGCACGTCATTCCGGTACCGGTGTGGCAACGCAAACCAATGCGTCCGCTTCCGGTGAATTGGAACGTATTGTTACTACGCCAATCTATCGTGGCGATGCCGTGTTGCGTCGTGCCGCATCCTTGAACGAGCATGTACTGACGCAGGGCGCATTTGCCATTCTGCATCCGGAAGAAGCACTTGCCCGGGGTGTATCGGAAGGTGCCATCGTTAAACTCGGTGATGGCGTAGGTTCTGCAACTTTGCCGGTCAAAGTGTCGACACGTGTTCCTCAGGGGGCGGTCTGGGTTGAATCGGGTTATGAAGCTACTGCGCCACTGTCGGTGACCGCTGGTCTTGCATTGGTGAGGGCATAAACGTGCTAGAACTTATTGCAACGATTCGCGAATTCTTCCTGACCTTTGGTTCGTTTGGGTTGATCGTCTGGACGCTGATCAAGATTCTTGTGGTGACGCTACCATTGATTATCTCGGTCGCGTTCTACACCTTGCTTGAACGTAAAGTCATTGGCTGGATGCATGTTCGCCAGGGGCCGCAATTTATTGGCGGAATTTTCGGTATCGGTTTTATTCAAGCCTTTGCTGATGTTTTCAAAATGTTGTTCAAGGAACTCATTCTTCCAAGCAGTGCGAGTCCGTTTCTGTATCGTTTGGCGCCTTTGATTGCTCTTGCACCAGCGTTTGCCGCCTGGGCAGTGATTCCGTTTGGCGATGGGATGGTGCTTGCGAACGTTAATGCCGGTTTGTTGATGTTGCTCGCACTGACTTCGATGAGCGTTTACGGCATCATCCTTGCAGGTTGGGCATCCAATTCCAAGTACGCAATGCTGGGCGCATTACGCTCAGCCGCGCAGGTGGTGAGTTATGAAATCGCGATGGGTTTTGCACTGGTCGGGGTCTTGGTGGCTGCCGGTAGCATGAACCTGACCGACATCGTGAATGCACAATCCGGTGATGCCGGTTTGCTGGAGTGGTTTGCAGTACCGCTGTTTCCACTTTTCATCATTTACTTTATTTCCGGCGTTGCAGAAACCAATCGCGCACCATTCGACGTTGCCGAAGGCGAGTCCGAAATCGTTGCGGGTTTCCATGTGGAATATTCCGGTTCGGCATTTGCGATTTTCTTTCTGGCTGAATACGCCAACATGATTCTGGTCAGCTTTCTGGCTTCGCTGCTGTTCCTGGGCGGATGGTTGTCGCCATTTCCGAGTTCGATGGGCTGGCTGGGTCAACCATGGTTTGGCTGGCTGTTCATCAAGGCTTTCCTGTTCGCATTTTCTTTTGTGTGGTTCCGCGCCAGTTTTCCGCGCTATCGCTATGATCAAATCATGCGTCTGGGCTGGAAAGTATTTATTCCGCTCACGATTTTCTGGATCTTCGTGACGGCACTCATGGCCTATAACAATATTTTCGTGATCGGGAGCTAAGGCAATGTCACGCATCATTAGCTACCTCAAAAGCCTGCTGTTGATCGAATTCATCAAAGGCATGTGGTTGACCTTGAGATACATGTTCAAGCCGACCTATACGGTGAATTACCCGTTTGAAAAATTCCCGCAGTCGCCGCGTTTTCGCGGATTGCATGCATTGCGCCGTTACCCGAATGGCGAAGAGCGCTGCATCGCCTGCAAACTTTGCGAAGCAGTTTGCCCTGCATTGGCGATTACGATCGATTCCGAACCACGCGCCGATGGTCAACGCCGTACGACACGTTACGAAATCGATTTGTTCAAATGTATCTATTGCGGTTTTTGCGAGGAGAGTTGCCCGGTCGATTCGATCGTTGAAACCCATATTCACGAATACCATTTTGAAAAACGCGGCGAGAACATTGTCACCAAAGACAAACTGCTTGCTATTGGTGATCGCTTTGAATCCGAAATCGCTGCGCGACGCGCTGCCGATGCGGCTTATCGCTGAGGGCGACCGAAATGACTCCTGAATTAATCGCTTTCTGGGCCTTTTTCTTTGTCACTGTATTGTCTGCGGTCGCCGTAATCAGTTTTAAAAATCCGGTGCATGCTGCATTGAGTCTGGTGCTGACTTTTTTCACGACGGCCTGTTTGTGGTTGTTGCTGCAAGCCGAGTTTCTCGGCATCACGCTGATTCTGGTTTATGTCGGCGCCGTGATGGTGCTGTTTCTTTTCGTCGTGATGATGCTCGACATCAATACGACGCCGTTACGGGAAGGTTTTGCAAAATATTTCCCGGTCGGCATGTTGGTTGCCGGCATAATGTTGCTTGAAATTCTTGGTTTGCTGGGCCTGAAAGAAGGTGCCGGTTGGCCAACCTTGTCGGAAACCGATCCGGCGACTGCCTTGGGCAAAAGTAATATCGAGTGGATCGGCGAGGCCTTGTTTACCCGCTTTATGCTGCCATTCGAAATCGCGGCAGTCATCCTGACCGTCGCTATCGTTGTTGCAGTATTGCTGACGCTGCGTCGTCGCACCGGTACCAAGACACAGGACCCATCAAGGCAAGTGATGGTGCGTCGCGAAGATCGCGTGCGCCTGGTCAAAATGAAAGCGGAAACCAAACAGGAGTCATCGCCATGATTGGGCTGAATCATTATTTGCTGCTGGGCGCCGTGCTGTTCAGCCTGAGCATCGCCGGGATCATTATCAACCGGAAAAATGTCATCGTGCTTTTGATGTGCATTGAACTGATGCTGCTCGCCGTGAATGTCAACTTCATTGCCTTCTCGCGTTTTAATGCCGAAGTCTCGGGTCAGGTCTTCGTATTCTTTATTCTCACCGTGGCTGCCGCCGAAGCTGCAATTGGTCTGGCAATCCTGGTCACTTTGTTCCGGAATCGCCGCACGATCAATGTGGCCGAAATGGATTCTCTGAAGGGCTGATGCTGATGGATTCTTCACAACTCTCCACCTTGCATTTGTTGATAATCGCCTTGGCGCCATTGTTTGGCGCCGCGATTGCAGGGCTATTCGGAAAACAGATCGGACGTAGCGGTGCACACGCCATCACCATTCTTGGCGTAGCGGTGAGCTGCGTGCTTTCCTGCCAGGTTCTATTCCAGCTCTACACGGGGCAGGCAGGGCCATTCAATCAAAATTTGTATACCTTTTATGAAATCGGAAATTACTCGGCTCATATCGGTTTCATGATTGACAATCTGACGGCCATGATGATGGTGGTAGTTAGCTTCGTATCCCTGCTGGTGCACGTGTACACCATTGGCTATATGGAAGAAGATCCGGGTTATCAGCGCTTCTTCAGTTACATCTCGCTGTTTACCTTTTCGATGTTGATGCTGGTGATGAGCAACAACTTCCTGCAACTGTTCTTTGGTTGGGAAGCAGTGGGCCTGGTGTCGTATTTGCTGATCGGTTTCTGGTTCAAGCGTCCGACCGCCATTTTTGCAAATCTGAAAGCTTTCCTCGTAAATCGTGTTGGCGACTTCGGGTTCTTGCTGGGTATTGCCGCAATTTTGTATGCCTACGGCACACTGGATTACGCCGAAGTGTTTTCCAGACTGACCATCAGCGCACAGGCTGCTTTCACCTATATTCCCGAATGGCATCCAACGGTGTTTGGTCAAACTTTCAATATTCTTGATGCCCACAGTACGACAGTGATTACCTTCATTTGCATCTGCCTCTTTATTGGTGCGATGGGTAAATCGGCGCAAGTCCCCTTGCATGTCTGGCTGCCGGACTCGATGGAAGGCCCGACCCCGATTTCTGCATTGATTCACGCCGCCACCATGGTGACTGCCGGTATTTTCATGGTGGCCCGCATGTCGCCAATGTTTGAGCTCAGCGAAACGGCATTGCAGTTTGTCTTATTCATCGGTGCAACGACGGCATTCTTCACGGGTCTGATGGGTATCGTGCAGAACGACATCAAACGTGTTGTTGCGTATTCGACCTTGTCGCAATTGGGTTACATGACGGTGGCACTGGGTGTGTCTGCATACAGTGGTGCTGTATTCCATCTGATGACGCATGCCTTCTTCAAGGCATTGCTGTTTCTGGCCGCAGGTTCGGTCATTATCGGTATGCACCACGAACAAGATATGCGGAAGATGGGCGGTCTGAAAAAATACATGCCGATTACCTATTGGACCAGCTTGATCGGCACCCTGGCATTGACCGGCTTTCCGTTTCTCTCGGGTTATTACTCGAAAGACATGATCATTGATGCCACCCATCTGGCGGCAGAAGAGGGCGGTTGGATCAATCAATATGCTTATTGGTCGGTATTGCTGGGTGTGTTCATTACCAGTTTCTACAGTTTCCGTCTGTTCTATCTAACTTTCCATGGCGAAGAGCGTTTCCGCGACAATGAACATGCTCATGATGAACACTCCGATGCCAAACCGGCTCACGCTGAAGTTGCACCTGATGAACATCTGCACGCAAATGCCGAACAAAGTGATGAGCATGTGCATGATGATCATGCAGAACATGACGACCATCACCATGGTCCGCATATTCCGCACGAGTCTCCACTAGTCGTCACGATTCCCCTGATACTGTTGGCGATACCCTCGGTGATTGTCGGTTTCATGACGGTAGGACCTATGCTATTCGGTGATTTCTTCACTGGCGCCATTACGGTTACTGGCGAGCACCAATGGTTTGCAAAAATTGCCGAGGAATTGGGTGGCACGCATGGCATCGCCTTGCACATGGGTTTGCATTTCTTCAAGGCGCCGGCTTTCTGGTTGGCATTTTCCGGCTTCGCACTGGCAACTTATATTTACTTGTTCAATATCAATGTTGCCAAGAAATGCCAGAAAATTTTCGCACTGCCAATTCGTATTCTTGAAAACAAATACGGTTTTGACGATTTGTGGATCAAGGGTTTTGCCGGCGGCGGCATAGCGCTTGGTCGATCAGCAGCGAAATGGATTGACACCAGAATTATCGACGGTCTGTTTGTGGATGGCACTGCCGTATTGATTGATAGAACCGCAGGATTGGTACGCCAAATCCAAAGCGGCCGTTTGTATATTTATGCATTTGCAATGATTTTGGGTCTCATCGCCTTGTTGGCGTTGCTGGCCAGAAATCTCGGCGTGTAAGCACTGGGGAAGTTCGGATGGATCTTAAGTCGTCATTGCTAAGCCTTTTGATTTGGCTGCCAATTATTGGCGGCGGGCTGACGCTGTTTTTCAGTGATAAAAATGCCACTCAAGCCAAATGGTTTGCCCTGCTGGTTGCGTTGCTTACATTGGGCCTTGGCGTTCCGCTTTATCTCGATTTCGATTTGCTTACGCCAGGCATGCAGTTTCTGGAAACGCATGAGTGGATCCCGAGCTTTGGTATTTTCTACAACCTCGGTGTCGACGGTATTTCGATTGCTTTGATTTTGCTCACGCTGTTTACCTCGGTTCTTGTTCTTATCGGAGCATGGAGTTCCATTGACAAGCGGGTGCCGCAATACTTTGCTGCCTTCCTGATCCTGGAAGGTTTGATGGTCGGTGTGTTCTGCGCCATGGATGCCGTGCTGTTTTACGTATTCTTTGAAGGCATGTTGATTCCGATGTTCATCATCATCGGTGTCTGGGGCGGCCCTCGCCGTGTGTATGCCAGTATCAAATTCTTTCTGTTCACCTTTCTTGGATCGGTGTTCATGTTGATTGGTCTGGTATATCTGTATCTAAAATCCGGCAGTTTCCAGTTATCCGACTGGTATGTAGTGTCCCTGAATGCGGAAGAACAAATGTGGTTGTTCTTTGCTTTCCTCGCGGCATTCGCGGTCAAAATTCCCATGTTTCCGGTACATACCTGGTTGCCGGATGCGCACGTCGAAGCACCAACTGCCGGCTCGGTAGTGCTGGCAGCGATTATGCTTAAAATCGGTGGTTACGGTTTTATCCGTTTCACTCTGCCAATTTTGCCGGACGCCGGTCACGAGTATGCCTGGCTCATCATCTTGTTGTCGCTGATCGCTGTGGTTTATATCGGCCTGGTCGCACTGGTACAACAAGATATGAAGAAGCTGATTGCCTATTCATCGATTGCACATATGGGCTTTGTCACGCTCGGTACGTTCATTGCATTCAGTCTTATCAAAGACAGCGGTAATACCGATGCCGCCGAGCTCGGCCTGCAAGGTGCGATGGTACAAATGATTTCGCACGGCTTTATTTCCGGCGCGATGTTCAGTTGCGTCGGCGTACTTTACGACCGCATGCATAGCCGAATGATCAAGGATTACGGCGGCGTCATCAACACCATGCCTTGGTTTGCCGGTTTGTTTGTCTTCTTCGCGATGTCGAATGCGGGTTTGCCGGGCACCTCGGGTTTCGTCGGGGAATTCATGGTAATCCTGGCTGCGTTTCAGCAATCGCCCGTCACTGCTTTCTTTGCCGCCATGACCCTGATACTAGGTGCTGCCTATACCTTGTGGATGGTGAAGCGCGTTATTTTCGGCGAAGTCGCCAATCACCATGTCGCAGAGCTGAAAGACATCAACGGACGCGAAACTCTGATGCTTTTGCTGTTTGCAGCAGGTGTACTGGCGCTCGGCGTGTACCCAAAACCACTTACCGATTTAATGGATAGTTCGGTCACTCAGCTGGTTGCCCAGTTGAGCGCGACCAAGCTGTAAGGATAGATACATGCTTGCTTCCACATTCGTCATGGCTGATTTGCAAACCGTCACTCCGGAACTATTCATGTGCGGGGCCGCATTTGCAATATTGATGCTGGATTTGTTTATCTCGCCGCAACGTCGAGGTTTGGTGCATTTTCTCTCCATTCTTGTGCTGGTGGCGGCAGCGGTACTCACTGCGCGGGACATGGCAACGGTGCAGACTTTTGCATTCAGCAATATGTTCGTGCGCGATATTGCCAGCGATGTCTTGAAAATGGCCTTGTATCTGGTATCGGCATTCAGTCTGATTTATGCCAAGCCATATCTCATGGATCGTGATTTGTTCAAAGGCGAGTTCTATGCGCTGGCATTGTTTTCGGTGTTGGGCATGATGCTGATGATTTCAGCCGGAAGCATGGTGACCTTGTACCTCGGTCTGGAATTGCTTGCGTTGAGTTCCTATGGTCTGGTTGCGATGGACCGTGATAATCGCCTGGCATCCGAAGCGGCAATGAAATATTTCGTGTTAGGTGCATTGGCTTCCGGCCTGCTGCTGTACGGTATGTCGATGATTTACGGCGCCACCGGCAGCCTGCAGTTACAGGAAATTTATGCGGCTTCGAGTGCCACGCCGAATCAAAATATGCTTCTGCTTGGCGTGGTCTTCATGCTGGTCGGCATCGCATTCAAATTCGGTGCCGCGCCATTCCACATGTGGTTGCCCGATGTCTATCAAGGCTCACCTACGGCAGTCACTATCTTGATTGCGGCCGCACCAAAATTGGCAGCATTCGGTATGGCTTATCGCCTCCTGGAATCAGGCGTGGGTACGACAGATATGCATTGGCGAGATATGGTGGCGTATCTTGCTGCGATCTCGTTGGTCATTGGTAATTTGCTGGCCCTGGTTCAGAGTAATCTGAAACGACTATTGGCATATTCCACCATTTCGCATGTCGGCTTTTTATTCATGGGCTTGGTCAGTGCAGACAACACCGGTTACAGCGCAGCCATGTTCTATGCAATTTCCTACTCGCTGATGTCCGCCGCAGCTTTTGCCGCCATCATCACCTTGTCGCGTAAAGGTTTTGAGGCCGAAGAGGTGTCCGATTTCCGCGGCCTGTGGCAACACAATCCGTTCCACGCCTTGATGGTGCTTTTCGTGATGGCATCGCTGGCTGGTGTGCCGCCATTCCTGGGCTTCTGGGCTAAATTGGAAGTCATCAAAGCTGCCTTGGTCGGCGGCTATACCTGGCTTGCCATCCTCAGCGTTATTGCTGCGGTAGTTGGCGCTTTCTATTACCTGCGTATCATTCGGGCGATGTTCTTTGAAGAACCAAAAGGTGAGGCGCCTCGTCTGCATGCCGATAGCCATCTGCGCATCGTATTTACGATCAATGCCATGGCCCTGCTGGTGATGGGGGTTTTTGCCGAACCGATCATTTCCTGGTGTCGTCAGGCGTTTCCGGTTTGATCGCGTTTATAACGTGTCAATAAAGCTCAGCTAATAAAAAGCCCCCGGGAGTTGGCCGGGGGCTTTTTAGTTGTAAGTAATTTAACTTAGAAACTGGCTCTAAGGCCGATGTTATAACCCACGACATCATTTTCATAATGTTGGCCAAACTCGACGCCTGCAACCAAGCCTAGTGTTTCATTAAACTTGTATTGTCCTTCAAACGAAATACTGCTGTCCGAGGCATCTATGTCGGAAATGTTTTCATAATGTCCCATGACGGAACCTTCAAATTTCTCCGAGAAACTACCACGAACTCCTGCGGAGACACGGTAGCCGTTAATGCTGTCACCAAAATTCACATCGGTATGAATGTAATCAAGCTGTCCAACTAAATCGACAGTATCAGCAACTTCATGATGATAACCAAAACCCAAAGAAGAGTTGTCAATATCGTATCCAGAATTGCCGGAGATATCACCCGAGGTTTGTTTGTGGGAACCGTTAATATAGAAGCCTGTGTCGCTAAAGTTATAAGACCCGTTGATGTAAAAACCATCAAAAGTATCCAAGATAGAATTATCGTAATCGTTGGCTGTATACCCAGCTTCAACGTAGCTATAACTTAATTCTTCAGCTTGTGCCATTTGAGGTAGGGCAGCGGCGAGGGCTAAAACCAACAAAGCATATTTCATGAAAATTCCTTTCGTATATACATATAATTTTAAAAAAAGCTCTAGATTAATGGAGTAAGGTGCTAATAAATGCATTCCTTAGCGAAATTTTAACATGTTGCTTGCCCTTGTGGCGTGGATACTATGAAATATTCAGTTTGAATGGATGATGGCTATCACAAAACTTGGTAATTATCGTTAGACATGCATGGCTTTTGTATAAGACTGATAATGGAATCACAGAATGAACATTCAATCCGCCTACGATCATTGGTCGGCCACTTACGATCACGACCGCAACCTCACGCGTGATCTTGATCAGGTGACGATGCGAAAAGTCTTCGCTGATACCCGTTATCGCAATATTCTGGAACTGGGTTGCGGTACCGGTAAAAATACCGTGTTACTCGCCGAAATTTCTGATGCCCTACATGCGCTCGACTTTTCCGAAGGCATGATTAAGCAAGCCAGACAAAAAGTTGACTCGGGCAAGGTGCAATTTAGTGTTGCCGATTTAACGCGGGCTTGGCCAATAGAAAATGACACCTTCGACTTAATTGTCTGCAATCTGGTGCTCGAACATATCGAAGATCTAGCTTTTATTCTCAGACAGGCTTTTCGTGGACTGAAGCCGGGAGGGACTTTTTATATTTCCGAATTACATCCCTTCCGCCAGTATCAAGGTGCTAAGGCGCATTTCCAGTGCGGTGATAAAATCATGGAAGTACCGGCCTATGTCCATCACGTGTCAGAATTTTTACAGGCCGCTTCAGACAATAATTTGAGCTTGGAAAGCTTCAATGAACACTGGCATCAAGATGACCTAGGCAAACCACCACGACTTGCCGCTTTCATGTTCAAAAAACAATAGAAAGCGCGCAGCCAGACAGATTGTTCATAGGGTGCGCTCAAGCGCACTGTTGAAATTGCAATGTGCTTGATATTGCGCTTGAGCGCACCCCATAGGGCTATCGGTGAACTTCAGAGCTACCAGTAATGAGGGGTATATCAGACCTGTTTAACTTTTACTTGCGTGAATTTCCATCAAGCCGCTATAATCGCGGTTCACTGCTGCGGGGTGGAGCAGTCTGGCAGCTCGTCGGGCTCATAACCCGAAGGTCGTAGGTTCAAATCCTACCCCCGCTACCAGTTTCTAAGTAATCGAGCGTATG
>JBOHYH010000047.1:0-3956 GCA_050737775.1 Arenimonas sp.
GGTTATTGGTCTCGCCGCATCAACGATGAACACCGAATCGTTTACAAGATTTCCGATGGCTCAATGTATATTGCGCAACTACGCTTTCATTACTAGCGCATAACGCCTGAAATAAGGGGCTGCCGCCGGATGCTAACTTCAAAGCCGGATACCGAAGGCAGTCCCGCTTGATTGATTAGTTAGGCCGTGAAGCCCGGAATAAAACAAAACCACAAGGTTAAGAAGAAGACCAAAGAAACCGTGCGGTGCTGATGCGAAGCGTAACCTAAACTGGCTTGAGAACGAAACCTGGCACTACGAAGCTTGGTGGTTGTGCCTGTGCCGCGACTGCCCAACGAAGCTTGCGGCCCTGCTTGATGAGTGTATTGCCTTGAACTCAAGGCCGCCGACACGCCGAACGCGAACTCATTGATGGAAACCTTAAGCACCGGATGCCAAACCGGCACAGGCAGCGAACTGGTGACCAAAAATGTAAACCGGAGAACCGCTGAAAAATTTTGCGAAAAGCCAACTCTCTTTTTGCATTTTGTTTTTGCTTCCGCCGCCTAACTACTAGTTAACCCCTAAATTGGGGTGTTAACCGATTATGACGGATATCGGTTCGCTATCAAGCGATTCCTACAAGAGGTTGAGGCTTTTCCTGACAGACGTTGGGACGTTGCAACTGAATGATAGTTGTTACATACCTTATTGGCCGCAATATGAAATTTGAACCTCAATCGACCCCTTCTGACAACCCCGTCGGTCGGTATGGTACGAAATCGTTTTCTCATGGGAAGCTTCCGCACAAATCTGCTTTGCTTGAGGCTGTGCGTGGGCGTTGTCGGGTAAAGCACTACAGTTTGAGAACGGAGGATGCCTACCTGGGTTGGATCAAGCGGTTCATTTTTTTCCACAATAAAAAGAATCCAGTGGAAATGGGCGGTCCCGAAGTGGAGCAGTTTTTGACGCATTTGGCAGTGCATGGTCAGGTGAGTCCAAGTACTCAAAACCAGGCATTGTCGGCCTTGTTGTTTTTGTATCGCGAGGTGTTGCGATCGCAATTGCCGTGGATGGAGAACGTGGTGCGGGCAAAGCGTCCGTCGCGCTTGCCGGTGGTATTGTCGGTGGAAGAAGTAAATCGGGTGTTGGCACGACTTGATGGTCGTGAATGGTTGATGGCTAGCCTGTTGTACGGAACAGGCATGCGTTTGATGGAGTGCGTACGTTTACGCGTGAAAGACGTGGATTTTTCATGTAATGAAATTACGGTGCGAGACGGCAAGGGAGGCAAAGACCGGCGCACGGTGTTGCCTGCAAAGCTATGTGATCCGATGTTGACGCAGCTTGAAAAGGTAAAAGAAATAAATCGGGAAGACACTCATGAAGATTGGCAGGGAGTGTATTTGCCGGATGCTTTGTCAAGGAAATATCCAGGTGCCAGCAAAATGCTGGGTTGGCAGTATTTTTTCCCGGCGACTCGACGTGCGCGCGATCCGCGGGATGGACAAATTCGCCGACATCATATTGATGAAAAGGTGTTGCAGCGCGCCGTGTCTAAAGCGGCGCAAGGGGCGGGTATCAACAAACCTGTGGGCTGTCATACATTGCGCCATTGTTTTGCGACGCACTTGATTGAAGCGGGCTATGACATTCGGACGGTACAGGAATTACTGGGACACAAAGACGTGACGACAACACAAATCTATACGCATGTGTTGAATAAGGGCGGGCGCGGAGTAAGGAGTCCTTTGGATAAATGAACGCGATGGAGTATCGGGTGCTTGATAGTTGTTTGCGTGGTTGTTACTGGTCTTATTTTCGCCCGCAAGCGGCCTTATACACGGAGATGTCGCCCGCAAGCGGCCTCCTACACGTTGAGGTGCGTTGAGTCGAGCCAATTACGTAGCAAGGGCCAGATTCTTTCTCGTGCGGTATCACGGGACAACATCAAGTCATGCATGCCTTCGGCAATGGCATGAATTTCGACTCGGGAGCCTAGGCTGGGTGCCAGTCGTTTGATGTCTTCGATATTTAAAACGATATCGCTTGAATAAGCGTCATCGTGCCATTTTCCTAATCGCACACTACGTTCCGCATGCAGTACCAGGCAGGGGCATTCAATATTCAAGCCCTTCGCAACTTCGGCTTGCGCCCGATGAATCGCCCGAAACCATCCGGCGTACACTGGAAAACCTTCTATCGGTTTCCAGTCGGTTCGGAATGACCATTGACCGCGTCGATCAATATGCACACTTTGTGCATGCACCGGCGACAAGCCAGGATAAGGAAGATAGGGAAATGCTTTGCCGAGTGATGACAATAAAGGTTCGATAAAACGGGTTTGCCAAGGGGGTAGGTTCATGTCCAGAAAAGGGCTATTGAGAAACAGGGCGTCGACATATTTGCGATGCTGTCCACGATGTGCGTAAAGCGCGGCCGCGAGCCCGCCGGTGGAATGGCCATTGAGCAGCAGCCAGTGTATTTTTTCCTGCTCACGCAGAATGCCGACAGCGTCATTGATGTCCTGTAAGTATTCGTCGATATCGACTGTGAAATTCGGTCGCTGCCCAGGCCGAAGTGATCTGCCGTGGCGACGCAAATCGATGGCGTAGAAATCCAGGTTCTGCTCGTTGTAGAAATCGGCCAGGTGATCCTGAAAAAAATAATCGATAAACCCATGCACATAAAGAATGGCGCCGCCACTTGAATGCCTGCAACGACGACGAATGAGCGTGACATCGACCGAACCTTTGTCATCGGGCATGCCCTGGAAAGTCGCTTGTTCAAAGCCCGCCAAAATATCAGGGCCCCAATCAAGATGCGGTGTATTTCTGCTTGAAGTCATGTCATCTACTTTACATGGCTAGCCGGCCGCGTTGCACATGGATCGATGTAATATCCAGTCTGCCAACTTTTTTCGAAAACGGGCACTGAACTATTTATTGTTTAGCAGCTTCATTTGTTGAACCTTGCTCAAAGAGCCCAGTGCTTTCTTGTAAGACCACAGAATAAGTTCGTTTAAATAATCCGGCGACAAATTATGCGGATTGACGATGCTTATCCAGTGGAAACGGGAAAAATATCTGGCCGGCTTGATGCCTGCAACATCGGTGAGTTCAATGAAACGATCGGCAGTGACGCGGATACTGAAGCGCCATCTCTCCGGTTCGCTGGTTTTGAAATAGGCAAATTTTTTATCGCCAATGAAATACACCAGAATATTGCTGGGATGACCATACAGACGGGATGTTGTGCCCGGGAATTGGCTGCAAATCTTTTTTAGCTCATCCGTGTTCATGGCTGGCTTCGGTTGGAAATGTCTCACTATATTTCCGGAAATGTTTCTTGTCTGCAGTAGCTATCGAAACAGTGATTGTTTTCCCGGTCATTCCGAGAACGCAGAAGGATCGATCAATAAATAAATGCCCGCGAAGGTCATAATCCAGAGCAAAAAACCCAGGCCAAGCCAGATAAAATTGGCAGCCGTATAGTTTTTATTGGTACTGCCTTCGGAGTCGCCGCATGCCTTATTCGCCGCACATTGAATGCGGTATTGCAGATAGCCGCTGAGCGGAACTACCAGTAATGCCAGTATGTCGGTTGAGGGGGAACCGATTTCCGCGACACTGAGGCGATCAAGAATGCGACTGCCTATCATGAGCAATATCACCATCGTGGCCAAAAGGCCTGGGTTCCAGGTGTATTTCACTCCATTGCGCCTCAGCGAATGGTCAATTTCTTCGGTCAACGAATGAATAAAAAATATCGGAAACAATGTCCGCATTACCGGCCACTGATCGCCTTGTGTGGCCAGCTTGAATTGAGCCCAGTGTTTGTAAACCCAATACAGGTCATACAGACCCAAAGTGCCGAAATACAGCAGCAGGAATTTTGCCGGTGCCACAACATAGAAGCGTAGCTTCAACGAGCTTGTGGTCTCGATAACGAGCTCGCTGTCAGGCGCAGCGTAGGGG
>JBOHYH010000048.1:0-7340 GCA_050737775.1 Arenimonas sp.
GAATTACGGATGGAACCATGGGCGCAGCAAGCAGCACCCCAACGAAAATGAGATAAAACCCACGATGAAAATTCTCGTTACCGGCGGCGGCGGTTTTTTAGGGCAGGCATTGTGTGCCTCGCTGAAAAACCGTGGCTATAAAGTCACCAGCTTTCAACGCACGTTTTATCCGGCGCTCGAAAAAATGGGTGTGCAGCAAATTCTCGGTGATCTTGCCGATCGGCAGGCAGTGATCAAGGCATGTGCGAATCAGGAGGCCGTTTTTCATAACGCCGCCAAAGCCGGAGCCTGGGGCAGTTATCAAAGTTATTACGAGGCCAATGTAGTCGGGACTGAAAATGTATTGGCCGCCTGTCGCGAGCACGGCATCAAAAAACTCGTTTACACCTCGACCCCGAGCGTGACGCACGCCGGTCGTACGCCGGTTGAAGGCGGCAATGAAATCAATACCGCTTACGGCGATAACTTCAAGGCACCGTATCCTGCAACAAAAACCATTGCCGAGAAAAATGTCATCGCTGCCAGTTCATCGACATTGGCGACCGTGTCTTTACGCCCAAGATTGATTTGGGGGCCAGGTGATACGCAATTGCTTCCGCGCCTTGTTGAGCGGGCCAAAGCTGGCCGATTGAAATTTATCGCCGGTGGCTTCAATAAAATGGACACGACCTATATCGACAATGTCGTGTACGCACATCTGCAAGCTTTTGATCATCTCGATATCGGCTCTGCCTGTGCCGGCAAAGCCTATTTTATTTCCAATGGCGAGCCCAAGCCCGTACACGAAACGGTGAATGCCTTGCTGAAGGCAGCCAATGCGCCGCAGGCGACCGGAAGTATTCCCTACGGTGTCGCTTATGCCATCGGAGCAGTTCTGGAAGCTGTGTGGCATGTATTGCCATTGAAAGGCGAGCCGCCAATGACGCGATTCCTGGCTGAACAATTATCGACCCCGCATTGGTATGACATCTCGGCCGCAAAACGCGATTTCGATTATGTGCCGCAGGTCAGTACCGAAGAGGGTCTGAAACGATTGCGAGCCTGGTGGGAATTGCAGTAGGAGCGGTGTAAGCCGCGAAAACCTGCGACGGCGACGGGCGCAACGACGGACATGATCGCAAGACCTTTCGTGGCTTACGCCGCTCCCACGCGGGGCTTGGACAATCCCGATACAATAGGCTCATGAATACTTCCGTATCCTTTTTCGAGATGTTGAAACCACTGGCTGGCAATGCGCTGGAGCAGGCCTTGAACAAGCTGCTGGCTCTGGACCCGGATACACAGGCGGCCATTGCGAAACTCGATCAGCGTCGCATTCAATTGGCATTGGAAGCGCCTGCCATCGCATTGGAAATTCTGGTCGAAGGCGATCAGTTAAGAGTCGGTCCGGTGCAGGAAGCCGAAGCCGATCTGGGCATTCGCAGCACGCTATCCGGCGCCTTGTCGCAATTACCGTTTTTTCGCTCCAGCCATGCAGCGCCGGTTGGCAAAGTGCGGATTAATGGCGATGCCGAACTGGCGCGACAGCTGCAAAATCTCGCGAAGAATTTCGATCCGGATTGGGACAAGCCTTTTGCCGAGGCCTTTGGTGTGATCATCGGTCCGCAAATTGCGAAAGCTTTGCGTCAAGCTTTCAAGCAAGGCACGGCAGTGGCGAAAAAGTTCAGTAAGGATGGTGTTGATTATTTGACCGAAGAATCACGTGATGTCATCGGTGGCGCAGAGCAGGCTGCATTCAATGAAGATGTTGATGATCTGCGTGACCGTGCCGAACGGATACTGGCGCGTTTCGAAAAACTGAAACAATCACAGGAGCCGAACACATGAGTTCGACTTTGCGTGCCCTGCGAATTGCTCGCGTATTGCTGCGACATCGCCTGGATTCCCTGCTGGAAGATACTGCCTTCGGGAAATGGCTATGGTTGTTGAAGCCCTTCACACCGGCTCGATCTGAGGAAGCCAATCTGCCGCGCGGCGAAAGATTGCGACTGGCTTTGCAGGAGTTGGGTCCGATCTTTGTAAAATTCGGCCAGATATTGTCGACGCGCCGTGACTTGATGCCACCGGATATTGCCGATGAGCTTGCCAAGCTGCGTGACCAGGTGGCGCCGTTTTCAGGAGCCGTGGCAAAACAAATTATCGAAGCGCAATTGGGCAAGCCGGTTGTCGAAATATTTTCCGATTTCGATGAAACACCGCTGGCCTCGGCGTCGATTGCACAAGTCCATCCGGCGACTTTGCATAATGGCAAGGAAGTCGTTGTTAAAGTATTACGGCCCGGCATTGCAGAACAAATCAGGGCCGATATTGGTTTGTTGCGGCATCTTGCGAATTTTGCCGATCGTCACCATCCGAATGCGGAAAAAATTCGTCCGCAGGAAGTGGTCGACGAAATTGAAAACACCTTGCAGGCCGAACTGGATTTGCAGCGTGAAGGTTCCAATGCGAGCTATATGCGGCGGCTCTGGAAAGACTCCGACGATCTGTATGTGCCGGAAGTGTTCTGGGATTACAGTCGCGAAAATGTGCTCACGCTCGAGCGGGTTTCGGGAATTGGTTCGGATGACGTTGCCGCGCTAACCGAGGCCGGTATTGATTTGTCGAAGATTGCGGCAAAAGGCGTGAGCCTGTTTTCTACGCAGGTATTTCGCGATAATTTTTTCCATGCCGATGCCCACTCCGGCAATATCTGGGTCGATGCAACCCGCAAAGACAACCCCAGGTATATCGCGCTGGATTTCGGCATAGTGGGGCAGCTGGATCAGCGCGACCAGTATTATCTTGCCGAAAATTTCATGGCAATGTTCAAGAACGATTATCGCCGCATTGCCGAGCTACACGTGCAGGCGGGCTGGATGCCTTCCAATGTTCGTATCGATGAATTGGAAGCCGCCATCCGTGCCGTATGTGAGCCGTATTTCACCCGGCCATTATCGGAAATTTCACTGGCGGAAGTGCTGGTGAAAATTTTCCGTACGGCGCAGCGTTATGAATTGACGGTGCAGCCGCAATTGATCCTGTTGCAAAAAACCCTACTGAACATCGAAGGTGTGGCACGCCAGCTGGATCCAAAACTGGATTTATTCGCAGTGGCAAAACCGGTGTTGGAAACCATACTGCGCGAGCGATATAGCCCGGCAACCCTGATGGCAGAACTGCAGAAACGGATGCCGGAGATTATTTCGCAAGCACCTGATATGCCACGCCTGATTCGCAACTGGTTCGCGCAGCAGGTGAATGGCGAACACAGCCTGAAAATGCAATCGGACGAACTTAAGCATCTGAATGAAAGCTTCGCCGGATTTCAACGCAAGGTATTGAGTACCATGGGGACGCTCGGGTTTTTTATTGCCGGCATTTTATTGATGCTGTTCGACAAGCCGGCACATCTTCAATTTGGCGTTCCCTTGTCGATGTACGTATTCGGCGGTTCGCTGCTGTGCGCACTGGTCGGTATCTTGAATCGTAAATAAGTGAGCAATAAAAAAGCGGCCCGAAGATCGAGCCGCTTGCACAGGATATTTATTGTCGGCCCCGGCTTTTGGTTGGGGTCATTTTTATTGGCATCGCGTGATCTTACGCGCGACCAGCTTGGCTTAGAAGCTGAAGGCATCCCGCCAAGACACATTGATATTGGTCACGTGAACCGTAAAGTCGTGGTTGGGGTTTTCGGTCGCCGTCGCGTAATAACCGCTTGCTGTCGGAAAGCCGGAGAATTTGTCCCCCACATAGAATAACGGCGACGTGGTCTGGTCGCTGGAATTGGCCGTACTGGTTATCGAATAGTGCGCATAGCCGTCCCGGCTTACTTCAAAGATCACGTTGTAACTGGTGTTGTTTTTCACCACGAAAAGCCCCGAGGTGCCTGCTCCACAAGTGCCCTCGATCACGGGATTTGTTTGGACGCTACCGAGTGCTTCGAGCCACACGGTAGGTTGTGTTGGCGCCGACGAATTCGTGACGCATTTGTTGCTTGGACCCATGCCCAGAACGACGGCCTTCGCGTTTGAAACCGTCGCGCTGGTATAGGTTCCGCTGACCGACAAGGAGGATAGAAGACCAAAAGCTAAATGGGGGGAATCGCTACTGGTACTGGCTTCAAAGAAGTCCGGTGTCTTCAAGGTAAATTTCAGTCGCTGAATCCGTTTACCGCCCGTGTTGGTCGAGGTCTGAAAAAAACCGCCGCCCAGGTTGGATTTAAGCTTGTCTGTAGTCGGATAGCACGAGCCGGCTGTATACCCTGCCCAATTGCATCGTTGCATGAAGCTGGTTGCGGACCGTGCTTCGTTGACGAAGAAATAATTGTCATCGGTTTTGATATATCCGATCGGCGTCGTCTCGCAATCATAGCCGGGCGCTAGAGCTCCCAGATCAATCATGGTTCGCGACATGATGCGCGACGAGTATTTTCCCGGAGCGTTGAAATGGCAGCGCTTGAGCGGATCGGAGCCCGGAATCTGAGTCGCCCAGATATAACCCTCATAGGTTTCTTCCAGTGTCCAGACGGCATCAACTGGCGCCCAGGCCGTGGTGGGGGCGTCTCCATTGGTTGAATAGTAATGGGTGCCGTAACGCTTGGAGTAGAAACGGCTCAAGCGCCGTGTTCCTGGCTGGCATTTGCCCTCTATGAAGCCGATGATCGATTTGCCATCGCCGTAAAGTTTCAACGGCAAGTTGGAATCCGAAAACCCGTTGCGAATCCAATCCTCGCGCCAACCCGGACGTAATATTTTTCCAGGCGGGTTCGCGCTGGTGGTCGCAAAGTAGTCGTCATCGCCTGCACTGGCCCGCTGCATGACTTCGTAGAGCGGGGTCAGCGGGCTCTGAATGCCAGGTGTCGCCCACGGCACAAGGCTTTTCGCCACCGGTATCGGGTTCGGTTCCGAAAGATTCGCTGTAAAAATATAAGCATCGCGCTGTTGTTGTACCGTTTCGTAGGACGTACATGACAGCGGTGTTCGATTCACGTACTGAGCGAATGCGCTGTTGGACATCGATAACGTTATGGCAAGAGCAATAAAAAACCGCATGAATAATGACCTCCCGGTGCTGAAAACAGAAAGCGGTGAGGCTCCGCTATTTCGTCGATAAAAGCAACACGGGTCATTGTGGTTTTCTGGTCGGTATCTTGAATCGCAAATAGCTGAGCAAAAAAAAGCGGCCCGAAGGTCGCTTCTTTTTTTGTAACAGGTTGCGATTATTTTTTCTCTGCCATTTTCTTTGCCGCTGCATCAAAATCACCTGCTATTACAAAGCTAAGCTGGCTGGCATCAAGATGATTGCGCAAGGCCGAGTTAACTTTTTCAACCGTCAGTGCACGCATTTGATCCTCGTAGGCTTGCATGTCTTTCATCGTGTAATCAATATCCAGGTAAGACTGCAGGCGACTGGCGAGCCCTGCATCGCTAGCCCGACTTGCGTTGCGTTCTTTCAGCGTGCCGTCAACCGCATCTTTGAGTTCTTCCGCAGAAATGCCGTCCTTGAGCAATCGTGCAATTTCTTCACGGAATGCGAGTTCGACTTTTTCCATATTTTCGGGCGCTGCAATTGCGTAGCCGCTAATGGAGCCACTTTCGTCAATCGGATTTGAGCTAAACGAACTGCCGACGCCATAACTCAAGCCATCTTTCTGGCGTATGCGATCTGCCAATCGGGACTTCAATTGACCACCGCCAAGAATACGCATGCCAATGGACAGACCTGGATAGTCCGCGTGCTTCCAGCTAACCGCGTGATTAACCTGCATCAGCAAAATGGCATTGGCCTTGTCCGGTGTCTTGATCTTGATATCTGCTGCCTTCGGTTGAAAGAAAGGCTCCGCGATACGGGCATAGGGCTTGGCACTGTTCCAGCTGCCAAATAGTTTTTCCAATTCGGCCTTGATGGCTGCTGGTTCAAAGTCACCGACCACCGCAATTTGTGCTTCATTGGTGCCGTAGAAATCGCGATGAAAAGCAGCAACGTTTTCAAGCTTGCTCTGCTTGATGATGGCAATACTTTCTTCGATGGTATGAGGTTTGTTCGGATGACCGGCTGGCCATTGATCAAAGTGCTTGCTCAGGGCTTCGTTTGCCAGTGCACCGGGTTCACTTTTACTCGCTTCGGTGGAGACCAGGAACTGGTTACGCAACTGCTCGTATTCGGATTCTGGCAAGCTCGGATTTTTAAGAATATCGGCAACCAGTTGCAAGGTGCCGATCAGGTTTTCTTTTGTGGTTTTTGCACTGACAGTGGCCTCGGTAGCACCACCATTGATAGCCAGCGTGGCTTTCAAGGCGGTCTGGCGTTCGTCGATTTGAGCGCGGGTCAGGCTTTTGGTGCCACGCATCAACATGCTGCCAAGGGAGTCATCGGCACGATTTTTCAGAGATTCGGCGGTACCAAAATCCATGCCAAGATTGAAATACACTTCTTCGCCTCGGGTTTTCTTCGGCAAGAACGCGACTTTCATGCCATTGCTCAAGGTGAAGCGCGTGGTGCGCGATTCGATGTTCAAAGGTGAAGTGTCAAAACTTTCACCTGCTGCGACGGCAGCTTTCCCTTTATAGTCTTTGACCAATTCGGCGATATTCGGCACCGCAGGAATTTCGACACGATCCGGTTTCGCATCAGGAATAAAAAAGCCCAGCGTACGGTTGCTTGGTTTGAAATAGGATTGGGCAACACGATTCACATCGGCGGCAGTGACAGCCTGAATGCGATCACGATTTACGAACGACAAACGCCAATCACCGGAAGCAATCGATTCGGATAATGAAACCGCGGTTGCCTGCGGATTGTTCATGGCTTCTTCGAAACTGACATTGAATTTGGCTTTGGCGCGATTCACTTCCTCGTCGGTGACCGGTTTGTCTTTGACCAGCTCGAGTTGCGCAATCATTTCTTTTGCAAATGCTTCATGGTCTGCACCTTTGGGCAGCATGGCCAGCCCCATCGCAAGGCCTGACTCGGCAAACGTCTGGCTGAACTGGGCAGCGAACGCAGCCTTCTTGGTTTCCACGAAAGCTTTATGCAGTCGGCCTGATGGCGTGTCGCTCATCACCAGGGACAAGACGTCCAAGGCAGCACTGTCGACATGGGATGTGGCAGGGATATGGTAGGCCAGACCCACTGCTGTGGTGTCACCAACGCGGCGCACGACCACTTCGCGTTCGCCGTCTTGCGTCGGCTCTGCGGTATAGATGGGCGGCAAACTGCGTGCCGGTTTTTTGATGCTGCCATAGGCTTTTTCAATCATCACCAGGGTTTTTGCAGGGTCAAACTTGCCGGCGACAACGAGTACCGCATTGTCGGGCTGGTAATAGGTTTTATAGAAATCCTGCAAGCGTTCGATATTGACG
>JBOHYH010000049.1:0-19794 GCA_050737775.1 Arenimonas sp.
GCCTAATGCTCCGCCTTGTCCCGATGCCAGCCGCGGTGCTTGATGTCCAGATACAGGCTATAGCAGGCGGTAAAGCTGGGAAACAGATTTTGTAGCACGCCGACCGAGTCCTGTTTGGATGAAAACAGGAAATAACTCAGGGTCATCAGGCTGCCGACTATGCTCATGTACCAGAAAAAGCGCGGGATCACAGGCTTTCCGGCCCGTTTCGAGGCAATAAACTGCACCAGCCAGCGACCGCCGAACATGAGTGCACCCGTATAGCCGATCAGCTTCCAGGCCGTGATATGCAGGCCGGTCCAACTTAGCCAGAGAATCTCTTCGTTCATGGGCGCGGGACTTCCCTGGTGCCGGTCAATTTGCTGCGTTTGATCAACCAGGCCACGCCGCGAAGATCCTTCAAGCCAACCCAGGCCCGCCCGATATTATTGTATTTCGAGACGCCACTTCCGCGTTCACGATGATTGACCGGCACACTGACCGACTGAAACCCGGCGCGTTTCACCAACGCGGGCAGGTAACGATGCATATGGTCGAAGTACGGTAAATCCATGAATACGGCACGTTCAAATAATTTGATGCCGCAACCGGTATCGGGCGTTTCATCTTTCAAAAAACTGGCGCGAATCGAATTGGCTATTTTGGACGCCCAGCGTTTGCTGCCGGTGTCTTTCCGGTTAACACGCCAACCGGCAAATAATTTAATTTCCGGGGCGGCTTTATTTCTTGCTTCGATAAGTTTGGGAATATCGGCCGGATCATTTTGGCCGTCGCCGTCCAGGGTCGCAATCCATTGACCACGTGCGGCTTTTACACCGTTTCTGACTGCCGTACTTTGGCCGCTTTGACGGATGTGTTGCACCACGCGCAACTCTGGCACCGATGCCATCAGGTCTTTCAAGACCTGAAAACTATCGTCCTTGCTCTGGTCATCGACATAGACAATTTCAAAGCTGTGCTTGCCTCGCAGAGCAGCGACAATTTCATTCACCAGCGGCGTGACGTTATCGCGCTCGTTGAATACCGGCACCACGACCGAGAATTCCGGATTTTCACGGCTCATGCTTTATCTCCAAAATAAGCGCGGCACCAGGCCACGACTTCCGGCAAGCCTTGTTCAATCGTGATACCGGGCTCGAAACCGAACGCCGCTTTTGCACGAGAAGTATCGGCCATGGTTTCGACCATGTCACCGGCCTGCATTTCCTGGTAATTTTTTTCGACCTTGTGGCCTGCCGCATCTTCAATGACCGCGATGAATCGTTCGAGTTCCACTGGCGTGTGATTGCCAAGATTGAATACACGATGCGGTGCGATTTCCAGCGATGGTGTGCCCAATGCGCCCAGCACGCCGGCAACGATGTCATCGACATGGGTGAAATCGCGACGCATTTTTCCGTAATTGAAAACGTCAATTGAACGACCCGCCAATACCGCACGACTGAACAATACCGGCGCCATATCGGGCCTGCCCCAGGCGCCATACACGGTAAAAAAACGCAGGCCGGTGCATGGCAGTTGATACAAGTGCGAATAGGTATGTGCCATCAATTCATTGGCGGCTTTGGTCGCCGCATAAAAAGATAACGGCTGATTGACGCTTTGGTCTTCCGAAAATGGTGGCTTGGCATTGCCGCCATACACCGATGATGAAGATGCATAAACCAAATGTTGGACGCCGTTGTGGCGACAGGCTTCCAACATATTGGTGAAACCGGTCAGGTTGCTGTCAGCGTAGACATTCGGATTGGTAATCGAATAACGCACACCGGCCTGAGCCGCGAGATGAATCACCTGACTGGGCTTGTGCGTTGCAAACAAGGCATTCAATTTATCGCGATCAACCAGATCGATTTCAAAAATCTCGACATTCGGACAAATGGCTTTGACCCGATCACGCTTTATTTGCGGATCGTAATAGTCATTGAAATTATCCAGCCCGATGACTGTTTCACCGCGGGCCTGCAGGGCTTTGCAAACATAGCTGCCGATGAAGCCCGCCGCGCCGGTGACTAATACCGTCATGCTTACTCTGCACTACCGCCGCGAATTTTTTCGAGAATACCATCAAGTGCATCCAAGCCATGGTATTGAATGACCAGCTTGCCACGTCCGCCACGACCATGCATCACTTGCACCTTGGTATTAAGCCGTTCGCCCAGTTCGCGTTCGAGCGTTGCGATATCGGCATCGGCTTTCTTGGCCGGCTTGGCAACGGTTTTGCTGGGGATTTTTCCGGCCGACAATGCTTGTGCACGACGCTCGACTTCACGCACCGACCAACCGTTTTCGGCGGCTTCTTTTGCCAGCGCGATGGCGGCGGGCGCTGCCAGCGTCAACAGGGCGCGGGCGTGACCCATTTCAAGTTGTTTTTCTTCGAGCAATTTACGAATCGCTTCCGGCAATTCCAGCAAACGCAGCATGTTCGAAACCGCTGCGCGCGAACGACCCACGGCTTCTGCTGCTTGTTGATGCGTCAGGGAAAATTCGTCGATCAAGCGCGACAGAGCCAGTGCTTCTTCGAGCGGATTCAAATCTTCACGTTGAATGTTTTCGATCAACGCCATCGCGATAACGGCGCGGTCATCAACTTCACGTAATACCACGGGCACTTCTTTCAGGCCGGCAATTTGCGCGGCGCGCCAGCGACGTTCACCGGCGATGATTTCGTACTGGTCTTTTTTCAGCAGACGCACGACGATCGGTTGAATCAAACCCTGCACGCGAATCGAATCGGCCAGTTCATTCAAGCGGGCCGGATCCATGCCGGTGCGCGGCTGATAACGGCCCGGCTGCATTTTTTCCACTGCGATATTCAACAGGCCGTCACCGGCTAGTTCTTTTTCGGTGGCTGCTGCCAGACTTTTACTGCCGCCGCCGAGCAGACTGCTCAAGCCACGTCCCAATGCTGGTTTCTTCGTCGACATAGTGTTCCCTTACTTCTTTTTTTCGCGACGAATAATTTCGCCAGCCAAACCCATATATGCCACACCACCGCGCGACGCCTTGTCGTAACCGACAATGCTTTGACCGTGACTAGGCGCTTCGGCCAGACGGACATTGCGCGGAATGATCGAGCGGAACACCTTGTCGCCAAAATGTTTGGTCAACTCGCCCGATACCGCATTTGCCAGATTGTTTCTGACATCGAACATGGTGCGCACTACACCGACGATTTCCAGCGTCGGATTCAACTTTGCCTTTAGCGCATCAATCGTATTGATCAGCGCCGACAAACCTTCGAGCGCAAAGTATTCGCACTGCATCGGCACAATGATGCCGTCCGCAGCTGCCAGCGCATTCAATGTCAACAAAGACAATGATGGCGGGCAATCAATCAGAATATAGTGGTAATTCCCGCGAACGGTTTCCAGCGCCGCTTTCAGCCGCTGCTGGCGATCGGGCAAATCCATCAATTCAATTTCGGCCGCCGTCAGATCGATATTGCAGGGCAATAGATCGTAACCTTCAGCTGCCTTGACGATGGCGTCCTGGCATTCGCATTCGCCCATGATCACTTCGGTAATCGAATGTTCGAGTTCGCGTTTGTCCACACCCGAAGCCATCGTGGCATTGCCTTGCGGATCCAGATCAACCAACAAGACTTTTCTCGGCGTCAGCACGAGTGCTGCTGCCAGATTTACCGCCGTCGTGGTTTTGCCTACGCCGCCTTTTTGATTGGCAATCGCAATTATTTGAGCCATGCGTTGGAAACCTTTATGGGTTTAAGCGGAGTCGGGATGGGTGCCGCTAAAAATTCAAAGCTCTAAGCGAGACAAGGCACAAGTAAAAAATGATGACGAGCATATAAATAATATGTGAGGAATCATTTTTTACTTGTAACGCAGTATCGCGACGAGATTTGGATTTTTAGAGGTGCCCATGTCAATTATGCGGGTTTGGCGGGCTGGAAGCGACTATTACCAGGTGCCTTTCCCCTGCCAGACCCGGCACTTGCAGTCGATGCGAGCTTTCAAACTGCCAACCTGCCGGCAATTCGGCAATTTCTTCTTCAGGCTGCAGGCCTTTCATGGCCAGCAGTTTGCCGCCCGGCTTCAGCAAATGCCCACCCACTTCTATGATGCCGGCCAGGCGATCCAATGCTCTGGCGGTCAACAAGTCGTATTGGCCCGATTCGGGCACGGCTTCGGCGCGGGACTCGATAACGCGCGCATTCTTCAGGCCCAAACTGCGCACGGCTTCTCGCAGGAAGCGGCATTTTTTGCCATTGCTTTCGACCAGGCTGACTTGCAAACTCGACTTCGCCAATGCCAATGGAATGCCGGGCAAGCCCGGCCCTGTTCCCAAATCGGCAAGGGTTCCGGATTCGACAAAACGGTGCATGGCCAATGAATCGAGTACATGTTTTATCAGCATCTCATGCACATCGCGCACGGCCGTAAGGTTATAGGCCTTGTTCCATTTTTCCAGCAAGGCCAGATAATCCAGTAATTTTTCGGCAAGGATTTCATTGCTTAATTCAAACGCGGCCAAGCCTGCGTTTAATTCCGGACGGAGATGTTCGAGTGCGTGCATGGTGATATTGTAATCGAGCATCGTCCGCAAGCGGCCTTCTAGCAGGAATTATGAGCAGAATTTTACTAACCGGCGCCACCGGCTTTCTGGGTCAGCATATCCAGCGCGTACTTATCGCTGCGGGTCATGAGGTCAAAGCCCTGTCTAGATCGGAACAAGCTGATGCTTTGCTGGCAGCGCAAGGCGCGGAACCGGTTCGCGCCGAACTGACCGATGCCGATTCATTGCAGCAAGCCGCGAAAAACGTTGATGCGATTTTTCACACCGCTGCCGACACCAATACCTGGCGCGTGAATAATGCGTCACAAACACGAACCAATGTTGGCGGCATACAGCATTTAATCGCGGCAGCAAAAGCCAATCAGGTCAAGCAGATTTTGCATACGTCCAGCGTGTCGGCGTATTCACATCTTGCCCATGGCGTGCTGCGCGAAGACGTAACGCAACGTGGTGGCGAAAGCTGGATAAATTACGAACGCACGAAATTCCTTGCTGAAAAAGCAGTGCGTGAATCAGGACTGGATTTCATCATCTTTCAGCCTTCGCATATTCTCGGCCCCGGTGACAAGCAAAACTGGTCGCGACTGATTCGATTGATTGACCAGAACAAGCTGCCCGGCGCGCCACCCGGCTCGGGCGCTTTTGCCGACGTGCGGGAAATTGCGAAAGCACAGGTACGCGCCTTTGAGTCGGGCAAGTTTGGCGAGGCTTATCTACTTGGCGGCCAACACGCGAGCTTCCTCGAACTGATTAGACAGGTCGGCATCAAACTCAATCGCAAAACGCCGAAGAAACCAATACCGGCTTTTGCATTGCGTTTATTTGCACAAATGAAATACGGCGTTTCGTTGATTAACCGACAAGCGCCGGATATTACGCCTGAATCGGCCATGTTCACCATTCATGATTTAAAAGTGGATTCTGGCAAGGCCAAGCACGAGCTGGGTTATGTAGAGACCCATCTGGATGATTTATTGAATGACACGATTGCATGGTTAAGATCCGAGAAAATGATTGCGTAGGGGCGCCTGCTTGCTGCGCCCGCTTTCGATGTCAGGAAACAAGAGCGGGCGCAGCAAGCAGCGCCCCTACGAATAAATATCCGGATGGCTGATTTCCATCGCACGATCAGGTTTTGACAGTGCACTAAAGCCATAGCTTTCATAAAGCTTGTGAGCATCGGCAGTCATCAGCATCCAACGGCGCATGCCTTGCAACTCCGGATGTGACTGCACGCTTTGCATCAGTTTCTTCGAGATACCGTGACCGCGATACGCCGGCAAAACGAATACATCGGCTAAATAAGCAAAAGTAGCGGCATCGGTAACCACGCGAGCAAAGCCTACTTGTTTGTCGTCAATAAATGCCGAAAAGCAATACGAATTCTCAATGGCTTTTTTGACGATGGCACGTGGAATATTTTTCGACCAATAAGCCTCTTGCGATAAAAATGCATGCACCACATCCAGATCAACATCGGCGTGATCGATAGAGATTCGGATATGGCTGTTTGTCATTCTGATGGCGGGTCAATGTCGACGATAAAATGGAAAGAACTGATTTTCATGCCCTGTGCAAAATAAAAAGCGTGCGCACCCAATCGTTGCGTACCTGAGTCCAGATGCAAATTATCGCAACCCTGCCTGGCCGCTTCCAGTTTCAACCAGTCAAGCAGGGATTTGCCATAACCACGGCCGTGCAACGCCGTGTCCGTCACCAGATCGTCGACGTACAGGTTTTTCCCACGATGCAGATAATGCTGGATGCGAAATCCGGTCACGGCAACACAGACCGCATTGTCAAACGCCGCGGCTATCCGAAAACCTTCCGGTCGCATCAAAGCGACCAGATCGATGAATTTCTGTTCCGATAAATGCGGTCTTAGCTGTTGCATAACCGGCCAAACCTGTTTCAGCGCCGGCACATCCAGAATTTCGCGTATTACCACACTCACCATGTTGCAATAATCCAGCTGACCGGCACCACGCCACCGGCAGCTTCGGCATCGGCACGATCCAGTCGGCCATCGCCGTTATTATCCATAATGTAATAAGACTTGCCGCGCGTGGGCGTTACCTTGACCATGGTGACGATGCCGCCCTGGCGATACTCTTCGACGATATCACCATTGTCATGCGTACGAATGCGCACGCTGGGCTCGCCATCGTCGCTGGTTTTGGCAGGAATTTTTTCCGGTACCGGTGCTTCTTTTGCTGCAGATTTGGGAGTCTTTTCCGCGGCGGCAAGATCCTGAACGGTCAATGCTAACAACAGGCTGAAAATAATTTTCATGGCTTTTTTCTCATCAAATCCGGGAAACCCCTGCTGACAGCATCGCAAAGTTCAGCAAGGCACTCAAGCGGCGTAGAATAACCGCTCACTGCATATTGAGACATGCCATGTCCCGTTTGGTTCTGATTGATGGTTCCTCATATTTATATCGCGCTTTTCATGCGCTGCCGCCATTAACTGCGCCCGATGGCGCGCCGACCGGCGCCTTGCACGGCATCGTCAACATGTTGCGAACCACCATAAAAGAAAAGCCGGATTATGCCGCTTTCGTGATGGATGCTTCCGGACCGACATTCCGCGATGATTTATATGCCGAGTACAAGGCAAACCGGCCTCCTATGCCGGATGATTTGCGCGCACAAGTCGAACCCATGCTGCTGATTGTCGAAGCGTTGGGCTTTCCGATTCTGCGCGTCAGCGGCGTCGAGGCCGACGATGTCATCGGCACTCTGGCTTTGCAGGCGCAGGCAAAAAATATCGACGTCATCATATCCACCAGCGACAAGGATTTCGCACAACTGGTTCGTCCCGGCATTCGCTTAAGCAACACGATGAGTGGCAGCGTGCTGGATAGCACCGAAGCGGTGCTCGAAAAATTCGGTGTACGGCCCGAACAGATTATCGACTATCTGGCTCTGATGGGTGATACCGTCGATAACGTGCCCGGCATTGATAAATGCGGCCCGAAAACCGCCGCAAAATGGCTGGCGGAATATTCGACACTCGAAAATCTGGTATCCAACGCAGACAAGATCACCGGAAAGATTGGTGAAAATTTGCGTGCGGCTATATCGCGTCTTCCATTGAATCAGCAATTGGTCACGATCAAAACCGATGTCGTTCTCGACAAAACACCGGATGAACTGATTCTGCGCGACCGGCATATCGATGAGTTGAAATCCTTGTACACGCGTTATGGATTCAAGTCGGCATTGAAGGAACTCGAAACTGGCAATTATTCCGACACCTCGCAGAAAGGGCCTGGCGACACAGGTAAAACTGCCTCCTTATTCGAGGCGCCGGATGCCGCTTTGTCTGCAAAAGGGAATTACGAATGCATCACGACTCCCGAGCAATTAAATGCCTGGGCAAGGAAACTTGAAGCGGCAAGTTTGTTTTGTTTTGATACAGAAACCGATGCACTCGATTCCATGCAAGCAGGCTTGGTCGGCATCAGCCTTTGCGTGGAAACCGGACATGCTGCTTATATTCCCGTGGCGCATCGCTACCCTGGCGTGCAGCAGCAGTTATCGTGGGAAATTGTTTCAGCTGCTTTGAAACCTGTTCTGGAGAATGAGGCCATTCATAAAGTCGGCCAGCATGGCAAATACGACTTGCATGTGTTACGTCGTCACGGCATCAATGTTCTTGGCTATACCGAAGACACCTTGCTGGAAAGCTTTGTGTTCAATGCCGGTATCTCGCGCCATGACATGGATACGCTGGCGCAGAAGTATCTGGCCTATACCACGATCAAATTTGAAGATGTCTGCGGCAAAGGGGCAAAACAAATTTCCTTTGCCGATGTTGCGCTGGAGCAGGCGACCGCCTATGCCGCTGAAGATGCCGACATTACATTGCGTCTGCATCAGGTTTTATCGGAAAAACTGAAAGCCACACCAAGTCTGGAAAAAGTCTATCGCGATATCGAAATGCCGCTGGTGCCGGTACTGACGCGGATGGAAGCCAACGGAATCCTGATCGATGCGCTCGAATTGAAACGTCAAAGTGCGGATCTGACGCAGCGCATGCATGCCACCCAGCAACGCGCCTATGAAATCGCCAATCGCAGCTTTAATCTTGATTCGCCAAAACAAGTCGGCGCCCTATTGTTTGACGAACTCAAACTGCCCGCTCTGGTAAAAACACCGACCGGCGCACCATCGACCAATGAAGAAGCACTGGAAGCGATTGCCGATCAACACGAATTGCCACGCCTGATTCTGGATTATCGCGGCATGGCAAAACTACGCAGCACCTACACCGAAAAATTGCCGGAAATGATTAACCCCACCACGGGACGTGTGCATACCAGTTATCACCAGGCCGGTGCAGCCACCGGGCGCTTGTCGTCGAATGATCCGAATCTGCAAAACATTCCGATCCGCAGCGAAGACGGCCGCAGAATTCGCCAGGCCTTTATCGCACCACCGGGAAGAATTTTGGTGGCCTGCGATTATTCGCAAATCGAATTGCGCATCATGGCGCATTTGTCGGAAGACCCCGGTTTGGTAAACGCATTTGCCAGCGGCATTGACGTGCACAAGGCAACCGCTGCCGAAGTTTTCGGCGTTCCAGTGGCAGAAGTTTCAGGTGATCAGCGCCGTGCTGCCAAGGCGATTAACTTCGGCTTGATGTACGGCATGAGTGCCTTTGGTTTGGCGAAGCAATTGGGGATTGGGCGCGGCGAAGCGCAGGATTACATCGCCTTGTATTTCGCGCGTTATCCGGGCGTGCGTGAATTTATGGATCGCATTCGTGCCAAGGCTCGCGAAGACGGTTTCGTCGAAACCGTTTTTGGTCGGCGTCTTTATTTGCAGGAAATACAATCACGCAACCAGGCACAACGCGCCGGTGCCGAACGTGCGGCTATCAATGCGCCAATGCAGGGAACGGCTGCCGATATCATCAAACGCGCCATGATTTCAGTTGATGGCTGGATTCGCCATCACTCGGACAAAGCCTTGTTGCTGCTTCAGGTACACGATGAATTGGTACTGGAATGCGATGAAAGCTTCGAGACCACATTAATTGCTGAAGTAAAAGCTCGAATGGAGGCTGCCGCTGAACTCCGCGTGCCACTGATTGTCGATGTAGGGTCTGGAAACAATTGGGATGAAGCACATTAACCAAAAATACATATTTATCTTGTTGATTTCATGGCAGTTTTTTGGGCGTGAACATTAGCTGAATCGAACAAGAATTTAACGCAAACGTTCACGAACTTTACATGCCCATGGGTGTCTCATATACGCAACGGACGCAATGTTCGTTGCGGATCACTCCCTCCCCTGAGTAGATCCCGGAAGTCGGATTTCCCCATTCGGCTTCCACCCCCTAGCCCCGCATGCTTCCCCTGGCATGTGGGGTTTTTTTTATGTGCAGCAAGGCTCTTGGGGCGACCTCGTCACCCGCAAGCGGCCTCCTACGCTAACCAATCTCTTGGCTTTAAATATTCCTGCAAATCTGCTTCTGCACTACCGGCTTCTGGCTTGTATTGGTACTCAAAGCGTACGCGCGGTGGGAGGCTCATCAAGATGCTTTCGGTGCGGCCGCCGCTTTGCAAACCGAATAATGTGCCGCGGTCCCAGACCAGATTGAATTCAACATAACGGCCACGACGATATAACTGGAATTCGCGTTCACGTTCGCCATATTCGGCGTTTTTTCTTTTTTCGATAATCGGCAGATACGCATCCAGAAAACCATTGCCGACCGCTTGTTGATAGGCAAAGCAGGTATCGAAATCCGGCGTGTTCAAATCATCGAAAAAAAGACCGCCGACACCGCGGGCCTCCTGCCGATGCTTCAAATAAAAATATTGGTCGCACCATTGTTTATGCTTTTGGTAGCGATCTTCGCCGAAAGGTTTACACAGGGCATGAGCTACACCATGCCAATGCCTGACGTCTTCATCAAACGGATAAAACGGTGTGAGGTCGAAACCGCCACCAAACCACCAGATTGGATCGGCATTTTCCGGTTGCGCTTCGAAATAGCGCACATTCGCATGCGCCGTCGGTAAATACGGATTGCGCGGATGAATCACCAGTGATACACCCACTGCACGCCAGGGAGCACCGGCTAGTTCTGGTCGATGTGCCGTTGCCGATGCCGGCAAGGTATTGCCCGAAACCTCAGAGAAACCAACGCCGGCCTGTTCGAAGACGGTGCCTTCTTTCATCACTCTGGAACGCCCTCCGCCACCTTCGGGCCGTTGCCAGCGTTCCTCCTGAAAGCGCTGGCCGCCGTCGCAGGTCTCAAGTGCAGTACAAATGCGGTCTTGCAAATCCAGCAAATAAGTTTGAACTATGGCAACGTTTGTCATAAGAACCTCGCAATGCGTCTATGATAGCGTCAATGACAACCGTTATAATATTCAGCACAAATGAGCACGACTAAGCTTCCATCCCGTATCAGCGTTAGCCATCTTGATAATTCTCAAGCGGCATTCCAATTTGATTTTTCCGATGGGCAGGATGCGCCGAATCGAGTTGCCTGCGAATTCTTGTCCGGCGAACTGGATTTGGAATCCTGGCAAATTCTCGACAGCAATCACTACCGTTTTGTTGTTATCGACATTTCGGAACCCGGGTTGGATATCGAGCAAGCCACTGCAAAAGCCTATCAAACCCTGCTTGAACAAGTGCGCCCTTCCAGTCACCCGTATTTGCTGCGAATCTGGAATTATTTTCCGGCGATTAATCAGGGCCATGGTGACAAGGAACGTTATCGCAGCTTTTGTGTCGGGCGCTCACAATCGGTCGATGGCCAATTCAATACGCCCCCTCCGGCGGCAACTGCCATCGGCACCCAGAGCAACGGCAGTGCTACTTCGCATTTGCAATTGATTGCACTTTGCTCCAGCCAGGTCGCACGCACACTTGAAAATCCGAGACAAACACCGGCCTGGCGTTATCCACGTGAATACGGACCGGTGCCACCGGGGTTTTCCCGCGGCATTATTCTGGATGAAGATACCGATACGCCGCGTCTGCTAGCTTCGGGTACCGCCAGTATTGTCGGCCATGTCTCGCAGCATATCGGCGAAGTGGCCGGGCAACTCAGCGAGAGCCTAGCCAATCTTCAAGCCTTGCTGGCAGAAGGCAGCAAGCAATCCGGCCGTGATTTCAACATCACCCATTGCGAAGCATTACGTGTGTATTTACGCAAACCGGAAGATCTCGCCGTAGCCGAGTCAATGATTACTGCTGCCGGGATCAATCGTGATCGCGTGCTCTATTTGCGTGGCGATATCTGCCGCCGCGAACTGGATGTCGAACTCGAAGGCGTTTTTGTCGCTGCGTAAGCCGCGAATGGCCTGCGACCATCCAAAATGTAGGAGCGAGCTCTGCTCGCGAGAACCTGCAACGAGGCATTTCGCGAGCAGAGCTCGCTCCTACCTCAGAGTACTTCGCAGGGTTCTCGCGGCTTACACCGCCCCTACGATTTCATGATCAATCCATCGTTCCGGCATACAAACGCAGGCACAATGTTCGCGACAGGTTTCGCAACACTTTCAATGCCACGCTCGGGCTGGTTTCGCTGAGTTCGTCAAACGCCTGATTGCTGATCGATAACAGCAAAGTATCGGCAACGGCAGTAACATCGGCGCTTCTCGGCGTTTGCATCAGAAAAGCGGCTTCGCCAAATAACTGACCAGCACCCAGCGTAGTCAGCACGCGTCGTTGACCTCGTTTACTCGAAGACACTTCAACAGCCCCTTCGAGAATTAAATACATGGCACTACCACCATCACCCTTGTTCAACAGAACATCGCCGGGGCCCGAAGCAATTTGCTCGGCCGCAAGAAATAATTGCTGTTTTTCTTCGCCATCCAAATCATCGAGCAAGGGAATACTTAAATCCATCAGACGCTCGTCGAATTGCTTCAGGAAATCATCGACCGCCAATACCCGCACACTCCCTGGCTTGCTATGCGCCGGAAATGCCTGCTCGAACCAGTCGCCCAGGCTCACATTGGGCGGATACCGCATGACCTGCATCAGCAAGGGCGACTTGACCGCTTCAAAGTGAGCCCAATCGCCGGCAATCATCACCATCGGAATCCGGAAGCCCGCTTCTTCATGGACAAATCCGGCTGCGTAGCGACGAAAGCCCATTACCTCGTACAAGGACACCAGATGCGATGGACAATGCAGGAAAGCCAGCTCGCCCCCCGCCGCACGAATCGAATCAAAAGCCGCCTGGAAAAATTCAGAAGCCAAACCCTTGCCACGATAACTATTGGTGACAATCATGCGCGAGAAAATAAATTGCAGATTGGCATCGACCGGAAAATTTTTATTGTCGTATAACTCTTGCCAGCTGCCGTTTTTATCGAGCTGATCAACCGGCGTAATACGGAAGGTACCGACTATTTTGTCGTGATCGTAGGCCGCCAACACGATCGAGTAGACATCTTCGGGATCGACAAGGCGTTGCAAGTCATCATCGCAACCTTCGGGACGACGGCCCAACTCATTGACATACACCTGATAGCGCAGACGGGCAACCGCATCAAGCTCTTCGGCAGAGTTGATTGGCCGTATCTGGAATTGGCCATGCTTTTTACTGACAACATTCATCCCGCCGCCCCCTCAAGCTGCCGATTCCACATTCTGGCATTCTTGCCAAGGGCATTTCAGCCTTGCGTCATCGGGAATGTGCCGGTTGTCGGGAAACCTGACTTGATGCAGCGTACATATCAAGGATTTGCTGCTTTGGGGGAGCCGATGTGCTTGTCGAAAAAATTCAACAGCCGCCTGAAAAGTCCCACTTGTCAGGCACTAAGAATATTGCCATACGCCACTGTGTCAATGGATACATAGGGTGATGTGGCCAGCATAGGCAATAGAAACAGAACATTCAGACTCATCTAGTTTCCTTTGGTTCGTCCTTCAAAGAGCGCTCGAATAATTCATAAATGCGACGATATTGGTCGTACCAGCTTTCCGGGTGCACATACCCGTGACGTTCCAGCGGATAGCTTGCCAATTCCCATTTATCTTTTTTCAATTCGATCAAACGTTGCGATAAACGCACGGAATCCTGATAGAACACATTGTCGTCCATCATGCCGTGACTGATCAGCAGATTGCCACGCAGGTTTTCGACATATTCAATTGGCGATGATTTTTTATAGGCGTCAGGATCGAGTTGCGGCGTATTCAAGATATTTGACGTGTATTCGTGATTGTAGGAAGTCCAGTCCGTCACCGGGCGCAAGGCGGCACCGGCCTTGAAAGTCTCCGGCGCGCGGAACAAGGCCATGAAACTCATGAATCCGCCGTAACTGCCACCGTAAATGCCGACTTGCGAACGATCACCTTGTTGCTTGTCAACCAGCCAATCAACGCCATCGAGATAATCTTCCAATTCGGGATGCCCCATCTGGCGATAAATCGCAGTGCGCCAATCGCGGCCATAACCTTCGGAAGCACGGTAATCCATATCGAGCACGATATAGCCTTTTTGCACCAGCATATTGTTGAACATTTGCTCGCGGAAATACGCCGGATAACGCGCATGCACGTTTTGCAAATAGCCGGCGCCGTGTACGAACATAACGATCGGATATTTCTTGCCGGCTTCGTAGTTCGCAGGCTTGTAAAATTTGGCCCAGACTTTTCCGGCACCGTGTTTCGATGGCACTTGCACGAACTCCGGAGCAATCCAGTTGCGCGCCTTGAATTCTGCCGAACGGGTATCGGTCAGTTTTACCGTTGCACCATCTGCCACATTCACGACGGCCGCCTGCGCGGGCAGGTAGCTGCTGGAATAACGCAATAACAATGCCTTACCATCGGGTGACAAGCTGAAATCTTCGACACCATCCAAAGAGGTGATTTCGCGAAGCTTGCCATTGCGATTTACTGCACAAATTTCATAGTCACCCGGCCAGGCGCGATTGCACAAAACATAGGCCGTGGATTTATCATTCGACCACACCGGTGATGACGCCTCCCAGTTACCGCTGGTCAATGCCGTGGCTTTTGCACCGAGAGACTGTGTGTACAAATGTGAATAGCCGCTTTCTTCCGACATGTACCAAAGTGTGTTGTTGTCGAGCCAGCCGAATTCGTTGAAATTCCAGTTGATCCACGCTTTGTCGGTCAGACGATGCTGCGAAACCAGTTTGCCGGTATTGAAATCAATGGTCGCAATCCAGCGATCCTTGTTATCAATCGCTCGAAACAGGATGGCAGCCTGGGTCCCTGCATCATTGAATTGCGCGGCATCGATTCGCACCAGACGATTGCCTTTCAAGGCATCGAGCTTCTGTGCCTTTCGAAATTCCGCCATCGGATCCATCGCAATGCCGGGCAAAGTATCGAGCGAAACCTCCTGCACGTTGCCGGTTTTTGGATTCACCCATTTCAAACTTTGCGGCAATGGCGAATTCCGGCCAACGCGGACTCGTACATCCTCGAATTCTTCATAACCAGATTCGGTCACATACTTCGGCATCTTTCCGGCCTTGCCCTCATCGGCACCCTTTACCGAAGTAACGGCCAGCAACCATTGCCCGGAAGGCGACAAGGCTGTCCAATCGATTTGCACATCACTGCCCAGATAGGCTTTGCTGATGGCGCGCGTACTGTCGGATTTACGATCAGCTTCCGCTTTCGCCTTCAATTCTTCGCGGTCATTCTTGATTCGTTTCAGCGTTGTGATCAGTCGCAACTGCATGTCGCGCAGATCGTCGGCTTTAGGCGCTTTATTCGGATCGTTTTCCGCCACCGGCAATGCGGCAGGTTCCTGCAGGTGACTGCTCAGCGGCCAGCGAAACCATTGGTTCTCGACGCGAAACAGCACGGCATTGCCATCGGCGCTGAAACGCGGGTCCGATTCGGTTTCATTGGTTCGGGTAATTTGCAGCAATGCACCTGTTTTCAAATGGCGCAAAAAAACGTCGCCATTGCGCACAAACAATGCCTGTTGCTGTTGGGCATCAAAAATAAAATTGTCACCATCCAGATTGGCAAGTTCGCTGCTTTCCAGTTTCCTGACAGTACCGCCGGCGCGATTGATCAAAAATATATCGCGGATTGGCGAGCCGACACGCTTCTGGCTGTAGCGCAAATTCTGGCTATCCCAGCTCCAGGAAGTGCTTTCAACTGGCGCTCCTATCCAATCGGGATGCGACATCGCCTGGTCAAGCGTAATGGGCGTGGACTGTGCCTGAACAGACAAGCTGGCCAGTGCGATCAAGGCAAATAAGCAGACTCGCATGAAAACTCCGACTGAATGGAAAGGCCGCTAGATTAACAAATACGCTACCGCTTTGAGCCCCAGTCGGCGACAATTCACCCTTGCCAAACGATATTTCCATGATCGCCCATATTTATAAATCACTACGCAAGGCTGACGCCTACCTGTACCTGCGTGACAAAGACGCCTTTGGCATTGTGCCGGACCCGGTCCGCGCACCCCTGGGCGAGCTTGCCTTCGTGATGAGTCTTGAACTCGACCCCAAGCGCAAACTGGCAAGAGCCGATGCCGCAGTCGTTCTTTCCAATCTGGTCGAACGCGGTTATTACCTGCAAGTGCCACCTACCGTGCTGGACCCTTTGGTCGCCGGGGGCGTCGGCGATGGCTGAGATTTCCTCGGCAACGCCGGCACGCTGGCGTCCAATTACTGCTTTTGGACTTGCGATTTTACTTGCCGCTTTGCCTGCACTCGTGAATTCCGCCTGGTCGATTTTCGGTTTGATCGCAACACAATTATTGCTGGGCTATGGCTGGCGCATGTTCGGCAGCCCACAAAAGAAACCCTCCGCCAAATCAAAAGTAAAAGCAGACTGGATAATCTTCGCCAGCTTATGGGGCATGGCCTACGGCTTGATGGCCTTGTTCCTGTATTGGCCTCTGCAATCACTCCGCTATAGCGGCGCACTGATTTCCGCATTGTGGCTTAGCGCGGCAATCGCCTTGCTGATCCTGATTTATTGGCGCCACTGGTCATGGCTTGCATTGGCCGAACAAGGCAGTGATCGCGTTGCAAAATGGCTGGCGCTGGATTCCGCACCGCAGGCTTACAGTCTCATGCCTGGCCTTATCATCACACTGCTTTGGTTTGTGGTCATGGCCGCCGGTCTGAGTGTCGGCCTGAATGATTTTATTCCCACGCATGTATTTTTACCGCTGCTGGTCATACATTTTTTGTTGAGCGTCACCCTGCATTGGCGTTTGCACGCGACTGAAATTACCAGCGTACTCAAAGCGGCGGATGATCCGGTGCTGACGGCAGCCAGTGCACTCATCAACGAAAAACAAATCGAACGCGAACCGGTTTCTCTGTATGCGGCCGCCCGCCGCAACCAAGTCGATGCAGCGCTAACTGCGATTCAAAACGGCGCCGATGTCCGAGCCTTGCCAGACAGCAACGATGTCGATCAGCGCAGCCTGCCAATGCTCGCCGCATTACTGAGTGATTTACGTTTGCTGCGCGAACTGATTTCCCGCGGTGTCGACATCAATCACGCCCACCATGGTTTGACGCCATTACTCACCGCGACACGTGACAGTTGGCATGGTCGTCCAGAGGCCGTCATGATGTTGCTGGCCAATGGCGCCGACAGCCGCATTGCCGATAACGATGGCTATACGCCATTGCATCATGCAGCTCGTAGCTCCGACCCTGCCGTTGCCGCCCTGTTACTCGATGCCGGCGCTTCGCACGAAGCACTCACCAAGGAAGGTTTCAACGCCTTGGGTGTTGCCTGCATCGCCAATAACTGGAGATTGGCGAAATTTCTGATGGAACGCGGCAGCAAGAGCGAACCCGCGAATGGGCAATCGGCATTGATTGCCGCAACGATGGGCGAAGACGACACCGCCGGCGTGCAATTATTGCTGCGACATAAGGCGCGTGTAGATGCACGTGGCGCGCAGCAAAACACAGCACTTCTGCAAGCCTGTGCCTTGGGCAATACCGATATTGTCGGTGCATTGCTCGATGCCAACGCAGATCGCAATGCTCGCAACGAGTTACAAAATACGCCTTTGCTCGAAATCGCGATCCAGGGTTCCATTGAAACATTGACCCGCCTTTTACAGGCCAAACCGAATTTGCATGCCGTCGATCTGGAAGGCCGCAATGCCTTGCATCTCGCCTGCGAAAACAGCACTTCGCCCGACTTCATCAAACAGCTGGTTCAAAGCGGCATCGCGATTGATCATACGGATTCGCAAGGTCGCCGCCCGATTGATATCGCGATGGCAAAAGAGAACTGGCCGGTGGTTGCCGTGCTCGACCCGCAACACGAAATTCCAAGCTCGCTAACTGACAATTTATTCGAAGAGCACCAATTGCAGCCTTCGCCACGACAGCTGATTCGTGAAGCCTTGCAGCATGATGCCGATGCCGACGTTTCGAATTATCTGAAAGACTGTGATGCCGATAGCTTGTCGTCGATGCTGCTGGAGTTTGCCGGTGACGCCGATGTCTCGCGCATGGAATTATTACTGCAAAACGGTGCACGTGCCGACCTTGCACTGGAAGATGGCGACAGCGCGTTTTTCCATTTGCTTGACCGCGCCGGCCATGCACAACCGGCCTTGCTGTATTTGCTTGATCGCGGTACTTCGCCGAGCGGGCTTGGCGGTTTGTCGCGTTATCTGGCGGTGTGCCTCAAGAACGAATACGTCACCCGCAGCTACGAAAATTTTGCCCTGCAATTATTCGAGCGTGGTGCCGACGCCTTCGGGCATGCGGTAAAACACGATGCCCCCTTGTTGCAATCGATCCATCTTGGCTGGCGCCGTTTAACCGAAGCGCTTTTACAAAGTGGCGTGAATCCGAATCAGCGTGATGATCGCGGCTTCAGTGCATTGCATCTTGCCGCCAATCTCGGACGCGAAGTCAGCATCAAACAACTTCTGTTTTTCGGTGCCGATATTAACGCGCGCACCGCCGATGGCCAGTCGGCTCTGGGCATTGCACTTGCCGCAGGTCAACACGATTTAAGCGCCTGGCTCGAATGGCGCAGCTGGCAACCGCCAAGTCGCAAATTACTGGCGCTGGATTTGCCTGCTGCCGCGATGACCGGCGATGTTCAGGCGGTCACGCGCCTGATTGAGCTTGGCCTGCCGATCAATGCACTCGATGCACAAGCCTGCACCGCTTTATTGCGCGCTGCCGGTGGTGGTCACGAAGTCATTGTCCGGTACCTCTTGGCCAACGGTGCCGATCATCGAATCGCAGCGCGTACCGGCGCAACTGCATTATCTGCCGCCATCAGCATGCGGCATGCGCATGTCGTGGATCTATTATTACGCAATGGCGCCGATGCCGAACAGAGTTTGCCCGGCGGTGTAACCCCATTGATGCTGGCAAGCGCACTGGGGCTGCCCGACATCATCAGTCATTTGCTGTCACGCGGTGCGGAACCGAACGCTTGCGATGCGCAGGGATTCAATGCTCTGCATTGCGCCGCGATTCACGGCTTCAGTTCACGTGACAAACAACGCGTATTAGCCATGTTCGATATGTTGTTGTTTGCCGATATCGAATTCGACAGTGCAACACAAAGCGGTCAAACACCCTTGCACTTCCTGCTCGGTGCCCGCGCAGAAGCCGGCGCCAGTTGCGACGAAGATGTGCTGATGGCCACCATGGAACGCCTGCTTAGCGAAGGCGTAGATCTGGATACCCAGGACCAACGCGGAATGAGTGCGTTGCATCTTGCTGCCATGCACGGTCTTTCACGCATTGTGAATCGCCTATTACGCGAAGGCGCAAACAGAAATGCCCGCGATTCACTCGGGCGCACGCCGCATGAACTTGCATTGGTGCGCGGCTTTGTCGATGTTGCCGCCGAGTTTGAAACCATGCGTAACACCCAACCGTCGATGGCGAGATTCCTGCGCGATCCGAATTGAAAATGATCCGGGTGACCGTGTGCAAGTTTGATTTCTGCAAAAAATTCAATGAAGTGTGGACTGACAGGCGTATTCAATCAAACGTCGAAAGCCCTGATTCGGTATCATCGCAACTCGAAAAGATGGCAAAACCAATTCATGAATAGCAACCCCTACGCTGCGCCTGACAGCGAGCTCGTTATCGAGACCACGAGCTCATTGAAGCAACGTTTCTATGTTGTCGCACCGGCAAAATTCCTGCTGCTGTATTTCGGTACTTTGGGCATGTATGACCTGTATTGGGTTTACAAACACTGGGCTCAATTCAAGCTGGCCACAAAACGTGACCAGTGGCCGCTAATGCGGGCATTGTGTCCGATA
>JBOHYH010000050.1:0-18087 GCA_050737775.1 Arenimonas sp.
AAGGAAAGCCCAAGAAAGTCGCCTTGATTGCCTGCCTGAGATCCTTCATTACCCAGCTAAATGCCATGCTGCGAGATAACACCGATTGGGGTGCAACGGCTAGGTGATGCAGACAGTTGCTCCCACAGGTGTTTTCTACCAGCTCAAACTACCGGTAATCACCATCTGTGTTTTTCCGCCGATCCAGACTTCGCCTTCGTCATCAACACGCACCTGCACGTAACCATTGCGGCCAACTTCGCGGCCTTGGCTTGCGATATAGCTTTGTGTCGTATTGCCCAGCACTTTTTTCTCATGCATCAATGCGGCAATGCAGGCGTTGACACTGCCGGTAACAGGATCTTCGGGGATGTTGTCGGCAGGGCAGAAGGCTCGCACGACAAATTGATAGTCCGGTGAATTTGTTCTGGCGAAAACCGACAGTCCGACAGAATGGCTTGCCAGTGTTAGTGCAGCGATTTCAGCAAGCGCGGGTTTCAATTCGCGGACAGCAGTTTCATCTTTCAATTCGATGCACCACCAAAGCGGACCGTTGGTCATCAAAGTGGGCTGTAAAGCGCCCAGCGACATGTTCTTTACCGCAGCTTCCAGCAAAGGCTGAATGCTGGAATCATGCGCGAGGATTTTACCGCGCGGTGCACGCACCGATATATTTCTATTCGCGCCTTCGCCTTCAACGATCATCGGCAATAAGCCAGCCGCACATTCCTGGATCAGCTTTCCGTTTTTCGGTGTGACCAGGCCCGATTCCAAAACGGCGTGCGCGGTGCCGACACTCGGGTGCCCTGCGAAAGGCAATTCGGACATCGGTGTGAAAATTCTGACTCGATAACTGGCTTCGTGTTTCGTGACGGGCAAGACGAAGGTGGTTTCGGATAGGTTGGTAAATTTCGCGAATGCCTGCATTTGTTCGGTGCTGAGGTTTTCTCCGTCGAGTACCACGCCCAAACCATTACCTGCCCCCGCGTAATCGGCGAATACATCGCATTGCATGAATCTTCTTGTTGTTTTCATGAATTCCAATCCATCGTGCCGTTGATAACGGTCTGGCATTCACCACCAACCCAAATGTCGTCTTGCTGTGCTGCGCGTAAATCAATCGTGGCATCGTGACCAATTTCGCGACCTTGGCTCACGCGATAATTCTGGCCTATGTCTTTCAAAGCACCACTATCGAGCAGATAGGCCGCGATGGTGGCATTCGCGGCACCAGAAGCAGGATCTTCCTTGATGCCGAATGCTGGCGCGAACGCACGAACGGCAAGTTGGTAATCTTGATTCTTACAACGGGAAAATACGCACAGGCCCATGCTGTCGGTTGCTTTGGACATGGCAGTAATCGCGTTGTGATCGGGTTGCAAGGAACGAAGTGCGCTTTCATCGTGCATTTCGGCAATCCACCATTTGCGACCGCCTTCGACAAGACTGGGCGCCAAGTCGCCTAGTTTGAGTGGCGAAAAAACGGCGTTTGCTTCTGTCGAATCAGTGCCCGGCAGAGTGATGTTTTTCACTGCCGGTGCACGAAAAAACAATCGTTGGCGAAATTTCTTTGAGGTTTCAATACGGATGGGTATGAGCCCTGCGCCGCATTCCTGGACAATCTCGCCGTTTCTGGTGTTGATCTGTTTCGATATCAGCAAGGCGTGCGCCGTGCCGAGGCTTGGGTGGCCTGCAAACGGGATCTCGCGCTGTGGTGTGAAAATGCGGACGCGATAGTCCGCTTTTTGTTGAGTGGGCGGCAGCACGAATGTGGTTTCGACCAGGTTTGTCCATGCCGCTATCGTCTGCATTTGCTCGGTGCTCAGGCCTTCGGCATCAAGTACCACTGCAAGGGGGTTGCCACAGCCAGGTCGTTTTGAAAATACATCAACTTGCAAGTAACGTCTTGGTGGCATTTTAGATCCAAAAATTATATGAAGCGGGGGCTTCATAGTCCATGCGCATAGTTTATTATGGGGCCTTTGATTTGTCTTTAAGCAGGCGTCATTCGCAATGAACCCCACGGACTGGATTGTATTGAAATTCGGCGGCACGAGTGTGTCGCGTCGCAATCGCTGGAATACCATCGGTCAGTTGATGCGAAAACGCATGCAGGACGAAAACGTACGCGTGCTGGTCGTAGTGTCGGCATTGTCGGGTGTCACCAATACGCTGCAGTCGATTATTGATCAATATGCCGATCGTGCTGCCGTGCAGAGCTTGGTTGAGGGCTTGATCGAAAAACACCGTACCTTTTGTACCGAGCTGGAAATCGATGCCGACAAGGTGTTATCGAAACGTTTCGAGCTATTGCAGGCGCTGGTAGGCGATGCACGTCGCGATGCTTGCGAACTGGCCTGGCAGGCCGAAGTAATGGCACAAGGCGAGCTGTTGTCATCAACACTGGGTGTCGCCTATCTGTGTACGCAAAACATGGATGTCCACTGGTGCGATGCGCGTGATGGTCTGAAAGCCGTTCTCATGCCACATCAAACGCCTTGGGCGCAGCGGCTCTCGGTTTCCTGCGATTATCAAACCCAAAGCAATGTCGAGGCGATGTTTGCCGGCGATGCCAAATTATTTATTACGCAAGGATTTATCGCCCGTCATCCCGATGGCAATACGGCGATTCTTGGCCGTGGTGGTTCCGATACGTCGGCTGCCTATTTCGGTGCTTTGCTGAAAGCACGTCGTGTCGAAATCTGGACCGATGTGCCGGGCATGTTCAGTGCGAACCCGCGCGCCGTTCCGCAAGCACGATTGTTATCGAAACTCGATTACGAAGAAGCACAGGAAATTGCCTCGACCGGTGCCAAGGTTTTACATCCGCGTTGTATTCATCCTTGCCGCGATTTGCGCGTGCCAATCTGGATTCGCGATACCGAGCGTCCCGATATGCTGGGTACCGTGATCGATGATCGCAGTGCCTCGGTCGCGGGTGTTAAAGCGATCAGCTCGCGTCGCGGTATTGTGCTGGTGTCGATGGAAACCATCGGCATGTGGCAACAAGTGGGTTTTCTGGCCGATGTTTTCGAGCGTTTCAAGAAGCATGGTTTGTCGGTGGATTTGATTGGTTCTTCCGAAGCCAACGTCACCGTGTCTCTCGACCCTTCGGATAATCTGGTGAATTCCAATGTGCTCGATGCACTTTGTGCCGACTTGTCGGAAGTGTGCCGGGTAAAAGTAATTGCACCGTGCAGCGCGATTACGCTGGTCGGTCGCGGTATGCGTTCTTTGCTGCACAAGCTGACCGATGTCTGGAGCGAATTCGGGCGTGAGCGTGTACATCTGCTATCGCAAAGCTCGAATGATTTGAATCTTACCTTTGTCGTTGACGAAGGCTTCGCCGAAGATTTGATGCCGACTTTGCATGCTTTGTTGATTGCATCGGGCGCAATGCCGGTCGATGAAGCACAAGTATTTGGCCCAAGCTGGAATCAGATCGAATCGGCACATAAAGAACGCAGCATTACCTGGTGGCAAACCAAGCGCGATGTGCTGATCGCCAAAGCGGCCAGCAACACACCGCTGTACGTTTATGATTTGGCAACCGTTCGTGCGCAAGCAAAAGCCCTGAAAGCGGTGCCGGCGATTGATCGTCATTTTTATGCGATCAAGGCAAATTCGCATCCGGAAATTCTGCGTACAATTCATGCCGAAGGTTTTGGCCTGGAATGTGTATCTCAAGCGGAGCTCGAACATGTTCTGGCGAATGTACCGAATATCAAAGCGAACGACATTCTTTTCACGCCAAGTTTTGCACCGCGCAGTGAATATGTTTTTGCCTTCGATAAAGGCGTGAATGTCACGATCGACAGCGTGAGTTGCCTGCAGCAATGGCCAGATTTTTTTGCCAACAAGAATGTCATTTTGCGAGTTGACCCAGGCTTTGGCCAAGGCCATCACGCAAAAGTGCGCACCGGTGGCAAGGAAGCAAAATTCGGTTTGGCGGTCAATGATGTTCAGGCGTTTGAAATAGAAGCCAGAAAATTGAACACCCGCATTGTTGGTCTGCATTCACATATCGGCAGCGGCATTGTTGATGCCCAGCATTGGGCAACCGTGTATGCCCAGCTGGCCGCGATTGCCGATCGTCTCGGTACGGTGTCCAGCATCGATGTCGGTGGTGGTATCGCAATTCCGTATAAGCACGACGATGCAGAATTTGATTTGCAGGCTTATGCTACCGTACTGGCAGAATTGAAAGCGGCATATCCGCAGTATCAATGCTGGGTTGAGCCTGGCCGCTTCATGGTTGCGCAGGCAGGCGTGCTGCTGACGAAGGTAACGCAAACCAATACCAAGCAAGGCGTTCGACGCATCGGTCTGGATGCCGGTATGAATGCGTTGATGCGACCGGCACTCTATGATGCCTGGCACGAGATCGTAAATCTTTCGAGATTGAATGAACCCGATGGCGCAGTGGCCGAAATAGTGGGGCCGATCTGTGAAAGCAGCGATGTGCTCGGCCATCGTCGTTGCCTGCCTGACACCACTTCAGAAAACGATATCGTAGTGATTGCAAACACCGGTGCTTATGGCTATGCAATGGCGAATCGCTACAACCTGCGCGAATTGCCGCAGGAGGAAATTATCAATGACTAATTTTATTCGTGAAGAAATCAAAGCTTTCCGTTTCGTTCGTAGTGACTTCAACGCAAATGCCGGTGTTGCATCATTGGCATATGCTTTTGATAATGGTGAAGAGCTGGTTGAAACCGTACAGTTTCCCGGAGCGCCATTTGCATTGAGTGCAGCACAGCAAACTGCCATCGAGCAGGCATTGAAGTTGCTGCATCTGATTGCCGGTGTGAGTTATTACAAGGCGGCCGTGCCGCAGGAAATACGGATCGAGTCTTATGATATCGATGCCGATACTGCCCAATTCCTGCAAACCATTTACGAAAATGGCTTGGGCGAATTTGCCTACCGCAATGGTTTGAATTTGCGCGGCAAAATTGAATTCCCACACACAAGTGAACCAAGCTCACTCGCTGGCAGTGCGAATCTTAAACAGCATGCACTCGTCGCTATCGGCGGCGGCAAGGATTCGCTGGTCAGTATTGAAGCCCTGCGTGCGGCAGGCATCAATCAAACCGTTACCTGGATTGGCAGCTCGCCATTGATCAAGGCCTGTGCCGAGCGTACAGGCCTGCCATTGCTAAACGTCGAAAGAAAATTGGCACCGGCCTTGTTCGAGATCAACAAGCAAGGTGCGTTGAATGGCCATATTCCGGTAACGGCCGTGAACTCTGCCATTCTGGTAATGGCGGCGATTCTGAATCAATCAAACCAGGTGGTGTTCTCGAATGAGCGTTCCGCCAGTTACGGCAGCATGATTCCCGGCACCGGTGAAGTGAATCACCAGTGGTCGAAAGGCTGGGCATTCGAGCAGGCCTTTGCGACACAGGTGAAAAAACATGTCGCATCGGATTTGAATTATTACTCGCTGTTGCGACCGTTCTCGGAATTGGCAGTGGCGCGTGCATTCGCCAACATCGATCGTTACGACACACATTTTTCGTCCTGTAATCGCAACTTCCATATCCTCGGTGACAAACCGGCTCAGCGTTGGTGCGGTGTCTGTCCAAAATGCCATTTCGTATTTCTGGCTCTGGCGCCCTTTATGCCAAAGCCGCGCCTGTTGAATATTTTTGGCCGTAACTTGCTGGATGAAACCGAACAGACCGCAGGCTTTGATGGCTTGATGGAATATCAGGATCACAAGCCGTTTGAATGCGTGGGTGAGGGCAAAGAGTCGCGCGCTGCCATGAATTTATTGGCCGCGAGCCCGAGTTGGCGGGAAGATGCTATCGTTGCCCGGTTCGTACGCGAAATAAAGCCGATGCTGGTGGTCGAAGAATTGGCCATTGCGCCCCTGATGCAAGCAGACGAACAACATGGCATTCCCCCGACTGTCTGGAGCGTGTTGCGTGAAAATTTCTGATCTGGAAAACAAGCGCGTTGCCATCTGGGGCTATGGTCGTGAAGGCCGTGCCGCACTGGCCGCCTTGCGTTGGCGTCTGCCGCGCCAGCCGATCACGGTTTTCTGCAATGAACATGAAGCACAAGCTTTACTGGACATGGAAGATCCCAACTGCCATGTCGAAACCGAAGTTAACGGCGACAAATTGGCCGCGTTCGAATATGTCATTAAATCTCCCGGTATCAGTCCTTATTCATCACCTGCAGTAGATGCAGCATTACACGGCACCAAATTTATTGGCGGAACTTCATTATGGTTCGCAGAGCATCCGCATGAACGTACGATCTGTGTAACCGGCACGAAAGGCAAAAGCACGGTAACTGCCCTGATCGCACATTTGTTGCGCAGTGCAGGGCGCCGTACTGCATTGGCCGGGAATATCGGTTTGCCATTGCTGGAACTACTGGATGTAGAACCACCGCCGCAATTCTGGGCGATTGAATTGTCCAGCTATCAGACACGTGAAGTAGTTGATCCGGAAGTCGCCGTGATCCTGAATTTCTTTCCGGAGCATCTGGACTGGCACGGCAGCGAGCAGCGTTACTTCGATGACAAAATGTCGCTGGCCCTGAGTTCCGGCGCAAGGACGGTGGTGTTGAATGCGGCCGATCAGAAATTGGCCAGTCTTGCGATTGATCCGAGCTGTATCCGCTATTTCAATCATGCCGACGGCTGGCATGTTGAAGAAAATTCCCTTTGCCGTGGCGATCAATTCGTCATGGACCTGCGCACGATTGCCTTGCCCGGTTTGCATAACCGGATTAATTTATGCGCCGCATTGACGGCGGTTGAGGCACTCGGTATCGACGCCATATCCCTGGCGGCAAATGTCAATCTATTCAAATTATTGCCGCACCGACTGCAAAATCTTGGTGCTCGCGAGGGTGTGCAATTTATCAACGATTCCATCAGCACGACGCCGCATGCCAGCATGGCAGCACTGGATTCACTGAAAGGAGTAAAGCTGGCCATTATTGTCGGTGGTTATGACCGTGGTCTAGATTGGGGGGCGTTCGCCGACCGCATGGCGGTGGATCCGCCCAAGGTGGTCATTACGATGGGGCAGAATGGGCCCCGTATTTTCGAGCGCCTGAAACCGATGGTGCACAAATCGCATTTTATCTTGCTCGAAGCAAAGGAAATCGAAGATGCCATCCGCGTGGGTCGTGAAATGCTGGAAAACGAAGGTGCAATTTTATTGTCGCCCGGCGCACCGAGTTTTCCGCGCTATAAAGATTATGTTGAACGGGGCAAGCATTTTGCCAAGGCAGCCGGTTTTGATCCGGACATGATCAGTGCCATTCCTGGCATGGGCGTTAGTTAGAGCGTAGCCCGGGTCATGGCTCCACCTGACCCGGGATCAGTCTGCCAATATGCGAGTGCAAAAAATACCAAAGATAAATCCGTAGGGGCGCCGCTTGCTGCGCCCTTTGTCAGCGTGGTCGCAGCGTTTGGGCGCATCGAGCAGCGCCCCTACAAGCTCACATGGCGGTAACATTCACAAGCGTAAATTAATGATAAATATTTCCGGAGTTGCTTATGCGAATTTTATTGGCTTTATCCCTGTTTTTTATCAGCACCGTTTCAATGGCTGCACAACGTGCCGACAAGATAAGCTGGACGCATGGCAGCAAGAATTTCGAGGGCTATCTTGTCTGGGATGATACGAGCAAGAAGCTTCGCCCGGGTTTATTGATGGTGCCAAACTGGTACGGCATTACCGACAGCGCCATTCGCAAGGCCAAAACAATTGCGGGCAAGGACTATGTCATTTTATTGGTCGATATGTACGGCCGCGATGTGCGCCCCAAAAACCCGGAAGAGGCCGGCAAAGCAGCAACGGAAGTCTATGCCGCTCCGGCCGAATTGCGTGGTCGCATTAAAACGGCGCTCGCTCAATTAAAAGCCTCCGGCAAGAAAGCGCCAATTGATAGCAAAAATATTGGTGCAATCGGTTTCTGCTTTGGTGGAGCCGTCGCACTGGACTTGGCACGTAGTGGTGCAGACATTGCAGGTGTTGCGTCATTCCACGGCAATCTTTCAAGCAAACTACCGGCGACCAAAGCAGGTGATGTGAAAACAGCCGTACTGGTCATGAATGGTGCCGACGACAAGTACGTACCGGCGGAATCAATTATTGCCTTCCAGAAAGAAATGCAGGACACAAAAGCCGATTGGCAATTCGTCAACTTTGGCGGTGCCGTGCATTGTTTCGCCGAGCCTGATGAAACCGGCACGGTACCGGGTTGCCTGTATCACGAGCCAAGCTATAAACGCAGCATGAAAATGATGCGTAATTTCTTTACCGAGAAGTTTGTCGCTACTAAATAATTGATGCGTTTGTGATGTTCTTGTGGGAGCAACTGTCTGCATTACCTAATTGTTTCTCCCCCATTGCCGCACACTCAACACCTTATCGCTACTAAAGTAGCTCCCACAAAAAGTCGCTCGCACAAAACTTGAGTGGCAGCAAAGTCTGCGCTGAAAACCTGCCAAATCAGCTCGAAGGCACTGGGTCCCCTACAAGAGCACTCGGGGATGACGAAGTTTTTGAATTTTGTATTCACCGTCTTCCCCGCGCAGGCGAGGACCCAGCGTCGTTGCTCTGATGCTTGCAGTGGGAGCTGGTTCGCCAACGATTGACGGTTCAGAGTTGCGTAATCTGTGAGATCCAATCGCTCATGAACCAGCTGCCACAAAATCAGTTCTGCCTTATTTAATGCGTGCGCTCGATGGCGTAGCGTGCCAAACCCAGCATCGCATCTTTCCACATACTGTCTGGAACGTGACTGATAGCCTGTATGGCACGACTGGCGTATTCAACAGCGCGGGCATGGCTATAGGCCACGCTTTGATGGGTTTCGATGGCTTGCATCACCACGGGCAATGCCGAGGCGTCGCCGGTTTCGATAATCAGGCGTAATTGCGCCGCTTGTTCAGTGTCCGCCATTGACAGCGCATGAATAAGGGGCAGGGTAGCTTTTCCTTCGGCCAGATCATCGCCGAGATTCTTGCCCAATGTTGCGGCATCCGAGGTGTAATCGAGCACGTCATCGGCAATTTGAAAGGCCATACCCAGGTTCAAACCGTAATCGGAAAAACGCTGCTGCGTAACGGCATCGGCACCGGCAACCAGTGCGCCCAGGCGTGTTGCGGCAGCAAACAAAACGGCGGTCTTGCGTTCTATCACGCGTAAATAGGTTGGCTCGTCCGTGTCGGGGTTATGCACATGCAAAAGCTGCAGCACTTCACCTTCGGCAATCGCATTGGTGGCATCGGCCAGCACGCGCTGGATGGTCATGTCGTCTAGTTCGACCATCAATTGGAACGCACGTGAATACAGGAAATCCCCGACCAGAACGCTCGGCGCATTGCCCCAGAGTGCGTTGGCGGTTTTGCGACCACGGCGCAGATTGGATTCATCCACCACATCGTCGTGCAGCAAGGTGGCGGTATGAATGAATTCGATGATCGCAGCCAACTGAGTCGGCTCTCTACCGCCATGTCCTAAGGCTCGTGCGGCAATCGTTGCCAGCATCGGGCGCAGGCGTTTGCCGCCTGCGGCAATAATATGCTCGGAAATCTGATTAATCAGCGCGACCTCCGAACTCAGTCGTTCGCGGATCAAATCGTTCACAGCGGCCATTTCATGGGTCGCCAGGCTTTGGATTTCTTTGATGCCGGGCAGTGCCGGATTCAGTATTTGAGCAGACATGCGCCAATTATAAGGGTTTAGTGGGCCGTGATTGTCGGAATTTTCTGACACGGGGTCGGGATCGATCCTGATAGTCGCTACTTGGGCTTATAATTAAGCTGTTCTCGAACCCCAGATTAAGGATTAACCCATGGCTCGCGGTATCAACAAAGTAATTTTGGTCGGCAACTTAGGTAATGATCCAGAAGTGCGCTATTCACAGTCGGGCACTGCCATGACCAGTATTAGCGTCGCGACTTCCGAATCATGGAAAGACAAAACATCCGGAGAACAGCAAGAGCGTACCGAATGGCATCGCGTCAAATTTTTTGGTCGTCTAGCGGAAATTGCTGGTGAATACCTGAAAAAAGGCAGCCAGGTCTATATCGAAGGCAAATTGCGTACCGATAAATACACCGATAAAGCCGGCGTCGAAAAATACAGCACCGATATCATCGCCGATGAAATGCAAATGCTCGGCGGCAAAATGGGCGGAGGTGAAGGTGGCGGTGGTGGTAGTTCGCGCCCAATGGGCGGCGGCGCTCCCCGCAGTAGTGGTGGCTATGGCGGTGGTTCTAATGAATCACGTGGTGGCGGCAGCAGCAGCAATCAAATGCCACCTTCCCGCAATGACGATCCGTTCCCGGAAGATGACATCCCGTTCTAGGTCACTATGTAATTCAGCTTGTGCATTTACACAAAAAAGCAGAGGTAGATCCTCTGCTTTTTTTAACTCAATCTAATAACTAGAGTTCTACTGAAGATAACCTTTATAGAATCAGTAAAGGAATTAAGCAGAAGAGCTCCTGCTTGCATCGTTAGCTGAATGTACATTGCTTAAAAATTACGCAATAAACATGTATTTTCTGCGAAAAATATCGCATATGTAGAATAATTTGTTACAACTCGTTAACAGCTATAAACAAATTCTCTGTGCCTGGGACTTCCAATAGATAAGCCTTCAAAGTGTCTTGAAGGCGTGCTTTCAAGGAAGTCGTCATGGTTGCTGTTGTTTCGGGTAATGGTCTGGGTTTGTTCAATACATCATTGACGGCGTTGGGTGGTTTGCAAGGTGGCCCGGCCGGTTTGGGCGGACGAGCAGGTTCGCAGGTGGTGAACATCGCCAACGGCAATCTGATCTTGCAGGATCAGGACGAGAATCTATCAGTACGGGGCTTCAATAGCAGCTTCCTTAGAACCTACAACAGCCGCGGCACCGTGGCTGGCATGGGGCAAGATGGTTTTGTTACGGGTTATGAGCGCAAAGTCGCCCTGACCAGTGGCAGCTTGAATGTGGCCGGTAGCCAGATGACGTTATCGACCGGCGATGGCCAGACACAGGTCTTCACCTATTCGAGCGCTAACACCTATACCAGCACCGATGGCGAAGGTGCCCACGATACGCTGGTATGGAGCAGCGGCAGCAGCACCTGGACGATGACCGAAGGCAGCAGCCGTCGGGAGGAGCAATACGCCAATCATGCCGACAGCGGTTTATTGGGTCGTTTGATTCGTATTCGTGATCTCAAATCCGATGGCACTGCATCGGCTCAGTTTGATGTGCTTTACAGCGACAACACTGCTTCGGCCCGCATTGTCGAAATACGTTCGATTGACGATCAAGTCACCGCCACTTTGCGCGATGCCATTTTGTTTAGCTACGACGGCAGCAATCGTCTGATTTCGATCACCACCCGTGAAGGGGGTGCTACTAAAAATCAGGTGAGCTATGTCTATGATGGACAGAATCGTTTGCTGGAAGTCATTCAAGATCTGACGCCGTCCGATGTCACGGGTGCATGGTCCGGTACAGCTTCTGCCAACGATGGCTATCGCTTCCGTACGGCTTACACGTATGTCACCACGACAGCCAGCGATTTACGTATCGCTAGTGTCTCGCAAAGCGATGGCGCAACGGTTGCTTATACCTATGAAGCCGATGGTGTTGGTGGTTTTCGTGTCAAAACAGTAACGCAAGGCAGTTCCAGTGATGGTTCGGCCCAAACGGTCACTTTTACCTATAACACCAACAGCACCGATGTCACTGATGGGTTGAATCGTACCTGGACGTATCAATACGATGCGAACAAACAACTGACAGCTATTTTGGCGCCGACCGTCAGCGGTCAACGCGACACCACGACCTATACCTACGATGCCTCGGGCAATGTTACCCAGGTAAAAACCGTCAGCGGTGCGACTACCTTGTCGCAAACCGATCAAAGTTTCGATGCCAACGGTAATGTGCTGTGGCAGTGGACTCGCGTTGACGGGGCCAATGCGTCCTCCATGGCAGTACAACGCACCTACAGCAGCACCAACCAATTGCTGATCGAAACGCGCTATACCGGATTGGATGCCGATGGTCCGGTGGCAACACAATCGCCAACGGGCGGTGTAACGACTAACTTTATTTACGATGCGCAAAACCGTCTGCGGTTTACCGTCGATGCCACCGGTGCGGTGACCGAGAAAACCTATGCCACGACAGGCGATGGCATTGGTCAGGTAGCCAGCAGTCGCACCTATTTCGGTGCGGTTTACGCATCGACCATGACCGAATCGGCTTTGAACACCTGGGCCACTACGACTCAAAAAGCCAGCAGTCAGCTGACTGAATTTACCTATGATGTGAAAGGCCGTTTGCAGCAAAGTGTGAGCTTCGCTTCGGTGAATGCGAGCGGTGTCGGCGTGACAACCGATGTGGCCAATGACATCACCAGTTATAGCTATGATGCGCAGGGCTTGTTGCTGCAAAAGATCACGGTACGCGGGACTGCTCGCACGACCACTTATACTGCAACGCCACCGACAGGCAGCGAAGTCAGTAGTTATGTCTACGATGGCATGGGCCGTTTGCTCACGGTGCTTAAGCGCGACATCGCCAGTAGTGCTGGCAGTGATGCGCTGACTGTTAGTACCACCTATGCGTACGCGGATTCGGCCCAACAAATAGTCGTTACGCTCGACAGTGGCGCGACTCAACTACAGACGCTGAACAAGGCAGGCCAGACGACGGCTGTGGCACAGGCGGGAAGCGGCCAAACGACACGCACGACGCAAAACTTTTTTGATACCGCCGGTCAATTGCGAGGCAGTCAAGATGCCAGCGGTGCACGCCGCTACTTTTTTTACGACAACAAAGGTCGTCTGGATGCCGAGGTCGATGCCACCGGAGCGGTGACTAAATACCATTACGACGGTGCGGATCGTCGCGTCAGCTCGGTGCAATATGCCAATCGTGTGACCACTACCACCTGGTTGACGGGCAGCACCGTGAACAAAGCCTTGTTTGCCGATATCGGTGTGGTCGCCGATGGTGCGAATGATCGTACGAGCGTTAATACGTTTGATGCAGTCGGTCGCTTATTGACCAGCACGGATGCCGCCGGCGGTACCGAACGCCAGATCACGACGTATACCTATGACGGCGCTGGCCGACTCACCTTAATCAGCACAACCGACAGTGTCGGTACCGCAGCAACGGCAAGAGTGACGCGCCAGTTTTACGATAACGCCGGCCGCTTGGTCGCAACGCTCGATGCCGAGCGTTATCTGGTTCGCACCACTTATGACAGTGCAGGCCGAGTGATTCAAACCACGCGTTCGGCCGGCAAGATTGTGACCCCGGCGACGATTGATGCCACGACATTGCTGTCGTCGTTGACGATTCCGGTCGATGCTACTAACGATCAAACCACGCGCTATTTCTATAATGGTCGCGGTCAACAAATCGGCACACTGGATGCACTGGGTTATTTGACAGAAGCCATTGTCGATGAAGCCGGCAATACGCGGGCCGAACGTCGTTATGCCAAACAACTGACCGGATTAACCGGCACTGAAATCTTCTCGGCGCTCAAAACCTTGGCGACGACGGCAGCGCCGACCGAAGCCTATCGCGAAAGTAAATCGGCTTATAACGGACTGGGTCAGTTAGTTACGCAAACCAATTACGAAGGCAGCGTGACTAAATTCACGTATGACGATGCCGGACGTTTGGTGCGCACGCAATCGGCTGAGGATACCAGCGAAGTACGCGAAGGCTTCAAGCGTTACAACGTGTTTGATGAATTGATCGGCGAGATTAGTGGGCAACAAGTGCAGGATTTGGCAGATCAAAAGCTAATGCCATGGAATGGCAAGTTGCTCAACGATGTGACCTTGACCGAGACCGAACTCAACGCTGCTTATAACGCGTATGGCGTCACCCACAGTTACGACGCTATGAGTCGCCGGATCGAAAGCCGCGATGCAGCAGGTAATAAAACATTCTATTTTTACGACAGCGAGGGCAATCAAATTTTCGTGGTCAAAGGTGTGGCGCAAGATAATGCTGGCATCACGGGCGTGCAGAACAGCTACGGCGAAGTAACTGAAACGCGGTACAACGCGTTTGGCCAAGTGGTTCAGAGCATGGCTTACACCGGCCGTATCCAAATTCCTGTGCCAGGTGATCGGGCGAGCATTGAAAGTACAATCAGTACTTTTAAGGCGGTAACTGACTTTACAGCCAATACGATCGATACCCGCCGTCAGTTTGTCTATGACCAACGCGGCTTGTTGAAAGAAAGTATCGATGCGTTGAATAAAAAGACCACGTATAGCTACACCGCATTTGGTCAACTGAATCAGGAAATACGCACAGTCGGTGATTCGGCCACATCAGTCACGATCCAGCACAACTACGACAAACGCGGACTGGAAACCAGTCGTACCGACGGTGTCGGCACAAGCATTGCCCGTACGAGCAGTCAAACCTACGACGCCTTTGGACGCGCGATCAGCAGCACCGATGCCCGCGGTGGGGCCACCAGCTTTACCTACGATCGTTTAGGTCGCCAGATTACCCGCAGCCTCAATGTGACCGCCGAAGGTGTGAGCCGCACTGAAACGATGGCGACGATGGCGTATGACGCATTCAGTCAAATGGTCAGCCTCACCGATGCGCTGAACAACACGACGACGTATCAGTACAGCGATTTCCATCGTCGCTTGATCGTCACGTCGCCAGAAGGTGTCATCGTCACCACCATTCATAACCGTTTCGGACAAACAGTTACCGTCACCGATGGTAATAACGCCACCACCAGCTACGCATACGACAAAAATGGTTTTATGGTGTCCAGCACCAATGCACTGAACCAAACCACTCACTACACGCCAGACGTCCGTAGCATGCTGTACGAAAGCACCGATGCGACCGGTCGCAAAGTGCGTTACAGCTATGATGCTGTGGGCCGCGTGCTAACTCGCAGTGACGATCCGACCGGTCTGAATTTGATCACCACGACCAGCTACGATGGTCAGGGTCGCCAAGTCAAAGTGACCGATGCCAGTGGTCGTATCACCACGATGAGCTACGACCAGGAAGGTCGTTTGTTGCAGACAGCACAAGACCCATCGGGTCTTAATTTACGCACCAGCTACTCCTATGATGCTGCAGGCCGCCAAGTCACGGTAACCGAAGGGTCGGGCACATCCAATTCCACGACCACGCAATACAACTATGACGTGTTTGGCCGCCGCGACAGCGAGATTATCGATCCCGGTATTGGTCACCTGATTCTGAGCACTGGCTACCTATACGATGCCAATGACAATGTGGTGCAACGTACCGATGCGACCGGCAATGTCAGTCGATTTGTGTACGATGAGGCCGATCGGTTGACCCATGAGATTGATCCCAACGGCGGCGTGACCAAAACCACGTACGATAAAGACGGTCGTGTGGTTGCGGTGCGCAGTTACGCAACTGCCATTACTGTTTCTGATCTATCAAGCACCGCTGGTGCCAGTGCGGCCACGATCAAGGCACGTGTTGACGTAGTTGCCAATGAAGCCATTGATCAAATCAGCTATCGCGTTTATGACGGCGATAGTCGCGTACGCTTCAGTGTCACGCATTTGACCAGCACCACCGCCTCAGTCACCGAGACTCGTTATGACACGGTTGGGCGCGTGAGCCAAACCAATGCCTACACCTCTGCTATCACACTCAGTGCGCCGCTGAAATCTGCATTGCAAACGGGTAATGCCACTGCATTGACCGATATCAAGAACTGGTCATTGGCCCCCGTATCCACGACCTGGATGAGTGGTTTTGATGGTAATAGTCTGGCTGGCTTTAACAACAATACCTGGGTGTTTCCGTCTGTAGTAAATGGCGCTGTCGTATTCGAGCGCAACCCAGGCGTCAGCACAGGTGTGGCGCCGATCATCGTTAGTGACACACGACCTTACCTGGCCGATGGTCATACCTATTCCAGTGAAATCCGTGTCGGTGGTAGTTTGGCGGGCTCTTATTTTGCGATGGGTGTACAAAACGAAGCCGAATATCTAAGCGCACCGTTCTTGCGGGATGCCATCATTATAGAAAATGGCGTGTTGCAGCGCTTTCAGATAACCGGTGCCGTGGAAAGCAAAACGGCGCTCATGACGCTGAGTCTGGATACAACATACGTCGTCGAAACCGAAACTGCTGGCGATCACATTACGACGTTCGTGTATGTCAAAGGCAGCGATCGCAATAGCGGGGTGAGTTATAGCCGACAAATCGATTCGGCAACCTACGGCAAGACCTTATGGTATGCCCACGGGTTGAAACAACCGGGTGTGACGGGCGGAACCGTTTATCTCGATAACGTGAGCGCAACCAAACGTCAGATCGCTCAAATACAAACCAACCGTTATGACTTGGTCGGACGTCTGATTCTCACACTGGACGCGTTAGGCAATGAGACGAAGTATGGCTATGACGCCGCGGGTCGTCGCAGCAGCGTGACCGATGCACGTGGCTTTACCAGCTATGTCGTTTACGACGGTGCGGGTCGTGCGAAATACAGCATCGATGCGTTGGGCACGGTCAGTGAGTCGGTGTTGGATGCCAGTGGACGCATAGTTGCGAAACGCACCTATGCCAATGCGATAAATCTGAATTCAGCAGTCTTAATTTCCAAGATTAGCGTGGGCATTGCAACATCAGCCGATTTAGGGATTTCCGTAGATGTTGTTCGCGATCATGTTACCTATATTGCATATGATAATGCTGGCCGAGCCAGATACGAAATTAATGCACTAGGAGCAGTCACAGAAAATGATTTTGACGCGAATGGCCGCATTACTGCTGTACGACGATATGCCAACGTAATCAATCTGGGAGCCGCAGGCTTAACCTCAAAGCTGCTGTCAGGTACAGCTACGACGAGCGATTTAGGCATTATTGCGGACACAAGCCGTGATCAAGCCGCTTACATGGTGTATGACGCGGCTGGCCGTATGCGATTTGATGTTGATGCGCAAGGCAATATCACTGAAAAACGTTATGACGCATCAGGACAAGTTACTCAAGCTCTCGAATATGCGGCCCCAATCAGTCTAAGCGGTGCAGATATTACGGGTTTGCTCAATGGAAGCATGCTAGCTTCAACCCTTGCAGCACGAGTAAGCGCTCAAGAAACATCTGCGCGTGTGAGTTATCAAGTGTTTGATGCTGCTGGTCGCATAATTTACAAGCTGGTTCGTATTGATGCGACCCATGTAACTGTACATCAACTGCAATACGATGCTAACGGTCAAATGCTGTCGGAAATCCGATATGCGAAAACCATTGAATACACACCTAGTCATACTGCTAGCGAAATTGCAGTCGCGATTTCTGACGTGACTTTCGATCTGCCTGAAAATCAACGACTGACTCAGCGTGTATTTGACGTTGCCGGACGCCTCCGCTTTATGTTAGATGATCAAGGCACTGTCGTAGAGTATCGATACGATGCGATCGGGCAATTGACCGATACGCTGCAGTATTTGTATCCGATTGGGGCCGGCAGTCAGACTGAAGCAGAGTTGACTGCAATCCTATCTCTGGAAACGGCTTATCGAAAAGCATCGATGACATACGATGCGGCGGGTCATTTAATAAGCAGCACCGACGCGCTGAACCAGGTCGAGTACTATGCCTATAATGCGACAGGTGACCGCGTTCGCTTTACCAATAAACTTGGTAACACATGGACTTATGACTATGACGCTACAGGGCGCCAGACAGAAGAGCGAAGCCCTGCGATTGTAGTCGCATATTATGATGCGAGCGGTTTGCAAACACGCTCTCAAGTGATTGCTACACGCACAGTTTATGACGCTTTCGGAAATGTAATTTCGCGTACCGAAAATGCTAGCGCCCCGTTGGATGAGCAGCGCACGACTAGCTATGTTTACGATACTGCAGGCCGACGCATTAAAACGATTTATCCTGATGCATATCGTTGGGATATCGCTACCAATGCAATGGTGGCTAACGGATCTTTGCCGAGCGAAGAAGTAATTTACAATGCGCTTGGTCAAGCGATCGTCAACAAAGACGTGCGCGGCAATTACAGTTACAAGGTCTATGACAATCTTGGGCGTTTGGCCTATGACGTAGACC
>JBOHYH010000051.1:0-2895 GCA_050737775.1 Arenimonas sp.
GGTGTCGGGCGCAGCGAGCAGGCGCCCCTACGGTTAGAGTATTATTTTTGACTGGGTATCTCGCCCAGATTTTCTTTTCGCAGCGGTGCCAATACGCCGTCTTCAAATTTACGCGGTGTCGTCACGATGTCGGCATCCATTGGTAGTGATTTTTTTTCCGCGATGTGTTCCCACATCGCATCCAGTCCGCGATATGCATAAGGCATCAGCGGAACATAGCGTGCGCCGAGCACCGGCAGTCCGAGAAATCCGTCAAAATGTTGCGCGTTGTCGACTCGCCAATGAGAAATATCCCGCCGATTCTTTTTAGCCCAGGCAACATAAGGCGCACTGCCGAATGCTTCCGGAATCAATCCATCATTGATGCCGTGAATAACCAGTACCGGCAAACCTTTACGTGGTAATCCAGCACGGGTTGCATCGATGCCGTTTTTCGTGGCTAGGGCGAGTGTCTTTTTGCCTTCTTTTAATTCACGCAGGCACAATAATCCCGGTAATGCGGGATCACTTCCCTGTGCAAGAGTGTCGACAAGAAATACACCGGCACCGGGCGGAATACCCGAAGCATCACTAGTCCACGCAGATTTTTCGGAAGACGTTGGAACCCTGGGTTTGCCATCAGTACCCAGCGCATGGAATGCAAAACCACAAGGCATTTGATCCGCGCCAGTTTTCGCGTAGCTCGAAGCATAAGTCACAATAACGGATCGCCATAGATCGAAACTGGTACTCAACGCAGCCGCCGAGAGTGCAGCATCGCTCCAGCCTTGTTGGTGCAGATAAGCAAGCGCTTCTTCCGCTTGCTCGATGGCGGTGTCGGTTTTTAACCAGCCCAATGTTTTCAGTGATGCACAGCGTATTGTTCCTGCCGGTGATTTGGCTCCGCCGGGGCGGGCAAAAAATTCCTTGTCGAAAGCAGTGGCATTGAGCGCGCATGGCATCCATAGGGCTGCCTCGGTTGCATAGTCGTAAATCGCACGGCCGCCACTTTCAGATGACCAGATATTGGGTGAAATTGCGACGACGGCATCGGCCCATTTGTCTTTTGATTCGGCCGCGCGTAATACCGCGCCACCACCATTGGAAACGCCCACTGCAATTATTTGCGTATTGGCGTAGGTGAATTTAGTAGAGTCGGGATAAGACGTGTTCAATACCTGCAAAGCAAAATCAGCGGCTTGATGCACATGCCGACCCCAATCGGCTTCGGGGTTGTCACCGGAGTTGGCATGTTTGATCGCGATGGGGGCAACACCGGTGCCAGAATATTTCGGGATATCGAATGCTTGATTGCGAGTTGCATCCGCCGTGCCCACGTAATCGGTACCCGCGCCTTTGTCTGTGTAGGCAATCGCACAAGCGCGTGGCAAACCCCAGCCGCCAGCCAAGGCAATGGCACCGTAGATACCGCGTGATCCGGAGGAAGCCGTCACCACGACGCAAGCTTTCTTGCGATCAAAGCTATCAGGTAATTGCAGCATGACGCGATGCGGCTGTCTTGCTCCCGGTAATATGGCCAGCGCCTGATATTCGCGACCAGGCACTGCTTTAAGCGAGCCGTAGAATTCGCCGAAACCGCCGCCGGGACTAAGATCGGCAATGCCGCGCCAATTATTCCAAACGGCACGGCGACGAGATTCATCTGACTCCGGTTTTTCCGGATTCGCGAATACGGGGGGTAGTGGATTACGAAGACCTTTTTCTCCGAGCCCGGCGGTCAATAAATCGTCATTGTCACGATGCACGGTTTCACGGACTGCCGATACCAGTTGGAGTCTGTCGCCATGATTCGAAGCGCTTGCCGCGCCCGAAATAGGCAAGGCAAAAAGCATAGTCAGGACAAGGAATGCGATGTCGGGATTTTTATTCATCACACTACCTTAGCAATCAATCCGGTGCCCGGCATTGTACTTTGGTACGAGGCCGCGCCAGAGTCGTCCTGATATCGTGGCGAGACCCCAATGCCAAGACGAAGATCTTCAATGTCAGATTTTTTCCTAAACAACCGAACCGCCTTGGTGACTGGCGGAACTTCCGGCATTGGTCTGGCCATTGCGCAAACTTTGGGTGCAGCCGGTGCCCGCGTGGCTATCAATGGTCTTGGCTCTCAGGAACAGATTGCCCATGCCATTGAATTGATCGAAAGTTCCGGTGCGGCAGAAGCAAGATATTACGATACCGATTTGCGTGACGCGCTCGCGATTGAAAACATGCTCGGGCAGATCAATGCCTGGTCGCCGGTCGATGTGCTGGTGAATTGCGCAGGCGTACAACACACCGCGCCGGTGGCCGACATGCCGGCCGAGCGTTGGGATGCTCTGATCGCCATTAATCTGAGTGCCGCATTTCATACATTACGATTAAGTTTACCGGGCATGGCGGAGCGCGGTTATGGCCGCGTCATCAACATCGCTTCAGTGCATGGTTTGGTGGCATCCATCAACAAGTCGCCCTATGTGGCGAGTAAATTCGGTTTGATTGGATTAAGCAAAGTCGCCGCGCTGGAATATGCATCGGCCGGATCGCGGGCGAGTGGTGGCGTGACCGTCAATTGCTTATGCCCTGGTTGGGTCGAAACGCCTTTGATTGAACCGCAAATCGCTATGCGTGCAGCCGATTTTGGCAATGATCGTGATGCCGGTGTGCGTGAATTGTTGCGGGAAAAACAACCTAGCGGCCGGATGTCCCTGCCGGAAGAAATTGCCGAGCTGGTGCTGTGGCTATGCCGTCCGGCGGCGCACAACTTAACGGGTGCAGCGATACCGGTCGATGGTGGCTGGACATCGCAATAAACGAATTCTTGATGAATTCGCGAAATATTTTACATCAGATGTCATAACATCTCACGATGACCAGACTCCTTATCGCCGATGATCACCCCTTGTACCGGCAAGC
>JBOHYH010000052.1:0-19568 GCA_050737775.1 Arenimonas sp.
CCAAAATACCTCGGCGTGAAAATGTTCGGCGGTCAAGCAATTGACGCGGGCAATATCATTGTTCGTCAACGTGGTACCGAGTTTCATCGCGGTGCAAACGTCGGCATGGGCCGCGACCACACCCTGTTCGCTCTTAAAGACGGCACGGTGAACTTCGCAGTAAAAGGTCCAAACAAACGTCGTACCGTTAGTGTTATTCCAGCAGAGTAATTCCTGCAGATAGCGCAGCGCATAAAGCCCCGCTTGCGCGGGGTTTTTTGTTTTAATTCTGGGAGGCGAGAGACGTGAGGTGGGAGGAGTAAATCTTCTTGCCCGGTGTACTTTTCCTCCCGCTTCCCGTCTCTCACCTCCCGTGCTCCTAAAATTATGAAATTCGTCGACGAAGCCATCATTACAGTATTTGCCGGTGCCGGTGGTAACGGTTGCATCAGCTTTCGTCGCGAGAAATTTATCCCGCTCGGTGGCCCCGATGGTGGCGACGGTGGCAATGGCGGCAGCATCTGGCTGGAAGCTGATGAGAATCTCAGCACGCTGATCGATTTCCGACATGACCGCCAATTCCGTGCGCAGCGCGGTGAAAACGGCATGGGTCAACAACGTTTCGGCAAAGCCGGCGAAGACATCACCATTAAAGTGCCGGTAGGAACCTCGGTCACCAACGTCGCAACCGACGAAGTGATCGGCGACTTGACCGAACACGGCGCCCGCATGCTGGTAGCAACTGGCGGCGAAGGCGGCAAAGGCAATGTGCATTTCAAGAGCTCGATTACCCGCGCGCCACGCCGTTCCGAAACCGGTAGCCCTGGTGAAGAACGCGATATTCGTCTGGAAATGAAATTGCTGGCCGACGTCGGTTTGCTGGGCTTTCCGAATGCCGGCAAGTCGACATTCATCCGTGCAGTATCGTCGGCGACACCGAAAGTCGCGGATTATCCATTTACGACTTTGTATCCAAATCTTGGCGTGGTGAGCGTCGAGGCTTACCGTAGCTTCGTGATCGCCGATATTCCTGGCTTGATCGAAGGTGCCGCAGACGGTGCCGGTTTGGGCAGCTTGTTCTTGCGTCACGTTCAACGTACTCGCGTGTTGCTGCATCTGGTTGATATGGCGCCGTTTGATGAAGAAATCGACCCAGCCGGACAGGTTCGCGCCATCGAAAACGAGTTACGCAAATACGATCCCGGCATGCTGGAAAAGCCCCGCTGGCTCGTTTTGAATAAAGGCGATTTGCTTGACGATGAAGAACGTGCAGAACGTGCGGCTGCCATCGTGAAAGCGCTCGACTGGAAAGAGCCCTGGTTCATCGTTTCTGCGATTGGCCGCGACGGTACCTGGCCAATCATGCTTAAGATCCAGCAATTCTTCGATGATGAAAAACATGCAGCGCTTGAAGCAGCTGAAGATATTGCAGAGCGCGAAGCGATGAAACCACGATAATGATTTTGCCGGACTGCATGCAATTCAGACATGCTTGCCTGGTAAATAACGGCAGTTACCTAAGTTAAGATAAGCACTGATTTTCACGCAGAGCTTTGACCATGAGCGAGTTCGCCGCATTTGTTACATTCGCTTTAATTGTCTTACTCATCATATTCACTTCTGCCTGGCTTTCCTGGAAACGGGCGGAATACATAAAAAACTACCATTTCCCCCAAGGGCTCTACAACAAGCTCAAGGAAAAGCATCCTGAGTTCGGAGCCAAAGAGTTCCAACTCGTTGCCCGTGCTTTGCGCCAATTCTTTCTTGCGCATCTTAAAAGTGGCCGAAAATATGTGTCGATGCCTTCACAAGTTACTGATGATTTGTGGCATGAATTTATTCTGTACACGCGTAGTTACGAACAATTTTGTGGGAAAGCATTTGGCCGTTTCATGCACCACACACCAGCGGTCGTATTAGGCACTTCGAAAGCCGATAACATGGGTCTGCGAAGAGTATGGTGGTATAGCTGCAAAGACGAAAATATTGATCCGAAATCTGCTACGCGATTGCCGTTGTTGTTTGCCATCGATAAAAAGCTGGGTATCAGGAATGGCTTTATTTATTCGGCTGATTGCAAAAGAGCGCCATATTCAGATGGCGGTGGTGGTGCCGTGCATTGCGGCGGTGATTTTTCCGACTCGAGTTTCGACGGCGGCACCGATGGTATGGGTGATTCCGATTCAGGCGGCGATAGCGGGGGAGATTCGGGTTGTGGTGGTGGCTGCGGCGGTGATTGAGTTAGGTGTTCACTGCCTACCTATGCCAGAAGTTGCGAAAAACGATGGGCAGTGCCCACTCTACCAGTTCAATAATTTCAATTGTGTTTGAAATGCCCGTTCTTGACCGGTGACGGGGTCTATAAACGCAATATTCTGTGCCAATAGCTGCAATGGTTTAGCGAAATTATCCTGATCGGCAGCCCGATGCACCGGATAAATCAAATCATTCAAAATCGGAATCCCCAGCGCTGCCATATGTGCACGCAACTGGTGTTTTTTGCCTGTGACAGGCGTCAATTGGTATTTGGCCAAAGCATTTTTGTGTTCAATGACATCAATGATGGTTTCCGAGTTCGGTTCGCCATCAATTGCTTCCATCTGCATGAAATTGCTGCTTTCCTGTAAACGACTTTTGTAAATTATCGGGAAAACCAGGTCAGTTCGGTAGGCTGCAATAGCCTGATAAATTTTTTCTACGCTCTTGCTCAGAAACAGGGATTGATAGGCGCCACGAGTTTCAGGTTTTATGACGAATACCACTAAGCCTGCAGTTTCACGATCAATGCGATGCATCGGGATCAGCGTTTCGATTCCGGTTTTGCGTTTCAGCCTGACCAACAAAGTTTCCTGCAGATAATTTCCCGCCGGCATGACGGGAAGGAAATGTGGTTTATCGGCGACGATAATGTTTTCATCCTGAAACAGTATTTTTTCTACAAACGGAATCGGCGTTTCGTTTTCGAGTGAGCGGTAATAATAAATTTTCAAATGCGCTTGGTGTTGCCGATCAGGCAATACGGCCTGGCCATTTTCATCCATCACTAAGCCGTGCTGCATGCGTGATTGCCATTCATCACGCGGAATGGCATTGAAGCGCTCCATCAGAAAATCAATGACAAGCAGCCAGTCGCCAACAGGCAGGGTGATTACGCTTGGGCCAACACCGTCGCGTGTCGGTAACATGTCAGTCGTTCGCTGCCGCGAGTTTTTTGGCACGATTCAAACGCCATTCGCCGTCAGGTTCGCCGTTGTATACATCTTCAAGCGTGGTGCTGGTTTCCTGAAGATGGGTATCAAGAGCGATGCGGTTATCGAAAACGAAACATTCGCCCTGCCAATCTTTTTCGGCGTCGGGCATTTCCTTGAAATAATTCAGGATGCCGCCTTCGAGCTGGAAAACCGGGATATCCATATCGAGCATCCAGGCGCTGGTTTTTTCACAGCGGATGCCTCCAGTGCAATACATGGCAACGCGTTTTCCGTCGGCCTTCCATTGATCGACATTCGCTTTCACGTATTCCGGGAAATCACGAAAATTGCCGACGCCGGGATCAATCGCATTCTTGAACCGACCCAGACGGAATTCGAAACTGTTTCGGTTGTCCAGCAACACGACATCGTCTTGCGCAATCAGCTCACGCCATTCCTGCGGGCTCAGATTGGTGCCGGTCTTTGTCGCATCGACATCGGAAATTCCGAGCGGCACGATTTCGGCTTTCTTGTGAACTTTCATTTTGCCGAATGGAACTGTTTTGCAGGGACTGCGCTTAAACACGATGCCGGTAAAAGCACCCGCAAAGCGAGGGTCGTGTTGCAGTACATTTTCAAAACCGGCAATCGCAGATTCTGGTGCCGCCAACATGCCATTGATGCCTTCGCTTGCGACCAGAATGCTGCCTTTTAATTCTGCAGTAAGCTCGCGTAAAACTTCGACTGCCGCATCGACATCTTCGATCCGAACGAATTTATAAAAGGCGGTATGGATGATGGCGTCAGTGTTCACGGCAGGCTCGGAAAACATGGAAATACTCGGGGCTTATTTTGCGCCAGAAATGAAAAAGCCGCATCGCTGCGGCTTTGTTCAATCAATGACAGCGGGCAATTAAGCGGCTTTCATTGCCTTGATGCGGGTGTTGATGCGACTCTTGTGACGCGCCGCCTTGTTCTTGTGGATCAAGCCACGAGCCGAGTAGCGGTCAAGAATTGGCACGGCAACTTTGTAAGCGGCTTCGGCAGCAACGACGTCATTGCCTTCGATGGCTTTGAGGATGCGCTTGACGGCAGTGCGCAGCATCGAACGGTGACTGGTGTTGCGCGCATTACGGACGACAGCTTGCTTGGCGCGCTTTTTGGCAGATTTAATGTTGGCCACAGCGGGCTCCTGAACGTAAAATAGGGGTGGAAAGACTGGAAATTATGGCGGATTCATGGACTTGAGTCAATTACCTTGGGGCTTTTGCCCTTTACATGGAGTAGTAACGGTATGAGTCGCAAAGGCTTGCTGCGTTCCACCGCCATTTTTACCAGCATGACCTTCCTGTCCAGGGTGGTCGGTTTTGCTCGCGACTGGCTGCAGGCCAGCCTGTTTGGGACCAATGCTGCGGTATCTGCCTTCGTTGTGGCGTATCGAATTCCTAACTATTTGCGAAGAATCTTCGCGGAAGGCTCGTTTTCCTCTGCTTTTGTGCCGGTTCTTTCGGAATTGAAGGAAAAAGGCGATGAAAAGGCCCTGCAGGACTTTCTGGACCATATAGCCGGGGCCTTGTTGGCTGCGGTGATGCTGGTCACTGCTTTCGGCATGTTGCTATCGCCCTGGATTGCCCGCTTGTTTCTGCTGTTTGCCGATGAAAATTCGGCCACGGTGGCTTTAACCGCCGATATGTTGCGGATCACGTTTCCGTACCTGATGTTTATCTCGATGACGGCCCTCGCCGGGTCGGTGTTGAATAGCTATCGGCATTTTGGGTTGCCTGCTTTCACGCCGGTATTGCATAACCTTTCACTGATTGCTGCGATGTTATTGCTGGCACGTTATTTCGATATTCGCGAGTTCTCACTGGCCTGGGGTGTGTTTATTGCCGGTGTCGTGCAGACCTTGCTGCTTTGGCCTGCAATGGCGCGCCATGCCAAGACTCCGCATTTCAAATTCAGCCTGAAACATGAAGGGGTGAGGCGCGTATTCAAGCTCATGTTGCCAACGATATTTTCGTCGTCGGTATCGCAAATAAATTTACTGGTTGGCACCATGTTTGCGTCATTGCTGGTGGTGCAGGCGCAGTCATGGCTTTACTACTCGGACCGCCTGGTTGAGCTGCCTTTGGGCTTGTTTGGTGTCGCGATCGGTACCGTGATTTTGCCGCATTTATCATCGCACCATGCCAATCAAGATACCGCCGGTTTTTCGCACTCGATTGACTGGGGTTTGAGGCTGGTGATGCTGGTCGGAATGCCGGCATCGCTGGGCCTGATTTTATTGGCCGAACCGATGACGGCGACCTTGTTCTATCACGGCAAGTTCAAGTTGCATGACGTCCAAATGGTCGCGGCAAGCATGACCGCAATGGGCGTTGCCATTCCTGCCTTTATGCTCAGCAAAGTGTTGCTGCCGGCATTTTATTCGCGGCACGACACCAAAACCCCCATGCGCGCGGCAGTGTTTACCGTGATAGTGAACGTGGTGCTCACAGTCGCTATTGTTATTCCCTTATGGCGCATGAAATTTGAAGCCGCCCATGCCGGCATAGCGATGGCAACAGCCCTGGCGGGTATTTTCAATACTTATCTGCTCTGGCGTTACTTGATGCGGCTTGGCGTTTATCAGCCCGAAAAAGGCTGGCGCAAGCTGATGCTGCAGATACTCTTTGGCCTGATCTTGATGACTGTCGTCGTCCTTGGTATTCGTCACTTTGTGGGCGACTGGTCTGACTATGTCTGGTGGAGCCGGGTATTGATGCTGCTGGGTGTCGTGCTGGCGGGTGCGGTGGCTTATGGTCTGGCCCTGATCGCGACGGGATTGCGGCCAAGACATTTGCGCGAGCACTGATTTTCTATTCGTAGGAGGGCCCTTGGGCCCGAATACTTTCGACTTATGTCGGGCCCAAGGGCCCTCCTGCGCTAGTAAGCCCGTATCGCGGCTATAATTGGGCCATGACGACTTTGTTTCGCGACGTTTCGGGCCAGACTGTAGGTGGCCCGCAGGGAAGTGTGGTTTGTATCGGAGCTTTTGACGGCCTGCATCGCGGGCATCAGGCTTTGATCGAGCACACGCGTCAACGTGCACGCGAGTCCGGTTTGTCGTTAGTGGCGCTCAGTTTCGAACCATTGCCGCGCGAATTTTTCTCGAAAGAAAACCCTCCGCCGCGTTTGTTATTGCCGCGCGCCAAATTCGAAGGCTTGGCCGCGCTGGGTTGCGATGTCGTCGGTTTGCTGCGCTTTAACGCAAAGCTCAGTTCGATGAGTGCTGAAGATTTTATAGAACAAGTGCTGGTGCATAAATTGAATGCAAAGGAAGTCTGGGTTGGACCGGAATTCCGTTTTGGCAAAGGCCGCCGTGGCGACATCGTCATGTTGCAAACACTCGGTGCCCAGTTTGGTTTTACCGCCCATGAAATCACTCCGGTATTGCACGAGGGCGAACGTGTTTCCAGCACGCGGTTGCGTTTGCAATTATCGAGTGGCGATATGGCGGGCGCAGAAAAAGCGCTCGGTCATCGTTATGCGATTGCCGGTAAAGTGGTTTATGGAAAACAACTCGGCAGACAATTGGGTTATCCGACCGCCAATATTCGCTTGGCCGGAAAACACACGGCATTGCACGGCATTTATGCGACATGGGTGCATGGCGTCGGACCGGAAAAGATGGCCAGTGTTTCCAGTCTGGGGACGCGGCCAACCGTTGCCGGCATTGAGCCATTGCTCGAAGCGCATCTGTTTGACTTTGACGGCAATCTTTATGGCAAACGAATTACCGTGGAGTTTGTCGCCAAACTCCGAGACGAAGAAAAATTCGACGGCTTGCCGGCATTGATTAAACAGATGGACCTGGATTCAAAACAAGCGCGAAACATTTTGCATCACGATAAAAAGACCTTGGAGTTAGCAAGTGAGTAAGGATTACAAACACACCATTTCATTGCCCGATACTGCATTCCCGATGCGCGGCGATTTGCCCAAGCGCGAGCCGGAAATGCTCAAGCGCTGGCAGGACATGAATTGGTACGAAGCCATTCGTGAAAAAACCGGTACACGCGAAAAGAAATTCGTACTGCACGATGGCCCGCCTTACGCCAATGGCTCTATCCATATTGGCCACGCCGTCAATAAGACTCTGAAAGACATCGTGGTGAAATCGAAACTGCTCTCGGGCTTTGATGCACCCTATGTGCCGGGCTGGGATTGCCACGGCTTGCCAATCGAATTGGCGGTTGAGAAAAAACACGGCAAGGTCGGCGACAAAATGGATGCCGCAACATTCCGTCAGAAATGTCGTGAATACGCCAACGAGCAAATCACCGGACAATCGAAAGATTTTCAACGACTGGGTGTACTCGGAAACTGGAAAAACCCTTATCGCACGATGGACTTCAAATTCGAAGCCGATATGTTGCGTTCGCTCGCTAAAATCATCGAACGCGGACACCTATCGCGCGGTGCAAAACCGGTGCACTGGTGTTTCGATTGCGGCTCGGCCTTGGCCGAAGCGGAAATCGAATATGCCGATAAAGTGTCTCCAGCGGTTGATGTGGCGTATGACGCCATCGATCCGAAAGCACTCGCGGAAAAATTTGGTGTTGATAGCGAAGATGCCATCGTCACAGTGCCAATTTGGACCACCACACCTTGGACACTACCTGCCAGTTTGGCAGTGACCTTGGGTCCGGATCTTGATTACGTTTTGATCGAAGGTCCTGCACGTAATGGCAAGCGTGTGTTGCTGGTCCTCGCTGAAGCTCTCGCAGAAACCTGTGCAACACGCTACGGCTTGAGTGAAGTCAATATTCTTGGTCGCGCCAAAGGTGTGGCGCTTGAATTGCTGAAACTCCAGCATCCGTTTTATTCGCGCATCGTACCGATCATCCTCGGCGATCACGTCACCACAGATGCCGGTACCGGTGCCGTGCATACTGCGCCCGGTCACGGTCAGGAAGACTTCGCGGTTGGCTTGAAATACGGTCTGGAAGTATTGAATCCGATCGACGGCAAAGGCGTGTATTTGCCCAATACCGAAATTTTCGCCGGGCAATATATCTGGAAAGCAAACGACACCGTGGTTGCCTTGTTGCAGGAGCGCGGCGTGTTGCTCGCCTCGGAAAAGCTGACGCATAGCTACCCGCATTGCTGGCGTCATAAATCGCCGGTGGCATTTCGTGCCACACCGCAATGGTTCATCTCGATGGATCAAGCGAATCTGCGTGCACAAGCGCTAGAGTCGATCAAGAAAGTCGCCTGGATTCCGGAGTGGGGCGAAGCCCGCATTGTCGGCATGATTGATGGTCGTCCCGACTGGTGTATTTCACGTCAGCGTACCTGGGGCGTGCCAATAGCCTTGTTCATCAACAAGCAAACCGGCGAGCCACATGCGCGTTCGGTCGAGTTGATGCATGAAGTTGCCGCGCTGGTTGAACAAAAAGGTGCCGATGCCTGGTACGGCATTAATCCGCAGGACTTTCTGGGCGATGAAGCTGATCAGTACGATCAAGTCAAAGATATTCTCGATGTCTGGTTTGATTCCGGTGTGACGCATGAATGCGTGCTTGCTGCACGTCCAGAAGATGGTCTGATCAAACCGGCCGATTTATATCTGGAAGGTTCTGATCAGCATCGTGGCTGGTTCCAGAGCTCCTTGCTGACAGCAATCGGCATGGACGGTGCTGCGCCATACAAACAAGTGCTGACGCATGGTTTCACCGTTGATGCGCAAGGCAAGAAGATGTCCAAGTCATTGGGCAATACTGTCGAACCACAAAAAGTAAATGATTCGCTCGGCGCCGATGTGTTGCGTCTGTGGATTGCCTCAACCGATTATCGTAATGAAATGTCGGTGTCGGACGACATCTTGAAGCGCAGTGCCGATGCTTACCGCCGTATTCGCAATACCGCACGCTTCCTGCTTGGCAACCTGTCGGGTTTTGATGCAGAAAAAAACCTGGTTCCAAATCAAGACATGTTGCTGCTGGATCAATGGGCAGTGGCGCGAACATTGGCCGTGCAGGAAGAAATCATTGCGGCTTACGAGCGTTACGATTTTGCTTCGGTCGTCAGCAAACTGCAGAATTTCTGTACCAATGATCTGGGTGCCTTGTATCTCGATGTCACCAAGGATCGTCTGTACACGATGCAGGTCGACAGTCTGGGCCGTCGTTCCGCGCAAACCGCGATGTACCACATTGCCGAAGCCTTCGTGCGCTGGATTGCGCCGGTGTTGAGTTTTACCGCCGATGAAATCTGGCGTACCTTGCCAGGCCAGCGCGAAGCGCATGTATTGATGGCCACCTGGTACGACAATCTTCAGGCCTTGCCTGCTGGAGCAGTATTAAGTACGGAAGATTTCGATGCCGTGTTTGCCGTGCGTGATGCCGTTAGCAAAGTACTTGAACCAATGCGTGTGAATGGCGAGATTGGTGCGTCCTTACAGGCCGAGGTTGACGTGTTTGTCGACGATGCCTTATTGCAAAAACTGCAGCCGGTATCGGCCGAAGCCCGCTTCCTGTTCATCACTTCGCAATTGAATCTCAAGTCATTGTCGGCGAAGAGTGAGCAAGCGGTCGCCGTGGAAAATTCGCCTGTCTTCATTCATGCACAGGCATCGAAGCACACCAAGTGCATACGTTGCTGGCATTACCGTGAAGATGTGGGTAGTCACGGCGATGATCCGGAACTTTGTAGCCGTTGCGAAACCAATGTGAATGGTGCTGGTGAACTGCGTCGATATTTCTAGCATCTGTCACCCCGGCGAAAGCCGGGGCTCGAAAGTAAACCCATGCGCATTAAAAAATGAAAGATAAAGTGAAAAAAACCTCTGCACTAATCTGGCTGATACTCTCGATCATTTTGATCGCGCTTGATCAGTGGACGAAACATATTGCCGTCGCGAATTTGACCTACGGTGAAGCGGTGCCGTTTGTCGAAGGTTTTTGGAACTGGAGGCTGGCCCACAACACTGGGGCAGCTTTTAGTTTTCTTGCCGATGCCGGCGAATGGGCGCACTGGTTTTTTGTGGTAATGAAGATTGCCGTGAGCCTTGTGTTGATAGGGTTGTTGAGCAAAATGCCGCGTAATCACTGGCGTGATGCTTTGCCATATGCGCTGATTATTGCCGGCGCCCTTGGCAACTTGATTGACCGTTTTCGCTATGCTTATGTCATCGATTTTATCGAGTGGTATTACAAGGATTTCTCCTGGCCGGTATTTAATATCGCCGATAGTTGTATTGTTGCCGGCGCCGTGGTGTTGATACTTTTCAGTTTCCGTAAAAAGGAAGAAGTGAAATGAATATCGTGCTCGCCAATCCGCGTGGTTTCTGCGCAGGCGTCGACCGCGCCATTGAAATTGTCAAACGTGCGATTGAAAGTTTTGGTGCGCCGATCTATGTTCGTCATGAAGTCGTGCACAACCGCTTCGTAGTGGAAGATCTGCGACAACGCGGTGCCGTCTTTGTCGAAGAGCTGGATGAAGTGCCGACCGGTGCTACAGTAATTTTCAGTGCACATGGCGTATCACAGGCGGTACGTGCAGAAGCTGCCGATCGGGGTCTGAAAATTTTTGATGCGACTTGTCCCTTGGTGACCAAAGTCCATATCGAAGTGGCGCGTCATTGTCGCAATGGTCGTGATGTAGTCTTGATCGGCCATGAAGGTCATCCCGAAGTGGAAGGCACCATGGGCCAGTGGCGACAGGAAGACGGCAAGGGAAAAATTTATCTGGTGGAAGATGTTGAAGATGCCTTGGCGCTGGAAGTCGAGCAGCCGGATAATTTTGCCTACACCACGCAAACGACTTTGTCGGTCGATGAAACCCGCGATGTCATCGCAGCACTGAAAGAAAAATTTCCGCTGATTCAGGGGCCGAAGCATGACGATATTTGTTACGCCACGCAAAACCGTCAGGATGCCGTGCGTGAATTGGCTGCCCAGTGTGACTTGGTTCTGGTCGTCGGTTCAGTCAACAGTTCCAATTCCAATCGCTTGCGTGAGCTGTCTGAAAAAGAAGGCTGTGAAGCCTATTTGATCGATGGTGCAGAATTCATCAAGCCGGAATGGTTGGTTGGCCACAAGAATATCGGAGTAACAGCAGGCGCATCGGCGCCAGAAGTGCTGGTACAGGGTGTTATCGCCAAGTTGCAGGCATTGGGCGGTGGCATCGTTACCGAGCTCGATGGTGAACCGGAAAATATCGTCTTTGCCTTACCCAAGGAATTGCGCCTGGTGTTGGTGGATTGACGTATTAAATTGACCCGCCCCCGCTAAAGCCTTAAAATCGCGGCCTGCGCCGGAATAGCTCAGTTGGTAGAGCGCGTCATTCGTAATGATGAGGTCGTAGGTTCGATTCCTATTTCCGGCACCAAAAAGTATTACGCTAGAACACGCCGCGTAAATGCCAAGCCAAAGGCATTAATCTTGAATCGGCGCTCCTGAGGCTTTTTTAAGCTATGACACGCTAGAACACGCCGCGTAAATGCCAAGCCGAAGGCAGCAATGTTGAATCGGCGCTCTAGATACTAAAAGCGCCCACGGCGCTTTTTTTTTATATCTCATGTTCTGAGAACGCTCTGTCAGAAAATCCCGACACTGAAAACCACTTTCTGTTGAATGACTTTCTTTATGTTTCGGATATAGTGGTTTGACTAAACGGCTTTCTTGTTAAGTTCTCTCCAACTGCGAATTGCGTAAACTCCTATGGCCACATCCAAAGCAAAGACAAAAACCGCTTACGTCTGCAGCGAATGCGGCGCCGACCATAATAAATGGCAGGGGCAATGCAGCGAATGCGGTGCCTGGAATACGCTAAGCGAGTTCGTGATTGAATCGGCGAGCGCGGCCAGACAATCGACACGTCAGGGCGGATGGGCTGGCGATACCCACACGCCTAAAATCACGCCACTCAAATCGGTCAATCAATCCGAAGAAACCCGTGTTTCTACCGGGATCGGTGAATTCGATCGCGTATTGGGCGGTGGCCTGGTCGAAGGTTCGGTAGTGTTGATCGGCGGTGACCCGGGTATCGGCAAATCGACTCTGTTGTTGCAAACGCTCGCGCATATGGGCGCGAAGATGAATGGCCTATATGTCAGTGGCGAAGAAAGTCTTGGTCAGATTGCCGGGCGTGCTACGCGACTCGGTTTAAATCTGGATGTATTACATGCGCTGGCGGAAACCGGTGTTGAAAAAATTATTGCGCAGGCATCCACCACAAAACCCAAACTGATTATTGCCGATTCCATCCAGACTCTCTGGTCAGAACATCTTACTGCTGCGCCAGGTTCAGTGAGCCAGGTGCGCGAAAGTGCCGCACGACTGGTGCGCTTCGCCAAAGAAACTGGCACCGCGGTATTCCTTGTCGGTCACGTGACCAAGGAAGGTGGTATCGCTGGCCCGCGTGTACTCGAACACATGGTGGATGCAGTTTTATATTTTGAAGGCGATAGTGGAAGTCGTTTCCGTGTGCTGCGTGCATTCAAAAATCGTTTCGGCGCAGTGAATGAACTCGGTGTTTTCGCGATGTCGGAAAAAGGCCTGAAAGAAGTACCGAATCCTTCGGCAATTTTTCTTTCCGGTACGCAAAGTAATACCCCCGGCAGCATTGTTCTCGTTACCAGAGAAGGCACGCGACCTTTACTTGTTGAAGTGCAGGCGCTGGTTGATAAAAGTCCGCTCGCAAATCCGCGTCGAGTCACGTTGGGCCTGGAGCAAAACCGACTCGCGATGTTGCTTGCGGTATTGCATCGCCACGGAGGCGTCGGTGTTTACGATCAGGATGTCTTCGTCAATGTCGTCGGTGGCATTCGCGTGCAGGAAACGGCTGCCGATTTACCGGTGCTATTGTCGGTCTTGAGCTCCTTGCACGACAAGCCACTCGCCGATAAAACCGTCGCCTTCGGGGAGGTCGGCTTGTCCGGTGAAATACGCCCGGTACCGAATGGTGAAGAACGTCTGAAAGAAGCGGCCACTCACGGTTTCAAGCGTGCGATTGTGCCGAAAGCCAATGCCCCGAAAAAAGGCATGTTCAAGGATATGGAAGTGATTGGTGTCGAGCGCTTGAGCGATGCGTTGACTGCAGCATTTTAGTTCGACGCCAATACTGCTGAAGCGACGTTCGCGGGCAATTTGAACCCATAAAAAAGCCACATGCAGGCATGTGGCTTTTTTTGTTATCGCAATGGCGATTATTTTACAAAAATCGACGTAATATGCGAACCCAGCTCTGAACCATTCAGATCAATCGGTAAGCCATTTTTCCAAATCACGGCTTTTGGTCTTTGATTGATGATGTTGTTCGTGCTTCCGCCGACATACACATCATTTCCATGGACATAAAGGCAGGTTGCGACAGCGCTTTCGCTCTCGTCGGATAGATCGATGCCTGTACCGTTGATCCATAGTTTTGCAACATATTTGTTACTTGGCCGCAATTCCCAACCGACAACATAAACCTTCGTACCAACCACAACTATGCCTGTTGCAGTTGCTTTGTTGCCATTGCTATTTAACCAAACGCCATAAAACGGGCTTGTACTATTCGATGCTGCGCCAAGTGAAGTTGATCTAAATATATAAGCGGCTCTATTGTATATAGGCTGACCCACGTAAAGCGGCGATGTCCCTGCGAGATATAATTTTGAGGAAGTTGCAAAAACTGCATTGAGTTCTGAAAGACCGGTGTTTCCACCTGGTATCAAAACATTATTAATCCATACTTCTTGGCTTCCGTAGGGGTTTGAAGGCCCGCCTTCAACAGTGAAACTATGATTACCAATGGCGTAAGTATTTCCATTGCGGACATAAATTCCATTCACGGTTCCTCTGTAGGCAGAAGGATCCAGAGGCAGTAAAGATTGCAGGCCGTTTTTCCACATGACAGGTTTCATGTCTGCCAAATTATTTGCAGGCCCTGAAATGCTTCCTTTTTTATCGGTATAACCGCCGGAATATATATTTCCGTTTTCGATGAAGAGGCTCGTGGCTCCGGCAAACTGGTTAACGTAGGTGCTGGATATGCTCGGAATTTGGCTGAAGACTTCACCATTTTTCCAGATCATGGCGGAGGAATCGGCAGCCACCGCGTTGTTGGTAGTGATGTTGGCAGTCCCGGCAACGTATACATCGGGTTGGCCGGTAGCGAAGTTGTCGACGACAAAAATCGAGCTCGCGGCTTTTGCACCGGTGTTATAGGCATTCACAAGTGGTGGCAGGTCCGTTCTAACGCCATCTACCCACATTGCGGCCTGCCAGTTTGGCGTGTAGACAGTACCGACGGCATAAACGGATGGCAGTGGCGATGCCGTAGGGCAATCCAAATCTTCAATGCAAGGGTCCAGTTCTACTGGAGGCCTTGTAAAACCGGCGAATGAGAGTGTGGATAAAACCAGCAAGCACGCAATAGATCGTAAATTGAATATTTTCATTAGTTGTTATGTTATCTCTGGTGGGGGGAGCGAATTGCATCGCGCGGCAATTGTATTTTTTTTCAGAGATAATGAGAATCGCTAATTATGCACTTGCATTTTTTATATGCTCGTGAATCAAGATACTAAGTTTCAGTTTCATGGTGCGGGCTTTAATTGTCGCCTCGCATCTCTTGCAAAACTTTTTTGTGCTTCGCGATAACTCAAACCTTTCCCAAAATCTCCAACACCGCGCGACTGCCAAAGTACGCCAGCAGCAATAAAGTCATTGCAATAAGGGTTAAGCGGACCGCGCGCGGGCCGCGCCAGCCATAGCGCCAGCGGCCGATTAATAAGCCGCCGAAAATCAGCCAGGATAAAACCGAAAGCACGGTTTTATGCCACAGATGTTGCGCCATCATATCGTCGACAAATAAAACACCAGTTACCAGCACGAAGGTCAGTAAGATAAAACCAACACCGACGGTGCGGAACAATAAAGTTTCCAAGTGAACGAGTGGTGGCAAGGCTCGCAGCCAACCGTGGATTTTACGATTACGTAATGCACGTTCCTGGAACCAGAGCATCAAGGCTAACAAGGATGCAATCGCCAGGGTCGCGTAGGCGAGCAATGCGAGCATCGCATGCATCAATAATTGCCAGCTAAGGGTTTCCGGTTTGTTGTCGCCGAAAAAAAACAAAGACACCACAAAAATGGCCGCCAGTGGAAACACCACAATCCCGAGCGCTTGCAAACGTTGATTCAGTGAAACACTGGTAGTCAGTGCCGCCATTCCCAGGCTGACCAGCGAAAGCGCGGCAAAAAAATGTAGCTGCAATCCGCTGCCGTTCACGACTTCAAGAATATGTACCAGGGCATGGCAAAGCACACCGTTTACCGCCAGGAAAAAGGCGGTTTTATTCGGCACGGCAGCATCGGGTTCTGCGCGGCTAAGCAATATGCCGGCGGCTACCAAGTAAAGCAGGGCTGCAATGAATGTGAATACCATGCGGCAAGTGTCGCATGTTCAGCCAAGCCTGAGAACGCAGGGCCGGAAAAATGACGCTGCTGGGCTATAATTGGCCATCTTTTTTGAAACCCGGAAACACCATGTTCGAGTCACTTACCCAGCGCCTATCCAGCACCTTGCAGAATTTGCGTGGTCGCGGCCGTTTGAGCGAAGACAACATCAAGGAATCGCTGCGTGAAGTACGCATCGCCTTGCTGGAAGCCGATGTGGCATTGCCGGTGGTGATGGCCCTGATCGAAAGCATCAAGACGCGCGCAATTGGGCAGGATGTTATGGCTAGCCTCACCCCGGGCCAGGCGTTGATTAAGATCGTGCATGACGAAATTGCAGCCATCATGGGCTCGCAGGCCAGCGATCTGAATTTAAATGTGCCGGCACCAGCCGTCATCTTGATGGCTGGTTTGCAAGGTGCGGGTAAAACCACGACGGTCGGCAAGCTCGCGAAATTCCTCAAAGAAAAGCGCAAGAAAAAAGTGATGGTGGTGAGTTGCGACGTTTACCGTCCGGCTGCCATTCAACAACTGGAAACTTTGGCCAAACAATCCGGGGCAATATTTTTTGCCTCGAGCGTAAATCAAAAGCCGGAAGACATTGCCCGCGCCGCCATTGACGATGCCCGCAAAAGTTTCGTCGATGTTTTGATCGTCGATACTGCCGGCCGCTTGGCCATCGATGAAGCGATGATGCAGGAAATTAAAGCCCTGCATGCCGCGATATCGCCGGTGGAAACCCTGTTCGTGGTCGATGCCATGACCGGCCAGGATGCTGCGAATACCGCGAAAGCGTTTGCCGATGCGCTGCCCTTGACGGGTGTTGTACTCACCAAGACCGATGGCGATGCAAGAGGCGGCGCTGCTTTGTCGGTGCGACATATCACCGGCCAGGCGATCAAGTTTGTCGGCGTGGGTGAAAAACTCGATGGTCTTGATGTATTTCATCCGGATCGTGCCGCCAGCCGTATTCTGGATATGGGCGATGTGCTCAGTCTGGTCGAGCAGGTGCAGTCGCAGGTCGATCAACAAAAAGCCCAGAAATTTGCCGAGAAAGTCGCCAAGGGCAAGAAGTTCGACATGAACGATATGCGTGATCAGCTCGAGCAAATGCAAAATATGGGTGGTTTGTCCGGGTTGATGGATAAATTGCCGGGTATGTCGCAGGTGCCGGATCACGTCAAATCGCAGGTTACCGGCAAAGAAGTGCCGCGCATGGTTGCCATCATTAATTCGATGACCAAGAAAGAGCGCCGCAACCCGGCTTTGCTGAATGGATCGCGCCGCGCTCGTATCGCCAAGGGTTCGGGCACTACCCCGGCCGATGTGAACAAGATGCTCAAGCAGTTCCAGCAAATGGAAAGCATGATGAGCAAGTTGGCTGGCGGCGGCATGAAGGGCATGATGCGCGCCATGAAAGGCATGATGGGCGGCGGTGGTTTTCCTGGCGGTGGCGGATTTAGGCGTTAAGTGAGAGGCCGCGTGCATGCGTTTTCAGGGGCGAATCACCAATTGGAATGATGATAAAGGGTTCGGTTTCGTGAGCCCGAATGGGGGCGGGGATAAAGCTTTTGTCCATGTCAAAGCTTTCATTAGCAGACGTCGTCCTGTCGAGGGCGATTTGATTACTTACGAAACCGGTCTTGATCAGCAGCGCAGACTGCAAGCAAAAAACATCAAGTATTCCAGCGAGCAATCTGCTTCTACTTCCCTGAAAGACGGAAAGCTTTTGGGGCCAATATTCGGAATTACATTTTGCTGTTTATTAGTGCTGCTCATCACGTTGGGCAAGCTACGGATCGTGATACCTTTGGTTTATCTTCTAACCAGTACCATCGCCTTTTTCATGTATTGGATTGATAAAGCTGCTGCTAAAAATAATCGTTCAAGAACACCAGAAAGTACCTTGTTCCTGATTGGATTGATTGGCGGTTGGCCGGGAGCTTTGCTGGCTCAACGACTTCTACGCCATAAATCGATCAAACAATCATTTCAAGTTAGCTTTTGGGTGACGGTTTTCTTGAACTGCGGGGCATTTTTCTGGCTTTTGTCCGATACTGGAAGGTCATTCCTGAATGGTATTTAAGAATTTTGCGGGTATGTCGCTACAAAGGCCAATAGCGAGCTGGACGAGAACTCTGTCGCTATATGTTCGGGTTAGGACCCCAAAATAGCTAAATATGGTGCGGTCAGGGTTTCCACGAAGGCATTTCCCCGCTATAATCTCCGGCTCCCCGGCGGTCTACCTAACAGTAAGCTGCCAATTCACCTTAAGAAAGTAGAGCAAATTACCATGGTCAAGATTCGCCTGGCCCGCGGCGGCGCCAAAAAGCGTCCCTTCTATCACGTTGTAGTGACCGATCAGCGCAATAAGCGCGACGGCCGTTCCATTGAGCGCGTGGGTTATTACAACCCGGTTGCCCAAGGTCAAGAAAAACGCGTTGAACTTAATCTTGAGCGTATCAAGCATTGGGTTTCGCACGGCGCGCAATTGACCGATAAAGTCAGCGTGTTGTTTAAAGAAGCTGGTAAGGCTTCGGCCTAAGCTTTTCGCCATTGAATAATGGCGAGTCCAATGAATAATCCAGAGCGCCGCATCCTCGTAGCCAGGGTGGTCGGCGCTTTTGGCGTTCGTGGCGAAGTGAAATTGCAATCATTCACTGACCCATTGAAGCAGGTGTTGAAGTACCAGCCTTGGATTTTGGTGCATCAGGACAAGGAAACGGAAGTTACCGAGATTCGTGCCCGCGAAACCAATAAGGGTCTGACGGTATTTTTTCCTGATATTGAAGATCGTGATGCAGCCGAAGCAATGACTGGCGCTGAAGTCTGGGTGCCGCGTTCGCGTTTACCAGCACCGAAAGCAGGCGAATATTACTGGATTGATCTTGAAGGCATGCAGGTGAATAACCTCGAAGGTGTCGATTTCGGAAAAGTCTCGCACCTGTTCAATAACGGTGCCAACGACGTGATGTTTGTGCAAGGCGAACGTGTTCGGTTATTGCCTTTTGTGATGAACGATTACATCAAGACTATCGATTTTGATGCCCAACAAATGACGGTCGATTGGGATGCCGATTTTTAATCGATACGGGGAAATTCATGCGTATTGATGTCATCACCTTGTTTCCCGACTTCATCGTGCAGAGCGCCGGTATCGGTGTAGTAGGGCGTTCGCAGGAACGTGAGCTGCTGACAGTCAAAGCCTGGAATCCACGCGATTACGCTACCGGCAATTATCGTCGTGTCGATGAACGCCCGTTTGGCGGAGGCCCTGGCATGTTGATGTTGAACGAGCCGCTGACAGTCTGTCTTGACGCCATTCGTGGCGATTCTGAAATACCTGCCAAACTCATCTACCTCAGTCCGCAAGGAACTCCGCTGACGCAAGCTAAAGCCAGGGAATTGGCAACAAGCGAAAGTCTGATTTTGCTCTGTGGTCGCTATGAAGGCGTGGACGAGCGTTTTATTGAACGCCATGTTGATGAAGAAATCTCGATCGGCGATTACGTATTGTCCGGCGGTGAGTTGGCTGCGGCCGTGATCATCGATACCCTTGGTCGTTTGCAAGATGGTGCTCTGGGCCACGCCGATTCAGCGGCCCAGGACAGTTTTGAAGACGGATTACTGGATTGTCCGCACTACACACGGTCCGAAACCTGGGGTACAGAAGGCGTACCTCCGGTGCTTTTATCAGGCGACCATGCTGCAATAGCCAAGTGGCGCCGTCAGCAAAGTCTGGGTCGAACCTGGCTGAGAAGGCCGGAATTGCTGGTTGGGCGCCAATTGAACAAGGCTGATGCGGCCTTATTGGCTGAATTTCAGGCCGAGCACCTGAAAAAAGTGAAAAAGCCCTAGCCAATCAGATGCTTTGACCTTTATAATGTGCGACTCACTACGGCTGTATTGACGCCAAGTGCTTACGAATTCTTACCTAAAACTACTTAGTTTGGTGCAACCATGAACA
>JBOHYH010000053.1:0-12172 GCA_050737775.1 Arenimonas sp.
AACCTGGACGGACAGGTGGTCTTTCAATCCTCCGAAGGCCGCAAATCGAAATGTTCTAAAACAATAAAAAGAAACGGCGCCAATGCGCCGTTTCTTTTACAGAATTAATACAAGTCGAGGCACTAAGCCGATTTGATGGCTTCGGCATTTTGCTCCAGTCGGTAGCCATGCTGGAAGACGCCCGACAGCGTCCAGCCATGTTGACCTTCCAACTCGAGTTTTTTACGCAGGCGGCTGACGTGGGTGTCCACGGTGCGCGAGCTGACCAAGCCTTGCATATTCCAGACCTGCTTAAGCAAAGTCTCGCGGCTGACAATATTGCCGCGACGGCGAAACAGGTATTGCATCAGGTCAAACTCGCGGTCCGTGGTTGGGATGCGCTCGTTGTTCAGATGGATTTCGCGCAGGTCTTCACGCAGGAAGTAAGGGGCGAACTCGTTGTTCGAGGACGTTTGTGCGGCAAAACCCGAGCGGCGCATGACGGCATTAATCCGTGCCAGCAATTGTGCGGGATGGGGTGGTTTGACGATGTAGTCGTCGGCTCCGGCAGTCAGGCCGGTAACGACATCTTCGTCGGTTTCCCGGCCGGTAATCAGGATCACGGGGAGCTTGGATTGGTTCGATGCGCGGATCCATTCCAGTAATTCCAAGCCGCAGCCGTCAGGCAGCATCCAGTCTAGAAGTACCAAATCGACCGAGCTCCCCCTGACATGGCGGCGGAAGCTATCGGTGTCTGCAAAGCTGTGAACCTCAAAGCCAGCACTTTCGAGCAAGGTTGCCACCAGCAGGCGATGGCTTGGATCGTCTTCAACATGAGCCACTTGCGGGCTTGGAGTTAACCTGTTTTCCACTATTTATCAACTCGCGATGTCAGAATGGTGATTAATGTAACAATTTGTAGCATGTTGCGATAGCGTATACCTGCCTTTGACGGGATAAATGGCTGAATTTGCGCGGTAAGTGGTCGTCTGGTGATCGGTTTCTTCACTGAATCCCGGTTGATTTCGGTTAAAAAGCGCGGCTCTTGGATAAATACTATGCGGTTGAGTTTGATATTCGGAAATAAAGGTAGCGTTGCTCGCAGATTAAGCCTGAGCATATTTGCCGCCAGTATTATCGCCGTGGTTCTTTTTGCCCTTGCCTTGTTGAGTGCTGAAATCGTTGCTGACCGAAGCAAGGAAGAGAAGCATATTCAGGATATCGCCGGAATCATTGCCCTGAATGTGGCACCGGCGACTTTTTTCGATGATGAAAAAATGGCAAAGCAGCAATTGCTGAATGCTCTGGCCTACCCGAATATCATCTCTGTCAAAATTTACCGTAACGATGGCAGCGTGCTGTCTGAAGTTATCTGGGACCGGGATAAATCGGCAAATCCCGGTCAAGCACTTAACCGAAGCCTGGCTTTCGAATCAGCCGAAACCCTGTTAATCGTGCAAGACATCAAAATCAAAAACGACATCATTGGCCGTTTGGAAATATCGACAAAATATATTGAATTGCAGGATCGACCCTACTGGTTTTATTGGCTGATGCTGGCGGGTCTGATGATTGCAGTCTGCTTCGGCCTTTACACATCGTGGCGGACGCGGCAGGTCGTGCATATGCCATTGCAGAACATGCTCGAAAAAATCAAACAGGTGGAGCAGTCCACGGATTTCAGTGAGCGGCTGGAGGTCAGGAACGAAGACGAAATTGGCGAAACCTCGGCCGCTTTCAATCAATTGCTCGCGCATTTGCAAGAACGTGAAATGAGTTCCTACGGTTATCAAGATCAACTGGAAGCGCTGGTCAACCGGCGTGCGCGTGAAGTTGAAGTAGCGAACGAAAGACTGCAGAAGACCGTCTACGAATTGGAAGTAGCTCGCGATACTGCAGAAGCCGCCAATCGTGCCAAGTCGCAATTCCTGGCAAATATGAGCCATGAAATCCGGACGCCGATGAACGGTGTCTTGGGCATGACCGAATTGTTGCTCGCATCAAATCTGCAACCGGATCAAAGACGCTTGGCCGATACGGTGTCTCGCTCCGGACATGCTTTGCTGGAAGTGCTGAATGACATTCTGGATTTGTCACGGATTGAAGCGGGTAAATTAATGCTGGAAGAAGCCGATTACGATCTGTGGGAACTGGCAGAAGATACGATTGGCTTGTTCGCCGAACGTGCCGGCCGGAAAGGTCTTGATTTGTCGCTGGAGATTGACGATGAAGTGCCGGTGCGGGTGCGGGGCGATTCCATTCGCCTGCGACAGATTCTGAATAATCTGGTCAGCAATGCGATCAAATTTACCGAGCAGGGTGGTGTCAGCGTGATTGTGTCGCACAATCATGAAAGTGATAACGAATTCGGGCTGCGAATCGATGTCATGGATACCGGAATTGGTATCAGCGACGATGCACAATCAAGAATTTTCGATGCCTTCGCACAAGCTGACAGTTCAACTGCGCGGCGTTTTGGCGGCACCGGTCTGGGACTGGCTATTTCAAAACAATTGGCAGAATTGATGGGCGGCACCATTGGCATGCTGGGCCAGATTGGTAGCGGCTCGCGTTTTTATTTTACCGTGCAGTTGCAGCCACCGAAAATTAAAAGCGAGATTGCAGTCAGTGAACCGGTTTTTGATATTCCGATCAAGGTTCTGATTGTAGAATCCAATCCGCGTGTCGGCGGCATGTTACGCCGCATCCTGCTCAAATGGCGGGTATCCTGCCTGCTCGTGCAAAGCACTGCCGAAGCTACGCTGGCATTGGCGACCGCCGATAAATATCCCATCAGCATCAATCTGGTTCTGCTTGACTGGAGCTTGCCCGATAGCAACGCCGCTATTCTGGCCAAGGATATCCAGCAAGGCGTATTCCCGATTCATCCCAGGGTAGTTGCCATGACGCCGGCATCCAGCATCTACGCCACCATGGAAATTTCCAGACTGGAAGTACTGGCAAGAATTCTTAAGCCTATTGATCGCTCGTCATTGCGCAATACACTTCAGGAATTTGCCCGCATCAGTTCCGACAGACCACAGGCCGAGATGGTCAATAAGGGAGCATTCAATTCTTTCGAGGGAACCAGGGTGTTGCTGGTAGAAGACAATCCGGTCAATCAGGAATTTGCATCATTGCTTTTGCAAAATATGGGTTGCGAGGTGTCTCAGGCTTCCGATGGTTTTTCCGCTATCGAGGAAGCAAAACAAACAGAGTTCGATATTATTTTCATGGATTGCCAGATGCCCGGTATGGACGGGTTTGAAGCCACTGAAAAAATCCGGAAGATGGAGGTCAATCCCGAGCTTGACATGAAGCGTACACCGATCATCGCACTGACTGCTCATGCAACAGCGGGATATCGGGATTTATGTATTGCAAAAGGAATGGATGATTATTTAAGCAAACCGTTTAACAGTGAGCAGATTCTCGAAAAACTCGAACGCTGGACTAAAAAACAATCCGACCACATTCTTGACGATCAACCCGAACATCTATTGCCAGGACATTTGAACAGGTTGCAAGAAACCCCCGTGCGTGAAGTGTCAGTCCCTGTTGCAGAGAGGTTCAACGAGAGCAGGCTGGAGCAGATGGCATTGATTAAATTGCCGGGCAAGCCCGATCTTCGGGAAGGGCTCTTGAAGCTGTATTTCGAAAATGCACCGGAATTGGCAAGCCAAATCAAGATTGCCTGGTCACATAAAGACATTGAAACCCTGCATCGGGCCAGCCATAGCCTGAAGTCTACCAGTGCGAATATGGGCCTTGATCACTTGTCCAAGTTGGCTGCGAAAGTTGAAGAAAGCTCGCATGGCAAGCATCTGGAAGATATCCCGCAACAATTGGATGCCTTATTATACGAACATGAATGGGCTCTAGAGACCTTACGCGCATATCAGGCACGTTACAGCCTGGCCAGTCGCAACGCTCAATAAATCCGGTGCTTCGGCATTTTTAGAAATTTTACGGCATACAAAAACATGAATATATTGGTAACAGGTGGTGCAGGTTTTATCGGCAGTAATTTTGTGTTGATGGCCATTAATGACGGTCACGAAATTATTAATGTCGATGCACTTACCTATGCAGGTAATGTCGAATCGCTAAAAAGTATTTCGGATAATCCGCGCCATCGGTTTTTTCATGCCGACATAGCCGATAAAACAGAAATCATGGCCTTACTGAATCAGTACCAGCCTGATGCAATCGTGAATTTTGCAGCAGAGAGTCATGTTGACAGGTCGATTGACGGGCCTGCCGCTTTTATCCAGACCAATGTCGTCGGTACGCTTAATTTGCTGGAATGTGCAAGGGATTATTGGCGCGCACTTGATGACGGGAAGCGGGATGAATTTCGTTTCCTGCATGTTTCTACCGACGAGGTCTATGGCTCGCTAGGTGAGACCGGAGCATTCACCGAGCAAACACCGTTTGCTCCGAATTCACCGTACTCTGCCAGCAAAGCTGCATCGGACCATTTGGTGCGTGCCTTTCATCATACCTACGGGTTGCCGACCGTCACCACGAATTGTTCAAACAATTACGGACCCCATCAATTCCCCGAAAAACTCATTCCGCTCATCATTCAAAAGGCATTGTCGGGTTCGCCGTTGCCGATTTATGGTGATGGCAAAAATATTCGTGACTGGCTCTATGTGACGGATCACTGCACGGCCATAATGAAAGTGCTGGAGTCAGGGCGATTGGGTGAAACCTATAATGTAGGTGGTGATGCCGAACGCGAAAATATTGCCGTAGTCAAAGCCATTTGTTCGGTGCTGGACCGTCAGCGCCCGCGAAGCGACGGGAAATCCTATGCAGAGCAAATGACTTTCGTAAAAGATCGGCCCGGGCATGATCGTCGTTATGCGATTGATGCAAGCAAAATTAAAAGCGAACTGAGCTGGAGTCCCGCTGTGGATTTCGAGCAAGGCATTGAAAGTACCATTCAGTGGTATTTGAATCATCAGGACTGGGTGCAGCGCGTGCTGGATGGCAGCTATCGTTTGGAACGTATCGGACAGGGAGCGTTGACATGAAGCGTAAAGGCATTATTCTCGCCGGTGGTTCTGGCACCAGGCTGTATCCGATTACACAAGCAGTCAGCAAGCAATTACTCCCTGTGTACGACAAACCGATGATTTATTATCCATTGGCAGTCTTGATGCAGGCAGGTATTCGTGAAGTATTGGTAATCAATACGCCGCATGAGCAGGATCAATTCAAGCGTTTGCTGGGCGATGGTTCGCAATGGGGTATGAAGATTGAATATGCCGTGCAGGCATCGCCCGACGGCTTGGCACAGGCTTTGTTGATTGCCGATGGGTTTCTTGCCGGAGCGCCAAGCTGTCTGGTGTTGGGCGACAATATTTTCCACGGACAAGGTTTGAATTTATTGCTCAGCAAAGCTGATGCACAAATTGATGGCGCGACCGTGTTTGGTTATTGGGTACGTGATCCAGAGCGTTATGGCGTCGCGGAATTTGATGAAACGGGCCATGTCATCGGGCTTGAAGAAAAACCAAAACAGCCGCGCTCACATTACGCGGTGACTGGACTGTATTTTTATGACGGTCGTGCACCGGAATTGGCTGCACAGCTAAAACCTTCCTCGCGTGGTGAGCTTGAAATTACCGATTTGAACCGACTCTATTTACAGGAAGGCAACTTGCGCCTTGAAAAAATGGGACGTGGTTATGCCTGGCTAGATACCGGTACCCACGAATCTTTATTGCAAGCGTCCAATTTCATTGAAACCATCGAGCAAAGACAGGGCTTGCGTGTTTGTTGTCCGGAAGAAATTGCTTACTTCAATCACTGGATTGATGCCGAGCAATTAAAAAGACTTGCGGCCCCTCTGTCAAAAAATGGCTATGGTCAGTACCTGTTGTCATTGCTTGAACATGGTGCTGCCGAATGAGGGTAATTGAAACCGAATTGCCCGGTTGCTGGGTGCTGGAGCCAAAGGTTTTTGGTGATGAACGGGGCTTTTTTTATGAAACCTGGAATCGGCAGGTCTTTGCCGGGCTTGGTCTGGAGCTGGAATTCAAGCAGGCCAATGTCTCGTCATCTAACCGCGGTGTACTGCGCGGCCTGCATTATCAATGGCCGAAACCCCAGGGTAAGTTGGTACATGTTCTCGAAGGCGAAGTCTACGATGTTGCAGTGGATATCCGTCAGGATTCTCCGACCTTTGGGCGCTGGGCTTCGGTGATTTTGTCGGCCGAAAACAAGCGTCAATTCTGGATTCCGCCGGGTTTTGCCCATGGCTTTGTCACATTGAGCGAACGTGCGACTTTCAATTATCTGTGCACCGAAGTTTATGATGCGCAATGTGATGCCGCATTGCGTTGGGATGATGCCAGTCTGGCCATCGACTGGCCGGTGAGCAAGCCCGTGCTCTCCAACAAAGATGTCAAAGCCCCCTTTTTATGTGATATTTCACCTGAAAAATTGCCACGATTAATGACGAGCTGAACTATGAAAATTTTATTGCTGGGTGCAGACGGGCAAGTAGGGTTTGAACTGCATCGTGCGTTTGCGCCACTCGGTGAAATTATTGCCTGCACCTACAGCGGTGCGCTGCCGGGCGGGACCTCATGTACGAAAATTGATTTCGAAAAATCCGGTGATTTGGCCAAGTTGATTCAGTCCAGCAAACCCGATGTAGTGCTTAATGCCGTAGCACACACGCAGGTGGATCGCGCCGAAGACGAGCCAGCGCTATCGCAGCGTGTGAACGCAGACGCGGTTGCAGAACTTGCATTGGCTTGCAAGGCCCAGGGAAGCAAATTGGTGCATTACTCGACCGATTATGTATTCAGCGGAACATTGTTACGCCCTATTCGGGAAGACGACCCGACCGCACCTGCCAGTGTTTACGGCAAGACAAAACTCGCTGGCGAAATGGCCATTCGCGAAACTGGCTGCTCGCATTTCATATTTCGTACGGCATGGTTGTATGCTGCCCGCGGACAAAATTTCCTGCGTACTGCATTAAAACTTGCCAAAGAGCGTGATGAATTACGAATCGTCAACGATCAAATCGGTTCACCAACGCCAGCGCGTTGGCTGGCGGTTGCTACCGCGCTTGCAGTCTGCAAAAACAGAGATGCCGATGGCACCTGGCATGTCGCTGCCGATGGTGAGTGCAGCTGGCATCAATTCGCGCAGTCCATATATCAGGAAGCCTTGTCTGCCGGGGTGCTCGAAAAAGCACCCCGTCTGGTGGGCATCCCAAGTAATGAATATCCAACCAAGGCCAAGCGCCCTATGTATTCCCGTCTCGACTGCAGTCGTTTCGCTACTGATTTCGGCATGCGGCTCCCGGATTGGCGTTTGGGGTTGAATCAGGTATTGGCGGAAATGGTGTAAATCCAACGCAGCACACCATATTTTGAGTCAATAAACCCAATCATCGAGTAGTCAGAATATAAAATTTAATTGGTCGACCGGTTTGCATATACAGAAACGGTTCCCTGGGTGCCGTTTTTATTGATTGGTACAGCGATAGCATTTTTATTTCTGTATTTTTATTTGCTTGTTTGCGCGGGCTTGATTTCATCTTGCTAAATCAAAAAGCATACTAATGGCACGCTCCCCGAAAACTGTTGCTTCCTATAATTGGGACGGTCAATTTCATCGTGGCAATTAATTTCACTTTCTACCGAGGTATTTATGAATAAAACTCTTGCCGGATTTGCCATGGTTCTATTTGGATTAAGCCCCTTGTATGCCGGAGCTCAGGCCAATACGCCAATTCCACTGGAGCAATTTCTCAAGCGTGACGTCTTTGGAACCATGAGTATCTCGCCAACGGGAGAGTACTTTGCTGCAACTGTTCCCAAGGACGATGGTTCTAGCCTCGTGATACTTCGCCGCGCCGATATGGCGGTTACCGGAAAGGTTGTGCTCCCCAAAAATACCTACATCGTAGGATTCAATTGGGTAAACCCCCAGAGGATCCTGTTTTCAATCGGCGAGAAGGCAGGTGAGCTGGAAGCTCCCTCTGGAACGGGTGAAATATATGGCGTAAATGTTGATGGCAAGGGGCAGGGCAATGCCTTGATAGGCTCCAGATCTTCCGCATCCGGTTCTAGATACTTTGGCGTATCCATAATCAGCACCTTGCATGATGTCGATGATTTCGTGCTAGTTAACATCCGTGGCGAGGCGGGTACCAGTCAAGTGGCTCGCATGAATGTCAACACTGGCAAGTACGTCACCGTGGTGAAGTCGCCTGTTCGCAATGGCAGTTTCAATGTCGATCCATTGGGCGCGGTGCGACTTGCCGTCGGGGCAGGTAGCGATAATCGCTCCAAAACTTACTACCGTGCGTCTGACAAGTCCGAATGGGAGTTGATCAATGACGAAGCAGTTACCGATAAAACTGTTACCTCTGCCGGGTTTTCTGCCGACGGGAAAACCGTTTATCTGGAATCCGAAGAAGCCAGTGGTCCCAATTCGGTTTATGTATTCAATGCCGAAACGAAAGCAATGAAATTGCTCCGGACAGACAACAACGTGAGTCCATCCGGCTATTTAACTTCACCTGTGGATGGGGGATTGTTTGGAATCTCTTACGATGACGGAAAACCACGCTTTGATTACATCGATGCGCAAAATCCATTCGCAAAAATGCATGCTGGCCTGCAGAAAAGCATGTCCTCGCAGGTCTTGATACCAACCTCCTTCACCAACGACGGTAATTTGGCTATTGTCCAGGGCGTCGCCGATAACGTACCGGGCGATTTCTATTTGTACGACCGTAGTAAAAACAAACTCGATTATCTATTGAGTAAAAATTCCTGGTTCAAGCCTGAGATGCTGGCAAAAATGGAACCAATATATTTCGTTGCGAGAGATGGGACGCCCATTGACGGATATCTCACCGTGCCGGTCGGCAGTAATGGCAAAAATCTGCCTCTGATCGTGAATCCCCACGGTGGACCCTTTGGCCCTAGAGATGATTGGGGTTATAGCGGCGACGTACAAATTCTGGCAGCAAACGGTTACGCAGTATTGCAAGTCAACTTCCGGGGTTCTGGCGGTTACGGCCGGAAGTTCATGCACATGGGTTACAGACAGTGGGGTCGCACGATGCAGGATGACCTGACGGATGCCACTCTGTGGGCAATCAAGGAAGGTATCGCGAACAAGAACCGCATTTGCATGTACGGTGCCAGTTACGGCGGTTACTCGTCGATCATGGCGGTTGCCAAAGAACCGGATTTATATCGTTGTGCCTTCGGCAATGTGGGTGTCTATGACATGACCGCGATGTACCACACAGGTGATATTCCGGATTCGAAATCGGGCGAGAATTTTCTTGAAGAGGTTCTGGGTCATGAAAATCTGGATTCGGCTTCGCCGAATAAACTGGTCGATCGCATAAAGGTTCCGGTCTATCTAGCGGCCGGCAGGGAAGATTTTCGCGCAGCACCAAAACATACCGAAATGATGTATGCCGCTTTACAAAAAGCGGGAAAACCATCCGAAATGGTTATCTACGAAGGAGAAGGCCATGGTAACTTCCTGTTGAAAAACCGGATCGATTTCTACCAGCGGCTGTTGGGTTTTCTGGATAAACACATTGGCCCAAGCAGCCAGAAAACCAAAGTCAATTAATCAAATTGCTACAAGTAAAAAACGGCACCGAAAGGTGCCGTTTTTTACTATCTATAGCGCGAGTTACTTAACGCCATGCATCCAGCGTTTCATTGGTATAACCATTGCGAAAGCAATAGCTGCACAAACCAGACCGCCAAGCGTCAGATTCCAGAACAAGTCGCCATACTTATTGGCGGCATCAGTCCATGCGGCTGAATGCTCGACAACGGCACCGGCATCTTCCACCGATGCCAGCGTGGCGAGTTTATGGGCGAGTAATTCCGAGAATGCCGTCGCCAGAAACCAGGTGCCCATCATCAGACTTACGACACGGGGTACTGACAATTGCGTGACGGCAGACAAACCAACCGGGGACAAGCACATTTCACCGATTTCAAGAATGAAATATGCCAGCACCAGCCACCAGATGCTGGTCAAGGTGCCGGTTTCACCGGCCTGCTGTGCTGCGATTACCAATGGTATGAAAGCCAGGGCGCCTGCAAGCAGACCAATTGCGTTTTTCATCGGTTTGCTCGGATTTAAATTGCGTATGTCGAGCCAGCCCCACAATCCGGTAAATATGGGAGCGAGCAACAGAATAAACAAAGCACCCAGGAAGGTTAGCGAGCCCCCGTTTTGTTCCTGCAATACCGCCATGCCCAGTACCATTAGCAATGAAATTAGTGCTGCAAAAATGAAGATTGCCAATGGCAGTTTTGAGCTAGGGTTTTTCTCGTGGAAAAAGTTTGAGACTAAAAACGCAGAAGGCATGATCAACACCGGAACAACGAAATACCAAAGCGGCAGACCGCCGGCGACAATCATTTCAGGAAAGAAATTCTTTACCATCAGGCGGTCGGTAAAGACTACCCATGAACCATACGTTTGTTCGTATAGCGTGAAAAACAGCAGGGCCATGAAAATCATGATCATCATGCTGATCATTTGTTCGCGTTGAACCTTATTGCATTTGGTAGTGATGAAATAGATAAACCAGATCAATACCGTGCCGAACACAAGTGACATCAACATTTGTGCCAAGGTGAGATCAAAACCGATATCCAGGGAGAAGGCATTGTTGCCCGTCGCCCACATCAAACCGGCTACCGGCACCAGACCGATAAGTGCTGACAAATAAATCAACCACTCGCACGGAATTCCCAATACCCGTTCTTTCAGGCTTTCCGGAGCAGAAGATTCGGCATGGCCATGTAAATATTTCTGGCCCCAGATAAACATCATCAGGCCGGCGAGCATGCCGATGCCGGCAGCACCAAAGCCGTAGCCCCAGCCATAGACCTTGCCAAGAACGCCGCAGACCAATGATGCAAACAGAGCACCTAAATTGATGCCTGCATAAAACAAGGAAAAGCCGGAATCACGGCGCGGGTCGTTTTCTTCATAGAGCTTGCCGACGATGGTGGAAATATTCGGCTTCAGAAAACCCACGCCCATGATGATGAGAGAGAGGGAAAAATAAAATACGAGCAGCGCTGAAGTATCGCGAACGATGTTTTCACCGGTGCCTGTTGCGGGATTGCCTTCGTATGCCATGCCCAGATGGCCGAGGACCAATAAAACGCCGCCAAAAATCACAGCTTTGCGCATGCCCAGGTATCTGTCGGCAAGCAGACCGCCGATCACCGGCAGGCAATACACCATGCCACCATAAGCTCCGAGCATATTCAAACCGCCGGTGTCGCCGAACTTGTGATGCTCAACCAGGAATAGCAGCAGCAAGGCTTTCATTCCGTAGAAAGAAAACCGCTCCCACATTTCCGTGAAGAAGCAGATGAACACCCCTTTCGGGTGTCCGAGAAAAGTATCCTGGGCATTATTAGAGGGCAGGGCCACTGTATTCACAAACCAACTCCGAAAACCTTAAAGCCCGAGTATAGCCCGAGCATGGTCGGGGAACGCTAGGCAAAAACTTGGCGTTCGGAGCTGCTGGCCCTAAACTGTGGGCTTTCCAATATCCGGTGGTTTGTATGAATAGCCGTTTTGCATTTGTTGCCCTGATGCTGCCAATGTTGTTTTCTTCGCAGGTTTTTGCCACTCGCGGCATGGATGTTCGCGATATGGTGAATTTTGACCGTGTTTCCGAGCCCACGCTTTCCCCCGACGGTAAAACCGTCGTCTATGGTTTGCGACAAGTCGATTTCGCGGCGAACAAAGCTAAAACAGGTTTCTGGAAGCAATCGCTGAATTCAAAACAGGCACCGATACGAATTACTGCCGAAGGCTTCAACGTCAACAGCCCCGTTTTTTCGGCTGATGGTCAGTCGATTTATTTCCTGAGTGCAAAGTCCGGCTCCATGCAGTTATGGAAGCAGGCCTTGTCGGGCGGCGATGCATTGCAGGTGTCGGATTATCCGCTTGATATCGGCAGTTATAAAATCTCGCCTGATGGTAAATCAGTTGCCTTCAGTCTCGAAGTTTTCAACGACTGCAAGGATCTGGCCTGCACGAAAAAGCGTCTGGACGATGTTGGAGCCAGCAAGGTCACCGGAGTATTGTACGATCAGCTTTTCATTCGGCATTGGGATACCTGGGCCGATGGCCGTCGTAATCAGCTTTTCGT
>JBOHYH010000054.1:0-2643 GCA_050737775.1 Arenimonas sp.
CAGTATGCACTGGATATTAATGGTCAACGCTTGCGAGTAACTGATGCACTGAACAGCACCATGCGCTACGACTACGACAGTCGTGGTCTGTTGATTCGCAGCCAGACCGCGATGGGCGTGGTCATGGAATATGGCTACGACGCGATGGGCAACAAGATTCGCGAAACCAACGCGCTATCGGATTCTTCGCTCCAACAAAATCTACAACCGGTTTACGCCGGTGGTCTGCCCGCCACGTTCATGGTGGTCCCTGATCAGCTTTTCCAATTTACCTTGCCCGCCAACTATGTCACGGTCGTCGGCAGCGAGGCGCTCAATTATCGTCTTGAAGTTTACAAGCAGGTGAACACCAGTTTTGGTACCCAGTACCAAGCCAGCACGGATTTCACCTTGGGAACTGATAACCGCACCATCGTTGGTACGCCGACTGCCTATGGTGACTATTATATTTCGGTGGTTGTCACGGTACCTAGTACCGGTGTCGAAATAAGAATTAATACGACCTTAAGTTCACCGGCTTTGGCCAGTCTGGTCGGAAAACCCTTCGCACGTGAAGGCATCGCTGATCAAGTGATTGCGACAGGACAAAGCCTGAACTTATCAATTCCGGCAACGGCTTTTGCTGACCCAAGCAACCAAGCACTTACCTATACCGGACAGATTGGCTATTACGTACCTGCGGTCTTGGAATACGACGCGGAGTCGGGTACTTACTTTACGTCTCAAAGAGCGCGCTGGGCCTATCGCAATATTACGGGGTCCGATTGGGTGCAATTTAATACCACTACTCGCACATTCACCGGTACTGCACCCGGAGGCGAATGGCATTTGTTGGTAACAGCGACCGACACTGAAGGTAAAACGGCGGAAATAGAAATCAACGGTCGGCAACCCAATTTATACACGCGAGCCACCGTTGACGATGCGGAAGAAGTGGGTGGCAAAGTGTATCTGCACGAACAAAGCTGGAACTACGATGCCTTTGGCCGCGTCAGGGACTACAACGATCTCAGCGGTATTGATTACAACTACAACTACAATGCCCAATCCGGTGCGCAGATTGAACAAAGCATCGGCTGGACCGATAGCAATACCGCTACCACGGTATCGAGCTATACCTTCGGCAATATTATCTTTGGATCACCAACCCAGGCAGCCGTGCTCAGTACCGGGCTCAGACAAACCAGCTTTTATCTCAATGGCATGGTGCGTGAGATTAAAGAAGGCAACAAAATATACAGCTACAACTATGATGCCGGTGGCAATCGCATACTTGAGCGCACCATTACACTCGACGCCAATGGCCAGGCGCTAACGGCCGCTACCCGCATGACCTATGACAGCCATAACCGCTTGCAACGCGTTACCCAAGACATTGAACAAGACGGCAGCAATGTAACCGTCAAACGCATTCTGGATTTGTGGTACGACTACGACGCTGTCGGTAATCGCCGACGCGTTTCAGCCGACGGTGCCTTTGCAGCAGGTGCACCGCCCATTGCCATGACCAATACCTCGGCTTATTTGGTTAACCCGATAGATAGCCGCAATGTCCGTGCGAACACACCGACCAGTTTCAATATGCTGGTCAGCGACGTCTTCCGTGATCGCGAACTCGACCCCCTGAGTTTGTCGGTCGTGCAAGTCATCAACGGCGTCGAAAGTGCTCGCCCAAGCTGGTTAACTTACAGTGTTGATAACAACGGCCGCCTGGTTTTCAATATCGACAGCATTTCCAGTGCGGCGATTGGTAGCAATGTGACCGTGCGCCTGAAAGCCACCGACAGCACCGGCTCCAACCAAACGGTCTCGACCGATTTTGTTTTAAACATCGTCAACAACAGCACGCCGACATTTGGCAATACTCCATTTACCGCTATCGCTCGTTTTGACCGCGCTTTCAGTCTGGAATTAACGCCTAGCATGTTTTTCAAAGACAGCGATGCCGGCGACATGTTAACGCTAAGCCTCGGCACCACCTTGCCAGCCTGGTTGCAATTGGATACATCAATTCCTGGCCGACTAAGGCTGTATGGCACACCAAGCTCTGCCAATGCAGGAACGCTCAACTTGTCGCTCATCGCTCGCGACCAAATGAATGCCAGCGCTACTAAAAACATTAGCATTCAAGTGCAGGCCAACGCGTCAACCACGGCAACCGCGCCGGTGCTGGCCCCGCAAACGGTCATTACCCAGCGCATGATGAACTGGCAAGTCAATGCCACTGACATGTTCACCGATGCCGACGCCGATGCCCTAACGTACACGGCAACCCTTGACGGTGGTGCGCCATTGCCATCGTGGTTGAGCTTCACCGTGGACTACAACGGGTCGCAACCGGCGCTGAAGTTGAACGGTGTGCCGCCGACAAGCTATCCCAACAATACCGTTGTCACCGTGCGCATTGCCGCCAGTGACGGTCAAAGCAGTGCCAGCAAAACCCTGGCATTAACCATTCGTCACAATAGCGCACCAACATCAGCCGCTGGCTTCACGCCACCGACAGCCAAGTTGAACACAACATTCCTTTATGAAATCTCGGCGGCCAGTATTTTTACCGACCTTGATGCCGACACCCTCAGCTATAGCCTGAATTTCGGCAGCAATAATCCCAGTGCGCAGTGGCTCACCATGACCTACGAC
>JBOHYH010000055.1:0-11447 GCA_050737775.1 Arenimonas sp.
CAGTACCGCAGATCATGGGCGCAGCAAGCAGGCGCCCCTACGGAGATTTACTCCGCAGGGCCAGCAGAGCCAGAATGGCAATCACGCTCTCCCAAGCTAGTGCAAACCACAAAAATGGCGTGGTGACTCCGAGCACAAGCATGCTGGACGCGCGAGCAAGGCCGATGGCACCGTAGCTGGCAAAGCTCAATTGCAATCCAAAACCTTGCCTTTCGGCAGCGAAGCAGGTCAGCAACAAGAGCCCAAGCCCAATCTCCAGTCCGCCATAAAAGGCACGCACTTCCGCTTGAGCTTCGGGGCTTGGAGCCTGAACCCCGGTACCGTTCAGGGCCATGTCCGGCCAGAAAAGCAGGACGATACCGAAACCGAGAAAACCCAGACCGGCGATGGTAATAACGACAACATTCAGATTTTTCATTTGAGCAAGTTACTCCAATCATCGTCAAGACCAGGTGCAGGTAGGGCTAGAATAGAGGCAATGCAGATAAATTCCGAACATATTTCCGCCTTGCGCCAGATGGGTTGGCCCGATGATGCGACCCTGAATGCGGCAGTGGAAGCCGCCACCGGCAGCCGGGTGGCACGCGTGGTAGGGCAACATCGCAGCGCTTATGTGGTTGCGACCGAGATAGATCAAAGCCTGCGTGTGCAGCCGCCGGCGCCCTGGACCCGGCCTCGGGTCGATCCAGAGATCCGCGCCATTGTTGGCGACTGGGTGGTTCTGGATGAAGATTGCAAGAACATTCTGAGCTTGCTGCCACGGCATTCGGTGCTGAAGCGTGCCGCTGCCGGTGAGCATTACAAAGCCCAATTGATTTCAGCAAATATCGATCATGTGCTGGTGGTCTGCGGACTGGATGGCGATTTCAATCCGCGCCGTATCGAACGTTATCTTTTATTGGTGCAGGCCAGTGGAGCTGGCCCGGTGCTCGTGCTGACGAAAGCCGATTTAACTGAACACGTCGAGATGGCGCTCGAAAGCTTGCAAGAAATCGTGCAGGGTGGCATTCCGATTTTTGCAGTGAACGCGAAAGATGCCGATAGTCTGAAAGTATTGCATCCGTTCTTGGGTCTGGGCAAAACGGCGGTCTTGGTGGGGTCGTCGGGTGCCGGCAAATCCACCGTCACCAATTCTTTGCTCGGCACCAGCAAGATGAAAACCCAGGAAGTGCGTGGCAATGATTCGCGTGGCCGCCATACCACCACGCATCGGGTATTGATTGCCTTGCCGCAGGGCGGTTGTTTGATTGATACCCCCGGCATGCGCGAGTTGAAACTCAGTGGCGATGAAGATTTAAGCGAAGGTACTTTCGAAGATATTGATAGTTTGGCGGCGCAATGCCGATTCAGCGATTGCGGCCATAGCAACGAGCCGGGCTGCGCTGTGCTGGCAGCGTTGGCCGATGACAGTCTGGATGCAGAACGCTATGCGCATTATCTGAAATTGCGCGATGAACGCGATGCTGCCGCGACATCGCTGGCCGCACGTCGTGCCGATGCAAAAGCGGCAAACGCCGCTTTTGTAAAACGAAGCAAAGACAAATACGGACGCCGGTGAATCAAACACTTTCCATCGAAGTCGAGCATCACGCTGTTCTCGACCAGCGCATGGAAAAAGCGGTGCGTGGTATCCGTTTGCTGGAATCGGTGAGCTGGCATCAAAGTGTTCAGCAGAAATTTCTGGCGGACTGGCGCTGCGGCATAAAAAAACTGCCCGACGTTACTTATCGGACCGAGCAACACAGCGCAACGCGCGAAGAATTGCAGAGCATTGCCAAAGCAGCAGACACAGAACATCCGCTCGGGCGTTATGTGCAACGCACGGCTAATAGCTGGATCAATGCGACACATTTGCTTGAAAGTCTGGGAACGCCAGCCGTTACCGACTATTCCATCAAGTTGTTTGGCCGACCGGGCGACACCTTGCCCGGTAACGGGCCGACCAATATCATCGCGGCCCAGCATTTTATTTCGCTTGCCAATGAACTCGACAGCGAATTAAACAGTATCGAAGCAGATTATTGTTTGTCGGCGGAAATCGTAAAGACCGAATTGCAGGAAGCGCTGGATCGTTTCTTCATTCACCATAAAGTAAATGTCGAACTGGATCCGAACCTCATTGCGAAAGCCGCCGCAGGCCCGACAAGAATTCGGTTGCGCGATAACACCTGTTTCACCGAATATGACCGCCATCAATTGCTGGAACATGAAGCCTTCGTGCATTCGCTGACGGCGCTCAATGGCCGCGAACAACCGTATTTTAAATCATTGGCACGTAATTCGCCGCGAATCACGGCAACACAGGAAGGTTTGGCGACATTTGCCGAATTGATAACCGGTGCGATCGATATCGAACGCATGAAGCGAATCAGCCTGCGAATTCTGGCTATCGATAAAGCCCTGCATGGCGCTGATTTTCTGGAAGTTTTCCAGTTTTTTCTGGAAGCGGGCCAAAACGATACCGATAGTTTCAGTTCTACCCAGCGAGTATTTCGCGGCGTGCCGGTGACCGGCGGTGCAGCCTTTACCAAAGACACGGTGTATTTGCATGGCTTGTTGTCGGTCCACACTTTTTTCCGCTGGTGTTTGCGACACAAACGTCTGCGTCTGACGCGATTATTATTTGCCGGGAAAATGAGCTTGCAGGATGTGTTCGATCTGGAGCCGATGTTCGATGACGGCGTACTCTGCGAAGCGCTGTATTTGCCGCCGTGGATTCAGCGCGCGAATGGTCTGGCCGGCATGCTGGCATTCTCGCTGTTTGCCAACAAGATCAAGCTCGACAATGTCGATGCGGATGATTTGGTGCTTGGGTTGTAGAAGGCCGCTTGCGTCTACTCTGTTGCGACAAACCCGTAGCCTAGGTCATGGCTCCACCTGACCTAGGAAGACCTGCGACACCGCCCAATTTTTCGATAGTTTCTTTAAAGTGCTTTGCCATCTGAAATTTAGTCTTGTTTATCGAGAACCCGGGTGAGATAGAGCTATGACCCGGGAAGACCTGCGACACCGCCCAATTTTTCGATGGTTTCTTTAAAGTGCTTTGCCATCTGAAATTTAGTCTTGTTTATCGAGAACCCGGGTCAGATAGAGCTATGACCCGGGCTACGAATGCGTTGTTAAACATTCACGATGGTCACAAAACTTCGCTACACTGTCGTATAGCCAAAAAGAAATAAACCCATGTCCGATTCCGATCAAGATGCCTTCAAACAAGCCGCGCTGGAATATCACAGCCAAACGCCCTACGGTAAAATAAAAGTCGTGCCGACCAAGGCCATGGTGACCCAGCGTGATTTGTCGCTGGCCTACTCGCCGGGTGTTGCGCATGCCTGCGAGGCCATTGTGGCGGATCCCAAACAAGCTTCGGTGCTCACAGCGCGTGGCAATCTGGTGGCGGTGATCACGAATGGCACCGCAGTACTCGGCCTTGGCAATATCGGTCCATTGGCCGGCAAGCCGGTGATGGAAGGCAAGGGTGTGTTGTTCCAGAAGTTTGCCGGTATTGATGTATTTGATCTGGAAATCAACGAAAACGATCCCGACAAACTGGTCGATATTATTGCCAGCCTAGAGCCGACCTTTGGCGGCATCAATCTTGAAGACATCAAGGCACCGGAATGTTTTGAAGTCGAACGCAAATTGCGCGAGCGCATGAAGATTCCGGTATTCCATGATGATCAGCACGGCACTGCGATTATTGTCGGAGCCGCAATTCTGAATGCCCTGTTTGTCGTGGGTAAAAATATTGCCGAAGTCAAACTTGCCACCAGCGGCGCAGGTGCCGCTGGTATCGCCTGTCTGGATATGTTGGTGTCGCTCGGTGTGAAGCCCGAAAATATCTTCGTTTCCGACGTGGAAGGCGTGTTGTACGAAGGCCGCCCGAATCTGAATCCGGAAATTGCCCGCTACGCGCGCAATACTTCAGCGCGGGTATTGGCCGATATCGTGAAAGATGCCGATTTATTCCTTGGCCTTTCTGCCGGTGGCGTACTGAAACCGGAAATGGTCGCGACCATGAAAGATCGACCGATTATTTTTGCATTGGCCAATCCGCATCCGGAGATCAATCCGGACGATGCAAAAGCCGTGCGCCCGGATGCGATTATCGCGACGGGCCGTTCGGATTATCCGAATCAGGTCAATAACGCCTTGTGCTTCCCGTATATTTTTCGTGGTGCACTGGATGTTGGTGCCACCACGATCAACGAAGAAATGAAACGCGCCTGCGTTTATGCGATTGCAGAATTGGCACGAAAGGAAGCCACCGATCTTGGCAGCGCCTATAGCGGCGAAACGCCGCGCTTTGGGCCTGATTGTCTGATCCCGCGACCGTTTGATCCGCGTTTGCTGGTATCGCTGACACCAGCTGTTGCGAAAGCCGCGATGGATTCCGGTGTGGCGACGCGGCCGATCGTTGACATGAATGCGTATCGCGATCAATTGAGCCAATGGGTATTCCGCAGCGGTTTGTTGATGAAGCCGGTATTCGACAAGGCGCGTGCACACAAACAACGCGTGGCCTATGCCGAAGGCGAAGAAGAAACCGTATTGCGCGCCGTGCAAACCGTGGTGGACGAAGGTCTGGCATTTCCGATTCTGGTGGGTCGTCCCACGGTTATCGAGCGCCGCATCGCACGTTTGGGTTTGCGCATTCGCAATGGTGTCGATATTCAAATTACCAATATTGATGACGACCCGCGCTTCAATGATTACTGGCAGCTTTATCACCAGTTGATGGAGCGCAAGGGAATTACACCAGCCGCCGCGAAAGCGGTGGTACGCGCCCGCGACACGGTGATTGCCGCCCTGATGGTTAAACGCGGTGAAGCCGATGCGATGCTCTGCGGCGTGGTTGGCCGTTATGTGCGAAAACTGAAATACGTGAAAGAAATTCTAGGCGTGGAAGCCGGCGTCAATGGTTTGTCGGCCATGTCGGCAGTATTGAATGACAAAGGGGTGTTCTTTTTTGTTGACACCCATGTGCAGGCCGATCCGAATGCCGAGCAGATTGCCGAATCGGTGATGCAGGCGGCTTATCGTCTGAACCTGTTCGGCATCAAGCCGAAAGCGGCCTTGATCAGCCATTCCAATTTTGGTTCCAGTGATACCCCGAGCGCACAAAAAATGCGCGATGCACTCGCGATATTGCATCATAAAGCGCCGAAGCTCGAAGTCGAAGGCGAGATGCATATGGATGTCGCCTTGATGGAAGAAATGCGTTCGCGTATTTTCCCGAATTCGCGTTTATCCGGCAGCGCCAATTTGCTGGTATTGCCGAATCTCGATGCGGCCAACGCGACCTATAATTTATTGCGTGCGATGACGGATGGCGTTGGCGTTGGTCCGATTCTCATGGGGCTGGCAAAACCGGCACATGTACTGACCGCCTCAGCAACAGTACGACGCGTGGTGAATATGACGGCGATTGCAGCGGTGGATGCGATTGTGCGTGATGAGCGCGGCGGGTGAGTAATTTTTCCCTACGCAAATGCACATGAATATCTGACATACCTTCGACAACCGATATTTTATCCTGACCCTCTCTCGCGGAGTTTTTTATGCCACGCATCGCCATCCATTCCGATTCTGCTCCATCGGCCATCGGTCCATACTCGCAAGCGGTCCGCATGGGGAATACTGTTTATTTTTCCGGGCAAGTGCCACTTGATCCGGCGAAAGGCGAACTGGTGCAAGGCGATATTGCTACGCAAACCCGTCGCGTATTCGATAATCTGAAAGCGGTTTGTGATGCCGCTGGCGGCACATTCGACGATATCGCACGCGTTGGTATTTACTTGATCGATCTGAAAGATTTTGCCGAAGTGAATGCAGTAATGGCGGAATATTTCCAGGCGCCTTATCCGGCACGCTCAACTATCGAAGTGAAAGGTCTGCCGCGTGGCGCACAAGTGGAAATCGATGCCGTGATGGTTATCAGTTAAGCCATTGATGATGCATTCCTTAATCCATTCGTCATTCCCGCGCAGGCGGGAACCCAGTGTCTTTGCTTTGATGCATGAAGTCGCTGGGTCCCCGATAAGAGCATTCGGGGAAGACGGTGATTTTTTATCGCTATTCCATTCGTCATTCCCGCGCAGGCGGGAACCCAGTGTCTTTGCTTTGATGCATGAAGTCGCTGGGTCCCCGATAACAGCATTCGGGGAAGACGGTGGTTTTTTATCGATTAGATTTTCAGAAGGTTTGCTTGGCACGAACTCCCTCCAGTCTTGAAACAAACCTAACGCCAGCCGGCGAAGTACGCTTGTCCACGTTATCGGGCGTTGGGCCGAAAATTGCCGAAAAATTAACTGTCCGCGGCTTGGTCACCTTGCAAGATTTATGGCTGCATTTGCCCTTGCGTTATGAAGACCGCACGAAGCTTTCCAGTATTCACGATTTAATTCCTGGCGAAGCGGCACAGATTGAAGGCCGTGTTGAAGCAGTCGAGCGCGGCTTTCGTTATCGGCCGATTTTGCGGGTCGCCATTGGTGATGATTCACGCTCGACACTGACGATTCGCTTTTTTCATTTCAGCGGCGCGCAGGCGCAGCAATTTATTGTCGGCCGCCGTATTCGTTGTTATGGCGACGCCAGGCCAGGTGCGCATGGTCTGGAAATGGTGCATCCGAGTTATCGTTTTTTACTCGATAGTGATGAAACGCCTTTGCATGACAGGCTTGATCCGGTCTATCCGAGCATCGAAGGTCTAGGTCCGCAGACCATTCGCAAACTGGTCGACGAAGCCTTGCGACGCTTGCCGCCTGCCGCCGAGCTCGAATTGCTGCCGAAAAAAATTTGCGATGAATTGAAACTGCCCAGTTTGCGCGAAGCTCTGATCACCGCGCATCGTCCACCGGCGGAAACCACGATTGATGATTTGCGCTCTGGTCAGCATCCGGCCATCAAGCGTCTGGCGTTGGAAGAAATGCTCGCGCATCATTTGAGTTTGCAGCGTCAGCGAATTGCCTTGCGTTCGCATGGTGCGCTGGCGATAAAAAGCAAAGGCGTATTCCAGAAAAAGCTGGAGAAGGCATTGCCCTATACCTTGACGAAGGCGCAGCAACGCGTATTCGCAGAAGTCAGTAAAGATATGCTGGAACCGGTGCCAATGTTGCGCCTGGTGCAGGGCGATGTCGGCAGTGGCAAAACCGTAGTCGCTGCCTTGGCGGCGTTACGCGCAATTGAAGCAGGCAAACAAGTCGCATTGATGGCACCGACGGAATTATTGGCCGAGCAGCATCTGAATAATTTCCGTGCATGGTTTGAACCTCTTGGCATCAATGTCATGTGGCTGGCCGGCAAAGTGACCGGCAAAGCCCGTGCAGCAGCATTGGCGCAACTGGCGTCGGGCGAAGCGCAAATGATTGTCGGCACGCATGCCTTGATGCAGGAAAAAGTCATTTTTCATTCACTGGCATTGGTTGTCGTTGATGAGCAGCACCGCTTCGGTGTGCATCAACGCTTGGCATTGCGTGACAAAGGTAGCGATGGCGAAAAAGTGCCGCATCAATTAATCATGACCGCAACGCCGATTCCGCGCACCTTGGCGATGTCGGCCTATGCCGATCTGGATGTGTCGGTAATCGACGAAATGCCGCCGGGTCGTACGCCGGTGCAAACGGTAGCGATCAGCGATCAACGACGCGAAGAGGTCACTGAACGCATTCGCGCCGCCTGCAAGGACGGACGGCAAGTCTATTGGGTTTGTACCTTGATTGATGAAAGCGAAGAAGTACAGGCGCAGTCTGCCCAGTCCACGTTCGAACAATTGCAATTGAACTTGCTCGGCATTCGCATTGCCTTATTGCATGGTCGCATGAAGCCGGTCGACAAACAAAGCGTGATGGCGAAATTCAAGGCCGGCGAATTGGATTTGCTGGTGGCTACCACCGTTATCGAGGTTGGTGTCGATGTGCCGAATGCGAGTTTAATGGTGATCGAAAATGCCGAGCGACTTGGCTTGGCACAATTGCACCAGCTTCGCGGACGTGTAGGTCGTGGCGCACAGGCATCGAGTTGCGTGTTGCTTTATAAATCGCCGCTCTCGCAAATGGCCCGCGAACGCTTGGACGTGATGCGCAGAACCACCGATGGTTTCGTGATTGCCGAAAAAGATCTGGAGTTGCGCGGGCCGGGTGAATTGCTGGGTACGCGGCAAACCGGTATCGCGGGTTTTCGCATTGCCGATTTGAGCCGTGATGCTGCGCTGTTGCCGATCGTGCATCGCGTGGCCGAAGTCTTGCTGCAGGAAACACCCGAGATTGCCGATAAAGTGGTTGATCGATGGGTCGGTAGTGCGGCGAAATTTGCCGGAGCTTGAGCAAATAGATTGCGTTGGAATCTCTCGTTGGAGCGTCCGTCAGGCGCGACAGGTCTGGTGAGATTTTTCGCGCCTTGCCGGAAAATGCTCCGGCATTTCCGGCATTCCTGCCATCCATGGCAGTCACGGACGCTCCCATGGACAAACTTCAACGCAGATAAGCTCCGTCGCTGTTGAAACAGGCCCACAAATGAAGACATACAAATGCTTATAATCCGGCCATGACTAAAAAAATCCCGCTTTTAATTGATACTGATCCCGGCGTTGATGATGCTCTGGCTTTATTGATGGCATTCAACTCGCCAGATCACGAGATCAAGGCGTTGACCATTGCTGCCGGGAATGTTGGTTTGCAGCACACAGTTGCCAATGCCCTGAAGCTTTGCGAAGTGGCGAAAGTGAATATTCCGGTTTACGCCGGTTGCCCGGTGCCCTTGGTACATGCCGCGGAAGACGCAGCCTATGTGCATGGCCTTGATGGTTTCGGCGATATTGGCTACGAGCCCGTCTCACAAATGCCGGAAGCGGAGCATGCCGTCAACGCAATAATCCGCTTATCAAAAGAATATGCCGGTGAATTGGTTCTGATTACGCTTGGACCGCTGACCAATATCGCACTGGCTTTGCGGATGGATCCGGAATTACCGAAACGCATCAAGCGCGTCGTGGTGATGGGCGGTGCAGTTACCGGGCAAGGCAATACGTCGATTTCGGCCGAATTCAATATCGCTTTCGACCCTGAAGCGGCAAAAGTTAGCTTTGACGCCTTTCCAATGATGGATATCGTCGATTGGGAGGCCGTTTTGCGTCACGGCTTCCTGCATACCGATTTCGAATCCTGGCTGACTGATGGTGATCACCGGGCCGCCTTTTATGACGCCATCTCGCGCAAAACCCGGGCTTGGTCGGAAGGGAAGCGTGGCTTGCACTGGCACTCGGCTGATGCACTGGCCATGGTCGCAGCCTTGTATCCGGAATCGATAGAAAAGACCGAAACCCGCTGCATTACAGTCGAAACCGAGGGACATGTGAGCCGGGGAGCCACCCCGGTCGATTGGGCTCAGCGCTGCGGAAAACCTGCCAATGCCCGTATTTTGATGACTTATCCACAGGCACTGTTTGAGGCCAAAATCCGTGATGCGCTCGGGGTCCCCTGATTTCTAATGGCTTTGACTTGCAGAAAGGGTGGGCAACCGGCTAAAATAGTCCTCTTTTCTCACGCGTTCGTTCACGGAATTCCCCATGAAAGCAGATATCCATCCAAATTACCGCGCTGTTGTGTTTCAAGACACGGCTGCTGGCTTTGCCTTTCTGACCAAGTCGACCTTGGGCAGCAAAGAAACCATTAAATGGGAAGACGGCCAAGAATACCCGCTGATCAAAGTGGAAATTTCTTCGGCATCGCACCCGTTCTACACCGGCAAGCAAAAGACGGTTGATACCGGCGGTCGTGTGGATAAATTCCGCAAGCGCTATGCCAAAGCCGATGCAGAAACCGCAGCACCTGCTGCCGAATAATCGTATCGCAACATGTTTCGAAAACGGCTACCCCAGGGTGGCCGTTTTTATTTGCATGCTCGCTGTTGCGTTACAAAGATGGAATATTGCACAAGTTCACAAGTCCATGACTGACGAATGTCATGCCGCTATGAGATACTTCGCGTCTTGGCGCTTACGGGCGTAATGCGCCGTCATTCACATCAACAGCATTGAACACCAGGAGCCTGCCGTGTCCGATTACAAGAGCGTCACCCTTAACGCCGGCGATAAAAACGTCGAGCTCCCTGTTCATTCCGGCACCCTGGGTCCGGATTGCATCGACATCGGCAAACTCTACAAAGAAACGGGCAACTTTACTTACGACCCTGGCTTCATGTCGACGGCCAGCTGCCGTAGCGCAATCACCTATATCGACGGTGATGCCGGTATCCTGATGTATCGCGGGTATCCAATCGAGCAACTGGCAAAACATTCCAACTTCTCTGAAGTCTCGTATTTGCTGATGCACGGCCACTTGCCGAACGCACAGCAATTCGCCGCTTTCGAACACGAAGTGACGCATCACACCATGATGCACGAAGCTTTCCGCACCTTCCTTTACGGCTTCCGCCACGATGCGCATCCGATGGCGATGATGACCGGCATGCTCGGTTCACTCGCTGCGTTCTATCACGGTGATCTGGATCTGGAAGACCCCGAGCAGCGTCGTCTGGCCGCGATCCGTTTGCTGGCCAAGGTCCCGACCATTGCCGCCGCCTGCCATCGTTATTCGATTGGTTGGCCAATTCGCTATCCGCGCAATAATCTTGAATACGTCGATCGTTTTCTGCACATGATGTTTGAAGTGCCGAGTGAGCCGTTGGTGATGAAACCGGTTGCGGCCAAAGCATTGGATCTGTTGTTCATCCTGCATGCCGATCACGAACAAAATGCTTCGACCTCGACTGTGCGTCTGGTCGGCTCGACTGGTGCAAATCCTTATGCTTGCGTGGCTGCCGGTGTGGCTGCGTTGTGGGGCCCTGCACACGGCGGCGCCAACGAAGCCGTGTTGGAAATGCTGACCGAAATCGGTCGCCCGGAAAACGTCAGCAGTGCCATCGACAAAGCCAAAGACAAGGAATCGGGTTTCCGCCTGATGGGTTTTGGTCATCGCGTCTACAAAAACTTCGATCCACGCGCGAAAATCATTCGCGAAATGTGCCACGAAGTCTTGACCGAACTCGGCGTCAACGATCCCTTGCTGGAAGTCGCCATGCGTCTGGAAGAAGCGGCATTGAAAGATGAGTATTTCATTCAACGCAAGCTGTATCCGAACGTCGATTTCTATTCCGGCATCATTTACAAAGCGCTTGGTATTCCGACCGAAATGTTCACCGTCATGTTCGCCATTGCGCGTACCGCGGGCTGGGTTTCACATTGGCTGGAACAACAAACCGATCCGGAAAACAAAATCGGCCGTCCGCGCCAGATTTATACTGGTTCCGATACTCGCGATTACTTGGCAATCGACAAGCGTTAATCCGAGTTTGAATAGAAACAAAAAAAGCCCCGATGTATCGGGGCTTTTTTTATGTGATCGTAGGAGCGCCTTTAGGCGCGAGTGATTTTTCGCGCCTAAAGGCGC
>JBOHYH010000056.1:0-1147 GCA_050737775.1 Arenimonas sp.
TTTGACGCGATTACAACCATTCCTTTATATATGAACCCTTCTTCGGCATTGCGATATTTGCGTTCGTAACGCACAAAATCTCCACCTGTAATCGACTTCAGGACATCCACAGATCCAATGTACCGACCAGCATCCATAATCGCGGTAAGTTTTTTGCCGTGCAATCGGCTAGTTTCGAATTGATTCTTTTCCATGGACTCCAAATTGGTTGTAACGCAATTCATTGGCCCGACCAAGGCAAACAAAATCCTCAAAAATGTGGACTTCCCTGTTCCCCCAGGACCTAAAAACGTTAAAAATACTTGCAAATCATAACGTTGTAGAAGACAGGCATTGATAAAAGCCCGCAACAATTCGGTTTGTTCTTTGTCCCCCAGCGCATCCTCTGCCCACTCCAAGAATCTTGTACAGTTAGATGTTTCAACATAAGCGTGCGGAATAACCCAGGTTAACGAATGTTGCGGTGTTGTTGGTTCCAGCTTGTTTGTTTCAATATTCAGTATTCCGTTCAGAAACGGGATCGCATTTTCTTGCCTATCGAATTGTGGCAACAGCAAGGAATTACGTTCTGACATTAGCGCCCAAATGCCATTCGCATAAGCGTGGCTGTAACCGATCGGATTCATGAATTCGTCCAACCTATCCAGCATGATTGATTTAGCATTCGCAGACCCGACTTGAAAATGCGTTCCAACAAATACATACCAATTACCCGTAAACGAATCGTAAGCAATTGCTTCGCATAGTGATTCAGACAACAATTCAGCAACTATGGAATTACTCGCTGGTTTTTTGTCTTTTTGAACGAAACAAGATGGTTGATTGTTTTGCTTTCTATCATCCGGCTTGTATCTCCCAACACTCCGAGCAATGACAGCAACTTCGGCTTCCTCCAAAGGAGGTTCGCACCTTTTTTGGTTGTGCACCTGAAGCGCGGCGAGAATTGCATCTGTATCCATGCCCCTGGCGCGCATCGATCCGGCTAAGCTGGTCAAGGCATCATTGCGATTGCCTTCGAAGATGAGTTCTTGCTCTGATACGATTGTCGGTTTTACCGTCCGATTGGTCATAACCTTGAATTCTGCTAAAACCGCATTGGCGCTGTCTGGTTGAGCCCCTGACTCCTCAATGATTTTAGTCATGGCAC
>JBOHYH010000057.1:0-7931 GCA_050737775.1 Arenimonas sp.
AATCTCGCCGAGGTTATCTAGAAAGTTATTCGGGGGTGCTAGATTGCCACCGCCGCTCGCAGGCCGTGTAAATGGTGAGCAGAGTGAAGCAGTCGTTCCGCCAGCTGCCAAGCAAGCGTTCAATAGAGCCTGTAAGTCGCGTGCTTGAATAGCGCCACCGATCTTGTGGTTGTAATAACTCAACTCAAAATCCATGCGATCCGACCATGACAAGCCTTCTGCCCAAGTCGGGCTGTAAACCAAGCCAAAGGTATAGCTTTTGGATTCTTCCGGGCTCAGATTTGGATTGCCGCCAGTAAAGGTAGTGATTTGTTGATTGGCCTGCTGGAACCCATTGGGTACGCCTTGGGCACGGCAGGCGGTTTCCAGTGGCGTAGTGTTAAGGCCGTCACCTGCGTCAACTACCACCGTACCATTGCCGGGTCCGCAAGGGTCGACCAAAACAGCACCGAATTGAGTCAAACCATACAACTCGCCAATGTTCGGCGCACGGAAACCTTGCGAGTAGGTACCGCGTAAAACAAAGTCTTCAATCGGCTGCCAGCGGAAACCCACTTTACCCGTCGTGGCGCCGCCGAAGTTGCTGTAATCCGAATAACGCAACGCAGCGCTGACATCGAATGTTTCAGCCAATGGAATATTCAACTCGGCATAAATTTCGCTTACGTTGTAACTTGCCGAAACTGGTGCAGCGAAGGAGTCTTGCGATTCGCCGGTTTGACGCAATGGATCGGGGCTAAATTCGCCTTTGTAACGACGGTGTTCAAGACCTGCCGCGAAACCTGCCGAACGATCACCCACACTGAACAGATCGCCGGTGATATTGGTCGAGAAGATATCCAGAATCTGTTCACTGCTATCGTGTTGGGTGGCGCGAATCCAATTGACCATTGCGGCGGTCATAGGACGGCCTTGGCCGCCAAACAAATCCAGCGGCGTACAGCCCGCCACAGCGGCACAGGCAGCCGGAGTACCCAAAGCCAGCCTGATATTCGCCATGTTGTAGCCATTGTAGAAAGTTTGTTCGGCCGAGTTTTCGGTATGGACGTAATTCATGTCCCAATCGAATTTGCCGATCGTGCCATCAAGACCGATGTTGAAGTACCAGGTATTGACATCCTGTTCGAAAATACGCGGACCCACTTCAACCGGACGACGCGTCACCCAACCGAAATTGCTGTTCGGATCCAGATCGATTCCGAACGGATTAAACGGGTTAAGCCGGCTGATAAAAATCGTGTCGGCAATACCACCGGTACCTGCATAAGGACCAACAAAAATCGGTTCAGGTGCAGCCTGATTGGTTGAGCTACGGTTATTGAACATTACCTTGGTATGAATGCTGAGTGTTTCGCTGATGTCGTAATCGGCATTGGCGAACAGGCTCCAGCGTTCGGAGGGCGTCAGCAACAAATTGAAAACAGAATAATTAAAGCGATCTGCACCACTAAAGTCGTGGTAGCTGCCTGCCGATGGATTGGCCGGGTTCCAGCTTGGAGTGGTCGTACCATTGTTCAGGGTGATGTCGTAGAAAAACTCCTGGCTTGCCGAGCAGGAACCATAGGAACCCACCGGACGTGCCGGGTCACAAAAGGTGAAACGACCCTGAGGTGTAGCCGAACTACCATACGCCAAGCCACCACCCGGAACCGGGAATCGGGATTGTTCATACGCGTTGGAACTGATGGAATTTTGTTTGTAATAGCTGGCACCGAACACGATTGAATGTTCATCACTGCTATTGCCATAAGTAATGCTTACATCGGTCGTGTCGCCGCCTTTGTCATATTGGCCGAATTTGGCATGCACCGCCGTGCCGTCAAATTTTTTGCGGGTAATAATGTTGACTACACCGCCGATGGCATCCGAACCATAAATGGCAGAAGCACCGTCTTCCAGAATTTCAATTCGTTCGATGACAGCCAGTGGAATGGTGTTGAGATCGGCACTGCCCGAGACACCGGAGGCTGAAGATTCATTGACCCAGCGAATACCATCGACCAGAACGAGAACACGCTGCGCTCCAAGATGCCGTAAATCCACCTGTGCAGAGCCGGCACCGATACCGCCGCCGTTCGCTGGATAACCGAAGTTACCCGAGGAGTTGAATTTGGCATTCAGGGCCGAGCCACCACCGGTCACTTGTTGCAATAACTCGCCGACCGAGGTAACACCGGTTTTTTCGATTTGTGCACGGGTTATGACGGCAACGGGTGATTGCGTCACGGCATCAGCTTGCTTGATGCGGGAGCCGGTGACCTGGACAGAATCGAGGGTTTTGGTTGGTGCGGACGCTTCTTGCGCCTGGACAGTAAAAGGTAGAGCCGCCAGCAATAAAGCAGTACGTACCGCAACACTTAAGTGTTTTTGATTTCGTGGTTTCATTTTTGAATCCCCAGCAGGTTAAATGGAACAGGAGACGGAATAGCACTCTCGAATATGGAGGGCTGTTACAACTTGTAAACAAAATGTGAAAAGAACACAAGTCTCAAAGGGCATGATTCGCCAAAATGGCGGCAACAAGCAGCAAAAAACCGGCAAAAATCTGCTTCAAGCGCTGGGCCGGAAGCCGATGGGACCATTTCGCGCCGAGTGGAGCGGACAGCATCGAGGCAACGGCGATTAACAATGCGACCGGTATATTCACGAAACCCACGGTTCCGACAGGCATGCCAGTCGCCGGACTCAAACTGGCATAGGTCAGGGCGCTAGAGAGCGCTATAACAATACCGCAGGCACTGGAAGTCGCCACTGCCCGAACTGGAGCAATGCCCCGGGTCACCAATAAAGGAACCGTCAGGCTGCCGCCGCCTATACCGACAATGGAAGAAACAAAGCCAATCACCGTGCCCGCAAGGCTGTAAAGCGGGCCACGAGCTGGTCGGCTTGCATCCCTGACAGCCGGCCTAGGCCAACCCGACAACATTTGTACTGCCACCAAAAGACAAAACACCGCAACCGCTATTTTCAAAGTTCGCGCTTCGAGTTGAACTGCAAAAATGCCACCCAGCGCAGCACCGATCAATAGTCCGGGCGCCAACCATCCGGTTGTTGTCCATAAAACGGCACCGCGCTTGTGATGTGCGTATGCGGAAGAAATACCCGTTAGAAAAATACCCGCAAGTGATGTCGCCAATGCCATCGGCATTACGCTCGTATCGGCGACTCCCTGATGCGGCAAAAGAAACACCAGAATCGGCACCAGGATCAGACCACCACCCACTCCCAACAGACCTGCCATCAAGCCTGCCAATATTCCTGCAAGCGGATACAGAAACCATTCAAATCCCATGATTAGCTGCCTGTTCACGCAGTATTTTAGATGGCATCGGTTAAACTGTTGCTATGAAAAAAATCATCATAACTATTTTCACGGCCACGTGCTTATTCGCGGCGACGGCACAAGCAAACGAATGGAAAGATCAGCGCGGCAACATTCAAGCAGCTCTTCTTGCAAGCGAGCGCGACGAACTGACACTCCAGGATCGCAATAATTTCGCCGGACACCCTTTATTCTCCTGGCTCGAAGTGTTGTCGTTCAAAAAACGTCTGAATGCAAAAACCATCACTCTGAACGACCAGAAAGAGATCGAGACCCTGCTGCAACGCTACAACTCGATGGCAGCGGGTGATTGGTTGCGCAATGCGTATCTGAATTATTTAAGCGGCCAGAAAGACTGGGGTAATTTTTCCCGCTTTTATAAAGGCAGTGATGACGCCGACTTGCAATGCGCCGACCTGAATGCCCGCATGGCACAAAACAAGCTCGATGATGCCTGGGTGCGCGATGCACAAAAAATCTGGTTGAACGGAAAATCCTTAGCCAATTTATGTGATGCCGTATTTCTGCGTTTGACCCAGTCGGGCAAACTCGACAGCAATCTTCGTTGGCAGCGCATTGATCTGGCGGCGGCACAAAATCAAACCGCTTTGATGCGTGCACTGGCGCTGGCACTTCCGTCCGACGAAACATTACTGGCGCGCAGCTATGCCGATTTTATCGACGCCCCACATGCGCGTTACAACACATGGCCGCGTACGCCACGTAGTCGACAGGTGGCCGTGCAGGGTCTGGTTCGCTTGGCAAAACGCAATCCCGATGCCGCCGAAACACAGCTCCCCACTGTGACCACGACACTTGGCTTGCTGGATAACGAGCGTGGTCGCGTGCTGAATGAAGTCGCGCTATGGACTGTTGCTTCTTACGGTGCCAATTCAGCACAACGACTTAATGCTGTGCCGGAAGTTGCCTACGATGAGAAACTGCATGAGTGGCGAGTACGCGAAGCCATGAGTCGTGGCGACGATGTTGCTGCGCTTGCCGGCATCGAAAAAATGGGACCCACTCAACGCAACAGCTCGCAATACCAATATTTTGAAGGGCGTTTGCGTGAACGCCTGAACCAGAAAGAATCGGCGAAAATATTATTTGGCAAGGCGGCACAAAGCGCGAATTTCCATGGCTGGCTGGCGGCTGACCGTTTGAATCAACCCTATACGCTCTGCCCTTTGGAGCCAAGCAGTAACCGAGAGGTGAGACAGAAAGTTGCCAACGATGGCCGCATAGTCCGCGCATTTGAATTATTCGCCATTGATCGCGTCAACTTCGCATTGAAGGAATTGAATGCGGCGCTGGACAGCTATACGGCCGAAGAAAAGAAAGTGGCGATTGCCCTCGCCCTGGAAGAAAACTGGTACGACCGCGCAGTATTTTCCATCGGCAACACGCCGACGGATTTGCAGTATTACTCGCTGCGTTTTCCTTTGCATCACGAACGCCATTTACGCGAACAGGCAAAAATCAATTCACTCGACCCTTCCTGGGTGGCCGGACAAACACGTGCCGAAAGTATTTTCATGCCGCGCGCGCGTTCGGGTGCCGATGCCCGTGGCATGATGCAAATCCTGCCCGGCACGGGTGCGCAGGTATCGGCACGACTTGGCATGCCCTGGCGTGGCGGTGATAGTTTGTACGAGCCTGAAACCAACATTACGCTCGGCACTGCCTATCTGCGACAAATGCTCGATCGCTACGATGGCTTTCCCTATCTTGCGATTGCGGCCTACAACGCGGGGCCCGCGCCTATTTCGCGCTGGAAAGATGCGCGTCCATCGCTCGAAACGGATTTCTGGATTGAAACCATTCCCTACAAGGAAACCCGCGACTATGTTTCGCGTGTCTTGGCCTTTAGCGTGGTATACGATTGGCGACTGGATCGAAGCGCGACCTCGTTGACCGACCGCATGCTGGGTCGCTTTAACCAAACACAGCGCCGCGCTTTTGTTTGCCCGACACCTTCTACAGTGAAACCACTCTAATGCCTTTACAAATTGTCATCCTTGGCGCCACCGGATTTGTCGGCCGCGCATTAGTCAGACGTCTGCAACAAGATGGGCACGCCATTACGGTATTAAGCCGTAACTTGAATGCTCATCTGCTGCGTTTGCTGCCACCGACGGTCAAGCAAATCAATGCCGATGTTTACGATCCGGAAAAATTGCAATCGGCCATCACCGGCGCCGATGCCGTCATCAATCTGGTCGGCATCTTGAACGAAAAAGGTGATAACGGCCGCGGCTTCCATCGCGCACATGTCGAACTGACACAAACGCTAATTCAGGCCTGTAAAAATGTCGGCGTAAATCGTTTGCTGCAAATGAGTTCGCTCAATGCCGGACGTGGCGAAAGTTATTATTTGAAATCACGTGGTGAAGCCGAACAAGCCGTCAAGCAATCCGGTTTGGACTGGACCATTTTTGAACCCTCGGTTATTTTTGGTAGCGGTGACGGCCTGTTTACCCGCTTTGGCCAATTGCTGAAACTTGCCCCGGTCATGCCACTCGCACGAGCCGATGCAAAATTCGCGCCGGTGTATATCGGCGATGTGGTACAGGCTTTCCGACAAGCACTTGCCGACAAGAAAACCATCGGCGAAGTTTACGAACTCTATGGCAGCGAAGTTTTCACACTGAAAGAAATCGTCCGCATGTCGGCACAGCAACTCGGTCTGAATACCGTCATCATTCCCCTGCCCGACATCGTTGGCCGCATGCAGGCCTTCGTTTTTGATTTTATGCCGGGAAAACCTTTTTCATCCGATAACTTCCGTTCGCTACTGACCGATTCAGTCGGCGGCGTCGATGGTCTTTACCGTTTGAACATCAAACCAACGCGCGTGCAGGAAATCCTTCCCGATATTCTCGGGCATGGCAATGATCGTCAGGCACGCTATGACCGCAATCGTGCGGACCGCTAGGAGTTAGACAATGGGACTGTTAGACCAACTGCTGGGCAATGCCAGCGAACGCGATCTTGAAAAATTGCAGAAAGAATTTGGTCCGCTACTCGCCCCGGACGAGCAATTGGTCAAGGCTTATGCTGTCATTCGTGATTTATTTGTCTTCACCGATCGCCGTTTAATTCTGTCGAACAAGCAGGGCATTACCGGCAGCAAAGTCGAGTATTTGAATATTCCCTACCGCAGTATCGTCATGTTCACTTTCGAGAACGCCGGTCATTTCGATATGGAATCGGAATTAGCGCTGCATATTTCCAGCCAGATCGAACCAATCCGTCGCACCTTTGGCCGCGGTGATTCGACCAAGGAAATTCTGGCATTACTGGCCCAATACACCTGCAAATGAAAACCTATCTGGTGGGCGGTGCCGTTCGTGACGCTTTGCTCGGACGCACGGCCGGCGACCGCGATTACGTTGTCGTCGGTGCCACACCGGATAAAATGCTGTCACTCGGGTTCCAGCCGGTCGGAAAGGATTTCCCGGTGTTCCTGCATCCAGAAAGCAAGGAAGAATATGCACTCGCACGCAGCGAACGGAAAACTGCGGCGGGTTATCACGGCTTCGTTTTTCACACCGATGCCGATGTGACGTTGGAGCAGGATTTAATTCGTCGCGACTTTACCGTGAATGCGATTGCGCAGGATGAAAATGGAACTTTGTTTGATCCATTCAATGGCCGACAGGACATTCAAAATAAAATCCTGCGTCATGTTTCACCCGCGTTCGCCGAAGATCCGGTTCGCATTTTGCGGGCTGCGCGCTTTATGGCGCGCTTTGCCGAACTGGGCTTCAGTATCGCGTCCGAAACCATCGAATTGATGCGGCTGATGGTGGCAAATGGTGAAGTCGATGCACTTGTACCGGAACGTGTCTGGCAGGAACTGAAACGCGCGCTCGAAGAACCACGGCCTTCCGCCTTCATCCAGACCTTGCATGATTGCGGTGCGTTGGAAATATTGTTCCCGGAAATTGATGCCCTGTTCGGCATACCGCAACGGATCGAATTTCATCCCGAGGTGGATGCCGGCCTTCACACACAAATGGTGTGTGACATGGCGGCTCAACTCGCGCCACGCAATGCCCTGATCGGTTTCGCGGCATTGACGCACGATCTTGGCAAAGCCCTGTCGCCGAAAGAAGATTTGCCAAAGCATATCGGTCATGAGAAGAGTGGCCTCAAACCACTGACTGAACTTTGCGAGCGCTTCAAAGTACCGGTTGATTACCGAGATCTGGCCCTCATCGTCTGCCGTGAACATTTGAATATTCACCGGCTTGATGAAATGAAAGCCAGCACCGTGCATGACTTAATTGCTCGCTGCGATGGTTTCAGAAAACCCGAGCGCATTGATCAACTCGGACTGGTTTGCGAAGCTGATAAACGTGGCCGTCTCGGACTGCAAAATACTGCGTACCCATCGCGAGCCTTGCTCAACAAACTTCATGCAGCGGCCATGTCGGTAAACTTCAAGGATATCGACAGCACCGGATTACAGGGCCCACAAATCAACGAAGCCATGCGGCGCGCGCGTATCAAGGCAGTAGCAGGCGCGATGTGACCGTAGGGGCGCTTGCTTGCTGCGCCCAAAACCTGCGACAGAATTAACCGTAGGGGCGCCTGCTTGCTGCGC
>JBOHYH010000058.1:0-1886 GCA_050737775.1 Arenimonas sp.
GGGTTATGAAGTTCTGGAGGCGGAAAATGGCGCCGCCGGTTTGGAAACGCTGGCAAGCCGAGGAGCCGACGCAGTAATTCTGGATTTGGGCTTGCCCGATCTGGATGGTCACGATGTATTGCGTGAATTGCGTGCCTGGTCATCGGTGCCGGTGATTGTCTTGTCGGTGCGCTCGGGCGAAGCTGAAAAAGTAAAAGCACTCGATGCCGGCGCAAACGATTACGTCACCAAGCCTTTCGGCGTGCAGGAATTGTCGGCTCGCCTGCGTGCACTATTGCGACTAAAACCGGAAGAAGATCAGGCAGCCATTTTCGATGACGGTGTATTGAAAATTGATTTGGCGCGGCGGCAAATTACACGTCATGGCGAAATGGTTGCCTTGAGCCGCAAGGAATGGTCTTTGCTGAATTTATTGATGCGCCATTCCGGGCGAGTTGTTACCCAGCCGCAATTGCTGCGCGAACTCTGGGGGCCTAGCCATGAGGAAGATACCCACTATTTGCGAATACTGGTCGCCAAGTTGCGGACCAAACTGGGTGATGACGCGGCTGCACCGCGTTACATACAGACCGAGGCCGGTGTCGGTCTGCGGTTTATTTCAGATGCGGCATTTGATAAATAAACATCTCGGCGTTGCCCATTGCGCGGGGCTGGAACCTGCGGCACCATGGCAGCATGACGCGTTTCGACAAAAGGCAATATCCACGCCGCCGTGTGAACTTATCGGCTGTCGTGGCTACGACTGCGCCTGCCACTGCCGTCATCGATCTTTCTGAAGGTGGTGCTGCACTGGAGTGGAATCTGCCTGACGACGTGACAGTGGGTTCTGCTGTTCGTTTGCGTTTTCTGCTGGCCGGTGAGCAAAGTATCGAAATCGAGGGCCGTGTCGTGCGTATTGCCGAGGGCCGTGCAGGGGTCGAATTTTTGAACGACCAGCAAAATCTGGTTCGCCAGTTATTGGCCGAAGCCCGGTCGGCAGAAGATTGACCGTAAAAAAATGGCCACAAAAAACAAATCGTAGGGGCGCTGCTTGCTGCGTCCAAACGTCTCGACGAGCTTCGGGCGCAGCAAGCAACGCCCCTACAATCACGCGTTTTCGGCCTGCAGGATGAAACATGTACAAACACGTATTGCTTTATGGCCTGCTTGGCGGCGTTCTTATCGCCGGACTCAAATTCATCGAATACCGTTGGTTGGTGCTGGAGCACTCGGTAGAAATCTACGGAGGTTTAGTGGCGGCGGTTTTTGCCGGTTTTGGCCTCTGGCTTGGTCTCAGGCTCACACGCCATAAAGAAACCATTGTCGTACGCGAGGTCGAGGTGCCTGTGCCGGTTAATTTCGAGCGCGATGAGAGCAAACTGGAATCGCTGGGAATTACGCCACGCGAGCTCGAAATTCTCGAGTTGATCGCTGAAGGGCTGAGCAATAAAGAAATTGCCGCGCGCCTGTTCGTCAGCGAGAACACGGTCAAGACACATTCAAGTCGGGTATTCGACAAGCTTGGCGTGCAACGGCGGACACAGGCCGTGCAATTGGCGAAACAACTTCGACTCATTCCCTGAAGAAAGTATTCGTCCTTGCCTGTTTCGGGCCCGCGGACCTGCAACTTTCGTATGATTGATCCACAATCTGTTCAATATCATCCTTTCGGGTGACGCGCTAAACAGCGCCAAGGGTTTGAATTGGCCTTCCTTGAACCAAGCGGGAGTTTTTATGCGAAAGATAGTACTTACCTTCGGACTTATTGCCGGCGCCATTCTATCGGTGATGATGTTAATCACCATTCCGTTCCAGGATCAGATCGGTTTCGACAAGGGTGCCATTATCGGTTACACCACGATGGTTCTGGCATTCTTGATGGTGTTTTTCGGCGTCAAGTCCTATCG
>JBOHYH010000059.1:0-1419 GCA_050737775.1 Arenimonas sp.
CTCGTAGGTAATGCGTTCGTGCGCCGCATGCATATCGACCAGAATCAAACCCTGTTCGTTTTCCGACAAAATGAAAATGCCATGCAATTGCGCCAGGGCAAAACCTAAAGGCGGAGCTTGTGTCTCGTCGGCAGCAGGTATTTGCAAAGGGGCACTGGTAGAACTTGGTGCGCGATACAACGAGGCATATTGCGAAAGATAATTCGCTGCCGGTACTTCACGCACCGGCAAGCCCAGGCCTGATTGAGCCGGCGCCGTTTCATTAAGTGCATAGCTGCCGATGGTCTCGACCCGACTTGCCACCGCACCGGCACGCGCACCGGATAAGGCTTCATGCAGGGTGCGATAAATAAAATCATGCACCAGACGCCCATCACGAAAACGCACTTCGTGCTTGGCGGGATGCACGTTCACATCAACCCGGCGCGGATCGAGCGTTAAAAACAACACGAAACTTGGATGGCGCCCGTGAAACAATACATCGGAATAAGCTTGGCGCACAGCATGCGCTACCAATCTATCCTTGATTGCTCGTCCATTCACATAAAAAAATTGTTGATCCGCCGATGAACGAGAAGCTGTCGGTAAACCAACCCAGCCCTGCAAACCCAAACCGGCGCCAGTGTGATCAATCGCAATACTTTGCTGGGTAAAACTTTCGCTTAGTGCTTCGGTGATGCGTTGATGATGCTCGGCCCAATCCTGATTCGGACGATAGTGTTTGATCAATTTTCCATTGTGCGAAATCCGTAATTCCACCAGTGGCTTTGCCAGTGCCAGTGAACGTAGCCAATCTTCAATATGATTGAGTTCGGTGCGCTCGGCTTTCATGAATTTGCGGCGCGCGGGTACGTTGAAGAATAAATCCCGTACTTCGATGGTGGTGCCCTGCGGATGCGGGTGCGGCACGACGCCATGTACTTCACCGCCGGTAATGTCTATTCGTGCACCGTTAGCCTGAGTCGCAGTTTTGGAACTCATCGAAAAATGCGAGACCGAGGCAATGGATGGCAAAGCTTCACCACGAAAGCCGAGTGTTGCGACTTCTTCCAGATCTTCCAGCGAGGAAATTTTACTGGTCGCATGGCGCTGGATTGCCAATGGCAATTCCGCTTCGGCAATGCCGCCGCCATCGTCGCGAATGCGAATCAGGCGAACGCCGCCCTCTTCCAATTCGATATCCACGCGTTTGGCACCGGCGTCCAGAGCATTTTCAACCAATTCCTTGACCACGGACGCAGGCCGTTCGACCACTTCACCGGCAGCGATCTGGTTGATTAGAGTGTTGGGTAATTGGCGAATCGGCACGATGGGCAACCACGAATATTCAAGCCACATAATACAACGTAGGGGCGCATGCTTGCTGCGCCCAGAGCATACAGCAGATTTTGGGCGCAGCAAGCGGGCGCCCCCCTACAC
>JBOHYH010000060.1:0-2410 GCA_050737775.1 Arenimonas sp.
GTTGAGAACGGGCTTGCGTCATGCCAATAGTTTGCGATGACGGGTTTTCGGTAAATGTAGAGAATTTCTGATTTGCTTGTCAGGAGGTGTGGATATTGTGGGTGTCCTTGTTCCTTTTTCCTTGTTCCCCTTGTTCCCCATATTTTTTCTTTCATCTAAACCTTTTGGCATTTGCATGCACCGAATATCTGTGTTGTTGTATTTCATCAACGAATCATCCCCCGCATTCGAATAACCGAGACCATCATGTTCAAATATTTCGCGCTGCTTGCCTGCCTTTTTACATCTTCGATGTCACATGCCGAGGTAGTATCCAAAAACAAGGACAACCAAGGATTTCATTAGCTCTCCGGCGTTTTCAGGTTAGCCAGGTACTCTATATCGGCCGCAATCATCAAAAAGCATCGCCATACCGCGATGCTTTTTTGTTTTACAGGCCAGGGAAAAAACCATCACCCACATGCATTCCTCCCTTTCGGGTCATTGGGTTCCTGGAGATATCTCAGCCTTGTTTTTCCAAGGCCAATGCCGTGCCAATCCCTTTTAACCAGCGTTGTTTCAAACGCTGGGCTAATGTCATCAAATCCTGTGCTTCACCGACAACACGCCAGTAGCCCGAACCAATGGCTTTGACGCGTGTTGTCCAACGTTGCGGGTCGTTCTCAAAGGCTTTCAATACATCAGGCATGGAAGCGGGAATGGCACCGCGTTTATCCGGACGCACTTGTTTGCCGGTCCATTGCACCAATTCGATATAGGCATCGAGTCGAAGGGGTAAACAGGCGATCAAAGTGCCTGCAATCGGTTTGATGTTTTGTCGAAGCGGAGCAGGGCTTTGCTTCAAGGCCTTTAAGCGCGAATGAATGCTGGTGTGCCTTGAATGGTCCAAGCGCTTGGTCATGCCTGCACGAATCGGGTTGAGATCGACATAGGCCATCGCTGCGAGCAAAGCTTTGTCATCGCACAAGAGTTGTGATTTGAAACGACCTTCCCAGAAGCGGCCTTTGCAACTGTCTTCATGATTGGCTTGCCGGGCAATGGGTTCTGCCAGACATTTCATCAGCCACGAAAGATTACCCAGGCGATGGCGAATGACCGCCATACGGGTTGGGTTCGAGATAAGCGCTTGTGCTTTGAAGGCGCGAGCTTCATCGGTATCCTCGCGTGGCGGGAATAATCGCACCCAACGCTGGGCAACGATGCCATCGGACCATGAATGCACGGCATTAGGATCCAGTTGCAAAACGATGTGCAGATGATTGCTCATCACCGCATAGGCATGAATGGCAGCGGCGAAACACTCGGCCACCACATGCAAACGATCTTCGATCCAACCCCTTCTATGTTCAAAGCTCTGTTGGGTGTAGTGATCAATGCCACACAAGAATGCACGCCGGACGCAGCGTTGAACGCAGTGATAGGTGCCGGCGGTGTCGGGAGGGATAAGTTGCGAGCGGGCTTGCGTCATGCCGCTAGTTTGCGATGACAGCTATTCAGTGGGAGTAGGGGGATTCTGATTTGTTTGTCAGGAGATGTTGATATTGTGGGTGTCCTTGTTCCCCGATGTCGATCATGCGGTTTGTGCGTAAGCGCCTGTCCGGAAAATGCCATCACACTTGTCAACGCGACGCGAAAAAATTGGCAGGTTCATTTGATAGGGAATCAAATGAACCTGGTCCATCTTCGTCATTGCCGGTTACGGGCAACGATTCTTCTTTTCATCCTGATAGCGTTTGAGTTCATTGGATACGCGCCCCAGCTCGCGTGCAACATCTATACGCTCATTGAATATGGCTGTGGCCTGTCGGTCTGCTTCGAGTGATGCGCTTTCCGTACGGCTAGCGAGTGACGTTGAATTGGCGGCTCTTACGTAACATACATTGCCAACCTGGGTCGTGTAGGAGGTGCTGGAGATTCCTGCCGCTTCCAGATCGACGCAATCCATAAAAGCCTCGCCACGCAAACCTCTGTTTCTACAGCGCTGGGAAGCGAGGGTGTAGCGTTGCGTTTCATCAGCAAGGCGTACACGATTGCATTCTTGCCGATCGGTGGCGGCAATTGTTTGTGCGGCACGGTTTTCAACACGGGCTCGATCGGCGATTTCAAAAGCGTCTTTAAGTGCTGTATCCAGTGCCTGACGTTCCTGGCTTAATTCACGCTGCTTTTGTTTTAGTTTGTCAATGTCGGAAACCAAATCAGTGCAAGCTTTTTCCGATATGTCTTTTCCGAAATTTCCGGATAAGCCGGGGCCAACGTTCACACCGCCATCGCCTGAAGTACGTCCATCGTTGCCATCACCGGGCACAAATACCCAGACACAAGCCAGATAGGACTCCAGAGCGACGACAGTTTCGTTCGGGCCAGCCGGACGTACGACTCTTTCGCGGTATTCCTTGCTACATCTTTGTGT
>JBOHYH010000061.1:0-6094 GCA_050737775.1 Arenimonas sp.
AAACAATACTCGATGTAAATTTGGTGCGCTTGAGCGCACCCTACACCGGCCTGAAAATCTCGTCGCGATGGGATGAGGATGTCTCATGCACCCAGGCATGAGTCACGGCTTTGATATCCAGGTTCGAAACCAAGTGCAATTCTTTTTTATCGATCAGGCTGACAATGTCGTGCTTGATATGTTCGAGTATTTTTTCGGAGCGGCAGTCCGGCGTGGCGCATATGCCCACCCAGCCATTTCGACCTGCACGTTTCGCGGCATATAGCGCGATATCAGCGATTTCGACCACATCATGCCAACCCAGAGCACGCACTGCTTTCGGAATGAACGGGAAACAGGCGAACCCGATTGAACAGGATTTTTTGAGGGTAATGCCATCACCCAAATCAAAATTATCATCCACAATGCGGGAACGTACACGCTCGGCCAGCGCATAAGCATCTTCGCGTGCCGTTGAACGAGTGATGATCAGAAACTCCTCGCCGCCCCAGCGAATCAGATAATCGCCGTCCCTGAAGACCTGGCGGAGCCGTTGCGAAACTTCCACCAATACCGCGTCACCGGCTGCATGGCCCTGGATATCGTTTACCTGTTTGAAGTTGTCGATGTCGATCAGAAAGAAAACCAAACCTTTGATGTCATCAAGCGGCTTACCGTCTTCGCGGGCAAGATCATAGGCACGGAAACAGTTTTCAATATCGGCCTGAATATGCTGATCGAAGAAACGGCGATTACGCAAACCCGTCAACGGATCTGCCAGACTGGCTTCTTCCAGTGCGCGCGATTTATCGGCCAGGGCATGTGTCATCGTTTCCAGTTCATTGGTACGCTGCAATACTTTCTCTTCGAGTTCTATTCGTTTGTCATGCAGATAAGTCGTGCGCGCATGAACCAGCCCGACTATGGCAGCCACTGCCAAGACGGCACAAACAAGATAGAACCACCACGTCTGCCACCACGCCGGCACTACGTGCACCGGAATTTCGAGAATCCGGTCACTCCAGGTTCCGTTACGATTGCTGCCGCGTACCTTGAGTACATAGTTGCCCGGCCACAGATTGCCATAACTGGCAACACGCAAATTGGCATCGGTTTCAATCCAGTCCTTGTCCTGGCCTACCAATTGGAAGGCATAGCGGTTCAATCTTGGTGCCGTGTAATCCAGCGCCGAAAATTCCAGACTGAAACTGCGTTGCTCCGGAGACAAATGGATTCCCTGTAAAACCACATCCGACAGAGCCTGCCTTTCGCCATTGATTCTGAGTTCGGTTGCCACCAGCGGCGGCGCATAAGACCAGGGTTTGAAACGCGCCGGATCGATAATCAGCAAACCTTGGTTACCACCATACAAAAATTTGCCGTCTCTGGTTTTCACATACGAACGAAACCAGCCGGTACCGAAGAAAATGCCATCTGCACGATTCAATTCGTAAACCGAATTTCCTTTCGGGTCATAGACAAATTTATGCGTCCAGATTCTTCCGCTCGCATCTTCCAGCAGGTTGGCACCGTAAGGACCGCCGGCAATCTTGTGACGTGCACTTATCGACTCAAACGCTGCCTGCCTGCCATTCCACCGCATCATGCGGTGTAAACCGTGCGGAGTATCGACCCAAAGGTTTTGTTTTGTATCAACGAGTAAACCGACCACGGACATATGCGAAAGCGCGTGATCTTTTTCAAACTCGACCTGGGTCAGTTGACGTGAATTGGCAGCACGATGGTACAGGCCAGCATTTGTACCGACCCACATACCACCATCGGCAGTTTCGGATATGGCATTTACCGATCCTAATACCGGCTTGTTATTGATATCGCTTAAACGCGAGATTGAAAGTTCATTTTGTTCAAGCAGAAATAGCCCGTCGGTCGTGCCAATCCACAACTCCCCCTGCCTGCCCGCCATCAACCGGCGAACGGCAGCACCTTGCAGGCCATCACTGGCATTATCACGCTGTAATCCAAGCGCCGGATTGACGTAGCGAAGCAAGTTGCGTTCTGTGCCGACCCACACAGTCCCGGTGGTGGTCTGCGCCAATCCGGTCACCATGTCATCGCTTTCGGCTACGCCATCTACTTTCAGGCGCAGGACTGAAACCGGCTTCAATGCATTGTCTATGATTGAAACACCATTCGCTGCCGTGCCCATCCATATCTGGCCATTCGCTAATTCAAGTACACTGGTAACACTCAGCACATTGACTTCATTGCTCGCATTGCGTTCTTGCCTCACGACCTTGAAACCATCGTTGGTCATATTTACACGCTGCACGCCACCGCCAAAACTGCCTACCCATAAATCACCGGCAAGGTCAGTCAGAAAGGCACGAATTTCGCTCGCTGTCAGACTGTCCGGATTGGTTGGGTCGTTACGAAATTTCTTTATCAGCTTAGTACCCGCAACATCGTATACATCGACACCGCTGGTATGCCCCACCCACACACGATCGGCACTGGGTTGCGAGATAGCCAGAATAGTGCCGCCGATCACTTGCCTCGATTGCACACTATCCGACCCCATTACCGCAGCCGGATTGAGAATGATGACTTCACCATCATTCGTTCCCACCCATAAACGCCCATCTTTTGCACTGAATACGGTACGAATGCTTTTACCCGACAAACTGCCGCTGCTATCGGCATCTGAATAAACCGCTTCAAAAGTATTGCTGCCACGTCTGAGTCGACTCAAACCATTCCAGATTCCGACCCACAGATCACCTTTGGCATCAACATGCAAAGAAGCAATTCGTGCATCGTTGGGCGCATCGGGCTCACCCATGCGCTTGTCGAAGCGGAGAAAGCTATCGGTGTTCGCCTGATAACGACTCAATCCGCCACCGGTACTGCCAATCCAGATTTCCTTGTCCAGTCCTTCCGCCAATGAACGAATACTTCCCGATTGCAAGGATTGCGACTGCTCAGGATGGTTTGCATAGCGACTGAATTTTCTCGTCGCCGGATCAAATACCGAGACGCCATCGGCATCAGTACCAATCCATAATTTTCCATCGCTGGCCATGAGCAACACACGAACGAAATTGCCACCAATCGAATGTGCATCCACCGGATCAAAGGCGTAGCGCCGAAATTGGTAACCATCGAAACGAATCAGGCCATTGGGCGTACCAATCCAGATGAAGCCTGCCTTGTCCTGAGCAAGGGCTGTGACAACGCCATCATAAATGCTGCTGCGGTCACCGATGGTTTCGAAGTTGGCATCATCGGTCGACCCAAGCTCAAGTGCGCACACATTCGCCACGCCTGCGAGCATGAATACCAGCAGGCAAAAAAAATGCTTGAGGATTAGGCGCATAGGCCCATAGTAGCCGTTGCCACAAGGCAGAAACAGCAGTTACGCAAGACTTGAGTTGTTAACTGTTGTGAACTGGAACAAAGCTGCAAGGAAGAAGGCATTTCCAACTCACCTATTTTCAATCAAGGGGTGGGCAAAGCCCACCCTACTTCAGTCATCAAAAAACTTTCATGGCCAGAAATACATGAAAGTAAATGCACTGATCGATGCGTAAATGAGCCCGTCGAGCAAATCTTTCATGACGCTACCCCAGGGCCTGCCCATCCATATCCCCTGCTGAATGCTGCCACCGCAATAAGCCAGCAAACTGATCGTGCCGACCGAATGCGCGGCAAGGTGCGGGTGTGCCTGTAGCCCAACACTCGTCAAGGTAATAAGGGCGGCAGCGGCGGCTATCAGCAAGGTGAAAACAAACCACAGCATGAGAGCCTGCCCCATGCCCGGAACACCATTCTTTCTCAGGGTGATAAAACCGATCGGCCCTTCGTTGTATTTCCTGATCATTGCTTCGTTCTGCATTTCTTTCATGTCCATGCAGTGCGGCAACACATACTGCCCCGGTGCATGATTACCGGCGCGAATGGCAGCCCCCACCTCGTCTTCGTTATTCAGCTTTTTGTAATCGCTGTTATGCCACTTGAACACCATATGTATCAGGCTGCTAGCAATAAAAACGAATACTGCCGTCAATAAAATCGGCAACCATAATTGCGAAAGATCGTGCATTGTCCCTCTCCTGTTGATTTCCCCGTTAATACAGTAAACCAAATGCGGGTAAAATCCAGTCTTTGGTTGAACCCGGCCAATATCACCCAGGGGTATGAAGTACATGTTTTATCGTGGTCTTTTCATTGCAGCCATCTGTTTTCTGATTTCCCTTCCTTCTGCAGCTATTGCACAAGCTACGACAGCCTCAGTTCCCGCCGACACGCCTCTTTCCGAATTAAAACCGGGGCAATTTATCTGGATGCCGGAAGCGGTACCCGAAGGCCCCCTGGTGATGGTGATCAGCATTACCGAGCAACGCGCTTATCTGTATCGCAATGGCTTGTTGATAGCAGTAAGCACGGTGAGTACTGGCAAAAAGGGCAATGAAACACCGACCGGCGTCTTCACGATCCTGCAGAAAAACAAGGACCATAAATCCAGTCTTTATAACGATGCGCCTATGCCTTTCATGCAAAGGCTGACCTGGGACGGCGTTGCCTTGCACGCAGGAAAATTGCCGGGCTATCCGGCCTCGCATGGTTGCGTTCGGCTACCTTATGAATTTGCACGCGTCTTGTTTGATACCACCGATTTCGGAATGACTGTCGTGGTGGCAGACGAAACCACCGCCATGCCGAACGTTGCACATCCCAGCGTATTTGCACCGGTGGCTTTTGCTTCTTCCGATAAAGCGCCAACGGCACCAAGACTGTCCTGGTTCGAAAATTATCGCTGGGAACCGGAAAAATCCCCGGAAGGTCCAGTATCTGTTTTGATCAGCACGACCGATCAGCGCGCAATCGTGATGCGCAATGGCATCGAAATCGGTCGTTCAAAAGTCGGCATTGTCGGAAAATCTCCCTTTGGCACCCAAGCCTATGTCTTGATGGAAGGCGAACGCAGCGAACCCAGCAAACTGGTGCCCAATAAAAAAGCGAAAAACTGGATGAGCATCCCGATGCCAGGCTACGCACCCTCTGCAGACAAACTGAAAGGCCCGGGAACACTGGATCCCGCTGCAGTTAAGCGTATTGCGGTGCCCGTGGATTTTGCACGATCCGTGTACGACATCATCACGCCCGGGACAACGCTGGTCTTAACCGATGCCCAGGTATTGCCACGCACGACAGGAAAAGGTGTGACGGTGATCACGGCCGGCGCACCGGCAGACGAAGAACTGCCACCCTGGATTGAAGAAAATACCGGCCCAGCCAAATGATTTTTTAACGGAGACAAACGTACAATCGCGCAAGTTTTTGTCTGGTTGAAATCATGCGTTCAGCTCCGTTCATAATCGCAGGTCTTTTTTTGTTGTCTTCGCAGATTCATGCGGAGACAAACGAAGGTTTGCTTATGCGTCTGGCACCTGAAGCAGATCCACGCGTATTGAGTCTTGCACTTGAAGCACGCGACTGTGCTGCAAAAAATTTATCGCAAGCACTTTCGCCACGTTTGGCGGTGATTGATTATTCACTGCCTTCCACACAACGTCGTCTATGGGTCTTCGATATTGCCGCTCGCAAATTATTGTTTGCCGAGCATGTGGCACATGGACAGGGCACCGGCGAAAATTTTGCCCGCGATTTTTCCAATCGCGACGGCAGTCATCAAACCAGTCTGGGTTTGTTTAGAACCACCGACACTTACAATGGCAAGAATGGCTATTCCCTTAAAATGGAAGGTCTGGAACCCGGCACCAATGACGCTGCAATGGCACGCGCCATTGTCATGCACGGCGCACCCTACGTGAACCCGGCTGCTGCCAAACAGCAAGGCCGTCTGGGACGCAGCTGGGGTTGTCCTGCTGTTCGTCCGGAAGTGGCGCAAGCCGTGATCGATAGCCTGAAAAATGGCCAGATGATTTTTGCCTATTATCCCGATACCAACTGGCTGGCACGTTCGCCATTTATTGATTGCCGTCGCAAGGACAATCTTGCTGCCTCAAGACAAAATGCGAGAGCATCGAGTGTCTTGACGATGAGTGATCTGGATTCGGTTCAAACTACGCGTTGAAAACCTCCGTAGGGGCGCCTGCTTGCTGCGCCCAGGGGGTTGCCACAAATTCAGGGC
>JBOHYH010000062.1:0-2421 GCA_050737775.1 Arenimonas sp.
CCAACTCTGGCAAGCTACACAAAAGTACTATTTACGTTTCAAATCGACACCAAGTAAAATCGACCGCTAAGCTGCGCCGTTATTGGCTATTATGCTAATGACGCTTGGTTTAACCGGACACTACTGATATCGATAAATAACCCGATAATTACCGAATCACTACTTTTCCGAATGTGCTCTTTCCGGTGGTCCAAAGAGTTGCTTGAAGCGCGACGTCAAACTTTGCGGTTTGGCCGCATCGCGAAACATCGAGAACCATTCATGAAATGTCAGTGTGATCGGATTATGCGAATGGACCGGCACTACGATGCCGTATTCACAAGGCACCTGATCATCTTCCTCGACAAAGCTGCCGAATAACTTGTCCCAGACAATCAGCACACCGGCGTAATTGCGATCGATGTATTTCGGATTTCTGGCGTGATGCACGCGATGATGCGAAGGCGTGTTGAAAACTTTTTCCAGCCAGCCGAGCTTGCCGACCGTCTCGGTATGGACAAAAAACTGGAAGCCCAGATTGATCGCGACTACCGCGATGATATTTTTTGGCTCGAAACCAATCCATGCCAATGGCAGCCAGAACAACCACATGCCCGAAACCGGATAAGTGAGACTTTGTCGAAACGCCGTCGAAAAATTCAGGCGCTCGGACGAGTGGTGGGTGACATGCGACGCCCACATCCAGCGAATACGATGATGTGCACGATGAAACCAGTAATAAAAAAAATCCTGTGCAATAAACAAGGCCACGATGGTCCAAACCGACGCGGGCAAATCAAATAGGCGATGTTGATACAGCCAGATGTAAATGCCGATCACCAGCAACCAGGTAATGGCATCTGCAGCCTGATGCATCAGGGCCAGCGCGGCATTCGATAGGGTGTCTTTCAGGCTGTAAACCGCACGCCTGTTTTTCCAGTACCAGGCTTCCCAGATAATAAATCCCAGAAAAACAGGCGCCATCGCCAGTAATATCCACTCTTCCATATCAATCCGTATTCAAAGTGGAATCACAAAACTCGGTCATATTTTTCAGGCAGCGCTGCATGGCGCGCTGCATGAAGAATTTCAACAAGACATAACACACCGGGTACAACAAAAAACTGGTGAGCGTAAATTCATAGGTCCAGCGAACATGGCTGGCGTTGCCTTGCTTTTTCAATTGCCAGTCAGACTCGCCTTTTTTCACCAGCCACGAGAACGGCGCTTGAAAACCACTCAGCGTGTAAGCATGCCGATGGGGTTTTTCCAACACGGTCACTTGCTCGGTCAATACCGAGTTATCGGCATTATAAATATGGCGTATTACTCCCACGGCCAAGGGCTCGACCAGACGAACCTTGCGGATTGCCGGTATCAGTCCGTAACCGGTAAAGCAGGCGGGAAAACTGCCGGCATCGACCATCAACTCGAAGATAGGTTCGGGTCCGCAGTTAAAATCCCGAGTCGCTTGGCACACGATTTTCATGTTGCCAGTGTCGCCAAGCTGGCAAGCTCTGTCCAGTAGTTATGCAACATTGCGTTCACTTAGCTATGACACGCGCCAGGAGTACGCTGTGTTGATGCGAAGTGGTTCAAATCCCGAGTTCCATGTTGCTTATCGCAAGCAAGGGGATACTTTGCATTTCCAGGTAACGGGTGACATTGATTCACAGGCTATCAGAATCGCTTATTGGCAGGAAATTGTCGCCATTACAAAACGCGAAGGCCTGCGAAAACTACTGGTTGTCGATCGAAAGAAACACAAACCGGCCAGCCCGGAAGAATTGGCACAACTCGCCGCGATGATGCAAATTCACAGCTCGATTGCCGATCGCATTGCCGTGGTTGAACCGACGGCGAAATTTGTGCCGGCGATGGAGCATGCCGAAATCGAGGGCCGCGAGCTCGGTATCAATGTGCGCATCTTCAATCGTAATGAAGATGCCGAACGCTGGTTGATGTACGGCTCGTCGGATGAGCTTTGATAAATGCTTTCAGCTATTCCCTGTAAACCATAAAAAGCACGCCCAGACGGGCGTGCTTTTCATTCTGCAAAAAACCGTCGTACTTATAGGCGCGATGGATAAATGCCCTGCATACAGATATTGTAAGTCAGGCCATTCGGTGCTGCGCCCCGAAGATCCGGCAATGCAAAAGTAGTTTGGCCATTACCGCCATAGATAGTACCTAACAAGGAAAACAGGGCGGTATTTTGTGCGATAGACAAAATCTGACCTTGTGCTGGCGTTCCCATGCCCACTGAACCCGCTGTCAGGAAAACGGTACCCATATAGCATTCGCCACGTCCGGCCGCCGCATAGCTGGTGTCTGTACCAAACTTGGTATCAATACCCGACGGACCTTGAATACCCTGAGGGCCTTGAGGACCTATTGGACCTATTGGACCTTGGGGACCTGTCGAACCGGTTGTGCCCGGTG
>JBOHYH010000063.1:0-6222 GCA_050737775.1 Arenimonas sp.
CCAACTCTGGCAAGCTACACAAAAGTACTATTTACGTTTCAAATCGACACCAAGTAAAATCGACCGCTAAGCTGCGCCGTTATTGGCTATTATGCTAATGACGCTTGGTTTAACCGGACACTACTGAGTTCAACTGTATTAATTACCTGCAATATTTCTTGCGTTGACACTGCGCCAATGATTGCCTAACCTCGCTCGCTTGATTGGAAAATCCTGATATAAGCAAAGTCCAATTCGTACAGTGATCGCGCCGTCATTGCATTTCAGACTGCGATTTTTTTCGGCTTCAACGAGATTCACAGGCATGACTGATTCGAAACGCCGAACATTGTTGCTCGGGCTATCCGCTGCTGCGGCCGTAGCGGTGGCGACACCCTTGCTACTCCGGCGCTGGCGTCGGCACGAACATGCACGTCTGCCCGAATCCTTGCCATTTTCATCGGCGACAACCGCCGACGTGACACCGTTCCAGCAGCCGTTGCGAGTGCCGGGGCGGGACGGCTTGCTGGCCGAGGTGCCCTTATCGCAACCGCTGAAACTCACCGCACAGATAGCTGCTTTCTCGGTGTTTGCAGGCAAACCGACAGCGATCTGGAACTACGCAGGCAACATCGATGGCCGAGCAATTGCGAATCCACTGCTGCGTGTGAAGCGTGGTGAAATGATTGACGTCACTTTAGACAACGGTCTCGACGAAGAAACCACCATCCACTGGCATGGGCTGGCGGTAGGGGAAGGCAATGATGGTAGTGGCCTGCATCCGGTTGCAGCGGGTGCCGCTACGAACTACCGCTTTCGCGTGGAAAATCGCGCCGGCTTGTATTGGTATCACGCGCATCCGCATATGCGTACCGGTATGCAATTGCAGCGGGGATTGGCGAGTTTGCTGCTGGTCGAAGATGATGAAGAACATGCATTGCAAGAGCGCCTTGGTCTGAAGTGGGGCGAACGCGACTTGCCACTGCTTATCGCAGACAAGCAAATTGATGGCGACAATGCCATTGTCTACAAGCAAGGCGCTGACGATTGGATCGGTAACCGTTTGCTGATCAACTGGACGCCCGAACCTTATCTGGATGTGTTGCCGGCGCTATACCGCTTTCGCCTGGCCAATGTTTCGAATGCACGCATGCTGCGGATTGCATTGGTGCATCAGGATCAGCCATTACCTTTTCTGTTAATCGGCACTGATGGTGGGTTGTTGGCAAAGCCCTGGCAGGTGGAAGATGTGTTTCTGGCACCGGCGCAGCGTATCGATGTGTTGCTGGACTTCAGCGCAATGGCTGCCGGTGAGCAGGTCCTGCTTCGCAGTCTCGAATATGTGCCGATGGAAAATGAGGACGAATCGGGTGCCTTTATGGCCGACCCGATGGCAGATCACCCGGGTGCAACGCCGATGGGTGCGGCCTTTGATCTCATGCAATTCTGCATCGCTGGCTGCAGCGATAATTTGCAGCCAGCCATTCAACAAACCAGAACGAATGTCATACCAGAACAGTTGTGCAAACTTGATCCGCCACCGGATACCCAAGATTGGCCGGTGCGTTCGCTGCGTCTTCGCATGGATGGAGAAGGCACCTGGTTTATCAACGACTGGAACTTCCATCACACTGGGCATGAGCCGGTGTTTAGCGTCAAACGCGGGACCCGCGAGGTCTGGGAAATCCGTAACAATATGACGAGCATGCCGCATCCGATTCATCTACATGGGTTCCAGTTCCGTGTGGTCTCACGCAGTATCAGTCCGCCGGATATCCGCGCTCGCAAGGTCACCGATACTGGTCTCGGTCCACAGGACCTGGGCTGGAGTGACACCGTGGTGGTGTGGCCCGGCGAGATTGTTCGTATCGCAATCGATTTTTCGCAATCATTGAGCGGCACCCAACGCTACATGCTCCATTGCCACAATCTTGAACACGAGGACATGGGCATGATGGTCACTTTTGCGGTGACTGATTAAACCATGATCTTGCTATATCCACGCGCCCGCACTGGCGGCGCTACCAAACCTGATCGGAGTGATACCGAATGAAGCATTTAGCCTATACGAAATTGTTCGCAGCGTTTCTGTTGCTGACATTGTCGGCTTGCAGCCCAAAAGTCGATGAGGCGACAGCGAACAGCGAAAAGTCGATCGTCGATCTCAAAGACGAGAAGACCAAAGCGAGCTATATGGTTGGCCTTGATCTCGCCAAACAAATTGCACCGCTCAAAGGCGAAGTCGATATCGATACCGTGGTGCAAGCCTTGCGTGCTTCCCACACCGGCGAGAAATCATTACTCGATGATGTTCAGGCCGACGAAATCCGTAAACAATTCACGGAGCACTTGCGCGTTGCGCGTACGGCCGAACAGCAAGCATTGGCTGCGAAGAACCTGAAGCAAGGCGAAGCTTTTCTCGCGGAGAACGCAAAAAAAGATGGCGTCGTGACGACCGCGTCAGGTTTGCAGTACCAAGTAATCCAGGCCGGCAACGGTAGCAAACCAAATCCCAACGATACCGTGCGGGTAAATTACATCGGTACTTTGCTTGATGGTCGCAAGTTCGAGGATACCTATGCGATTGATCATGCGGCAGAGTTCGCACTAAACCAGATCATGCCCGGTTGGCGCGAGGGAGTGACGTTGATGCCGGTCGGTAGCAAGTACAAGTTCTGGATACCGGCCGGATTGGCTTACAGCGAGCGCGGCATACCTGGCACGATTGAACCGAACGCGACCTTGGTGTTCGAAGTGGAACTGCTTGCAATCGCGGGGCAATCGGCCGGAAATTCTGCAACGACACCTGCAAAACCTTAGCCGATAGCCAGTCCGGATTTTTCTGCATCGGGCATGAGCCCGACCAAGGCTTATGAATTTGCAGTTATCAAACGCTGACGGGTTGGCCAGGCATGTTTGACGATGCGGACTAACACGCTCGCATATTGTTTCCAGAAACCGCCGGTATTGTAGTTCACGTTATAGCGCGCGCAAATTTCCTGCACGCGCGGTGCGATGTCGGCATAACGCGGGGCCGGTAAATCCGGAAATAAATGGTGCTCGATTTGATGGCTAAGATGGCCAGTCAACAAATGAAACCAGCGGCTGCCTTCCAGATTGCTCGAACCTTGAATTTGACGCAGATACCATTGGCCGCGAGTTTCGTTTTCGACTTCCTTGCGCGTATAAGTTTGTACGTCTTCGGTGAAATGGCCGCAAAAAATAATCGCATTGGTCCACAGGTTGCGAATCAGATTCGCCAGCAGATTGCCGAGCAATACACGCGGCCATTGCCAGAATGCCAATGCCGGGAATAAAACGTAGTCCTTGAATAATTGCAGACCGGCCTTGCGTAAAAACGGCGAGACGCGTTCACGGAACTCGGCGTATTTCATGCGGCCTTTGACGAAGCGGCCAATCTTGATGTCATGCACCGCCACGCCCCACTGGAAATTCATCGCCAGCAATAAATACCAAAACGGTTGCAGCAAAGTGGACGGCGTCCATTTTTGCGATTCGGTCAGGCGCAACATGCCGTAACCAAAATCGTGATCCATGCCGAGAACATTAGTGTGATTATGGTGTTCGACATTATGCGAATGTCGCCAATGGCCGCCATCACAGACGATATCCCATTCGTAGGTTTGCGAATTCAGTGAGGGATCATTCATCCAGTCGTATTGGCCATGCATGACGTTATGACCGACTTCCATATTTTCGAGAATTTTCGCCAGCGACAAACCAATCACACCGGCGACCCAGCTAATCGGACCGAAACCAAACATTAGCGAGCCACGACCAACAATCGCCGAGGCCTGAACAATATGGCGCATCTTGCGAATATGTTTCGCATCGCGCTCGCCAAGGTCATTCAGTACTTCCAGTCGCAATGCATCGAGCTCGGCTTCAAAGCCAGCCAGCGCCGCGCCCTCCAGTCGTGTTTTGTAAACCATAAATAATTCCTGAAATTAAAGAACGATATCGAGTGCGCTGTTCGGTGTGGAAATGCAAAGTTGAATCAGTTCTTCGCCGGGGCCGGAAACCTGGCCGGTGAGTAGATTGGTCACAGTGCCGTTGCGTTTCAAACATTGGCAGGTGCGGCAAATACCGCGACGGCAACCAAACTTTGGCTGCAAGCCGGCGGCTTCGGCGCCATCAAGCAAGTTTTGTCCGGCTTGTACGATGAACAATTGTTCGGTGTCGCCGCGGGTAATCACATGCTCGGCGGCATTGGGATCAATCGGTGCTGCACGACGTCCAAAACTTTCACTTTGCAGAAAAGCGCTGCGACCGTTTTCTGCATACATTTTCTCAATCGTTTGCATGAAGCCATCGGGGCCGCAGAGCAAGGTTTCGCGTTCGTTCCAATCCGGAACGAATTGCTGAATCAATTCGCCATCCACGCGACGCTTGTTTTCAGTCGTATGCAAATGAACGCGTAGATTCGGCGATTGTGCAGCAAGAGTCTGTAGTTCTTTTGCGAAAACCACATTGGCACCGCTACGACCACAATGAATAATTACTACATCGCGATTCGAGTTTGTTTGTGCCATCGATTGCAGAAGCGACATCATCGGTGTTACGCCACTGCCGGCGCAGAGCATCAATAATTTGCCTTCACTCGAGCGCGGCGCGAATTCGCCTTGCGCCTGACTCATTCGCACGATTTGTCCGATTTTCAATACATGTGCAGCAGCGGAAACCGGGCCGTCGGTTTTTTGCTTGATGGTGATGCGTATCAAGCCATCTTTACTAGGTGCGTTTGAAAAACTAAAGCAGCGTGCATGCCGTGCGCCCTTGATTTCCAGTTCCAGCAACACATGCTGGCCGGGGCGAAAGCCTTTGAAGCGGGCATTCGGTTTCAACCAGAGGCTTTTGACGCCGGGCGCTTCATCGATAATCTTTTCGACCCGTGCTCGTGCTTCCATCAACGACCACAACGGATTCACGGCCGTGGCCAAACGGTCCCAGACCGAACGCTGATTCAACGGCGCCCAGAGCGGGTGCCGCAGAAACTGGCGAACACGTGAATGTCGGGTTTTAGGCTTGGCTTTCGGGCTGTTCATGTCAGGGCCTTTAATTACAGTAAACATATGTTTACTCAAAGTGCCTAGAGTTTCAACCCTAAATATGACAATCAGCCTATCGTCTATACTGCAGACTCAGCCAAATGGCAGTTTCCAAGCCTCGGAGAGCGCCTTGCCCGTCAGTAAACAAGCCGTAACGCGCACTGAAACGCCCGCTACCGGCACGCGTATCGAGCAGAAAGAGCGCACCCGCCAGCGTATTTGCGAAGGCGCGTTGAATTTGATCGGCGAAGGTCGCAGTTTTACTTCTCTTAGTCTGCGTGAGATCACCCGAGAAGCCGGTATCGTTCCGGCGGCGTTTTATCGCCACTTCAGCGATATGGACGAATTAGGTTTGGCGCTGGTTGAAATGGGCGGTGTTACTTTGCGCCGTTTATTGCGTGAAGCCCGTCGCGACGGCATTCCGCCGACCGACATGTTGCGTGGCTCGGTATTGATTTACAAACGCTTCGTCGAAGAGCGCTCATTAGTGTTTCGTTTTATTGCGGGTGAACGCGGCGGTGGTTCGCAGGTATTGCGCAGTGCGATTCGCACCGAGGAAGCTCACTTCGCTTCCGAAATGGCGCAGGATTTACGTGCACTTGGAACGCTGACCGATTTGTCGAGTGCCAGCTTGCAAATGATCTGTGGCCTTGTGGTCACGACGATGTTGAATGCCGCTTCAGACATTCTGGACTTGCCAAAAGCCCAAGCACGCGCCGAAAAAGAAATGGTCGATAATTTCGTCAAGCAATTGCGCCTGATATTTATTGGTGCAAGATTCTGGAAAGAACCGTAGCCCGGGTAACGCTCTTTTAACCGGGTTTGTTCGTGATGCAGCACGGTGTTGAGAGCAGGTAGAACTTTTAATGTATCGCAATGCTCCCCGGGTCAGATGAAGCCATGACCCGGGCTACCTCGAAATCTCTGCTTTATTTGTGTCGTATGAAAATAATGACGAGGATTTATGGCAATGCACCGATTTTTATCGATGCAGGCTTGATGCGTATTCCGGTTAACTTGACCCATGGCGCCAGTTAACTCTGACAGAATTACTGCTATTGACTGACCGTTATCGGCCTATTGTGTTGAAAAACTCCTAGCATCCTGTAACAAAGTGGTTTTCAGTTTTACAATGCCTGCGAGAATGGAATTCTAGGTCTCCAGAAGACTGCAG
>JBOHYH010000064.1:0-5937 GCA_050737775.1 Arenimonas sp.
GCCTTGGGCGCAGCAAGCATGCGCCCCTACGTTTTTTTATCCTTTAGCGTTTATGATGTGCATTCGTCAGATCAGTGGATTCGCTTATGACTCGCGGCCCGATTCAATTTGATGTCAGCGTCAGTTATGGCTTGCCTCGTGTGGGCTTGCCGTCTGCACAGAGTTTCAAGAAATGGGCCACGGCAGCAGTCACCGGCCGAATCCTGAAGGCCGATTTGGCCATTCGCATCGTCGACAAGAAAGAAGGCTGTTCGCTGAACCGGCATTACCGCGGCAAGGATTATGCGACCAATGTACTGAGTTTTCCGGCCGACTTACCGGAAGGCGTAAACGTGCCGCTGCTCGGCGATTTAGTGATCTGCGCGCCGGTCGTCGCCAAGGAAGCCAAGGAACAAGGCAAGACGCTGGCTGCGCATTATGCCCACCTAACTATTCACGGAGTCCTGCATTTGCTTGGCCTGGACCATGAAGATGAGCGCGAAGCCCTGCTAATGGAGCAGCTTGAACGGGACATTTTGGCCGATTTGGGCTATCCAGACCCGTATGCGGGCGAGAATTGAACCGAACTGAAATGTGAATTTGCTAGACTAGTCCTACCGCCCCTTGGGCATCTTGCAAACCCCCATGTCTGACGACAGTAGTAGCCCCATCGAAAAACGCTCCTGGCTGGAGCGATTAAGTCATGCTTTTTCGGGAGAACCGGAAAGCCGAGAAGACCTCATCGAAATTCTACGCGACGCGCGCGAAAACGGAATTCTGAGTAGCGACACCCTGAAAATGCTGGAAGGTGCGCTCAGCGTATCCGAACATCAGGTCAGTGACATCATGGTGCCACGCTCACAAATGGTCTCGCTCTCGGTCAATGATGTTTTCATGGATCTGATGAAACAGGTCGTCGAGTCGGGACACTCCCGCTTCCCGGTTCATGGGGATGACAAGGACGACATTCTCGGAATTCTGCTGGCAAAAGATTTACTGCGCGGCATTGTTGCCGACGGCGGTCCCGGCAGCGTTCGCGAATTATTACGTCCGGCCGTACTTATCCCCGAATCAAAACGCTTGAACGTGCTGCTGAAAGAATTCCGCCAGTCACGCAATCACATGGCCATCGTGGTGGATGAGCACGGCGGTGTTGCGGGTATCGTCACCATTGAAGACGTGCTGGAACAAATCGTTGGTGAAATTGACGATGAACATGATGATGCCGACGAAGCCAAAATGATTGCCGCACAATCCGACGGCCAGTTCCTGGTCGATGCGCTGACACCGATTGCCGATTTCAATGATCAATTCGGCGCCGATTTTCTGGATGACGAATACGACACCATTGGCGGTTTTGTGACCGATGCCATCGGGCATTTGCCCGAGGCCGGCGAAGAACTTTCGATGGGGCGTTTTCACTTTCGCGTAGGTCGCGCCGACCAGCGCCGCGTGCACAGTTTTGTCGTGAGCATTCAGGGCAATGATTAGAAGCCTGCTGTTTTTTTTACTCTTGTTGTTTGCACAAGTCGGTCACAGCCAGACCATTCCATCAGAAGTCGTCCTGCGTGCCGGAGTTATTACGATGGCACCGGGAGAAGAATTCTGGGCCCGTTTCGGCCATGATGCCATCGTGATTGAAAACACGAATACCGGCGAATCGATGTCGTTCAATTTCGGTTTTTTCGACATGAGCGAGCCGGGGTTCTTCGGTAATTTTTTCAATGGAAAAATGCAGTACCAACTCGTTGCATTGCCTACCGAAGAAGATTTGCAGACTTATCGCGATATGGGCCGCGGCGTCAGCGTGCAGTGGCTGAAGCTCGATCAGAAGCAAATACGCAGTTTGTACTCGGCATTAGCCGAAAATGCCAGGCCGGAAAATTCCCGATATACCTACGATTACTATTTATCAAACTGCGCAACCCGTGTGCGCGATTCGCTCGATACGGTTTTGGATGGCCGGATCAAAACACAATTATCCAGCCCGTCACTGGGCAACACTTACCGCAGCGAATCGGTACGCTTGGCCTGGCCTGCCAAATGGATGGCGATGGGGTTTCACGCAGGTCTCGGCCCCGCTGCTGATAAGCCTTTGTCGCGTTGGGATGAAGCCTTCATTCCCATGCGCTTACACGATTCATTGCAGGAAATTAAGTTAAGCGATGGCAGCCCCTTAGTCATTAGTGAAGAAGAACTCCTGCCGCATCGTCTTTCCCTGCCACCGGAGGATATGCCGGCATGGAAAAAAACCGCTTTCATGATCGGTATTGCATTGGCTATCGGTATTTTTTTTCTGGGTAAGCGCACACCAAGATTGTTAGCATGTATCGCCGGTACGTTCTGGTTATTCGCAGGACTATTAGGCTGCTTGATGTTGTTTGTCTGGTTTGGCAGTGCGCATTGGGCCGGTTACCGGAATGCAAACCTGCTTTTACTATCGCCGCTCGCTTTGGCTTTATTGCCTGGGGCCTGGAAAATAGTACGCAATAGAAACCCCGGCAAGCATTTCAACCGATTGCTATGGTTGATGGCTGCAAGTGCTGCGCTCGCTGGCTTCCTGCAATTCCTGCCATTTCTTGCCCAGCAAAATTTTGAATGGGTATTGATGCTGCTGCCCGCACACCTTGCACTCGCCAAATCACTTGGCCGCAAGCCTGATGACTTGCAGGATTAAGACAAGTCCACCATCATTCGCCCATGAGCAATGTGATCCCGGAACAACAAATCAGCGGCATGGTCCGCAACTGCGTTGCCTACTGCCGAAAAGGCAGCAAGGTTGGCGATATTTCACTCGATGCCATCAGCGACGTACTTGCCAGTGACGACAACGGTTTCGTCTGGCTTGGTCTCTATGAGCCTGATGAGAGTCTGCTACTGAAACTGCAGGAAGAATTCAGTTTGCATCCGCTCGCAATCGAAGACGCATCGAAAGCCCACCAAAGGCCCAAGATCGAGCTCTATGGCGACACGCTTTTCATGGTGATACACACCGCGCAGATGATCAAAGGCACGATGGAGTTTGGCGAAACGCATATTTTTATCGGCCCGCGTTTTTTGATTACCGTCCGCCATGGTGCCTCGCTTTCGTACACGGGTGCGCGCACACGTAGCGAACAAAACCCTGCGCTGATGGCATTGGGACCCAGTTACGGGCTTTACACCATTCTCGATTTTATCGTCGATAACTATTTCCCAATCGTCGAAGAGTTCAAGCGTGAATTGAACGAACTGGAACAGGACATCTTTGCCGAGACCTATAAAAAAGAAACTATCCAGCATCTGTACGAATTGAAACGCGAACTCACCAACTATCGACTAGTAGTTTCCCCTACACAGGATATCGTCAACCAGCTAATGCTGTACCACCCGCAATTGGTGAAAGAAGAAGTCCGGGTTTATTTGCGCGATGTTTTCGACCATGTGATCCGTGTGTCGGAAGGGACCGACACGATGCGTGAAATGTTGACCGCAGCAATGTCGGTCAATTTGGCACTGGTCACGGTGGCGCAAGGCGAAATCGTCAAGCGACTCGCAGGCTGGGCCGGCTTGCTGGCAGCACCTACTTTAATTGCCAGCTGGTACGGCATGAACTTTACACACATGCCGGAATTGGCCGGCAAATACAGCTACTGGGCCTTGATTGGAGTTACACTGATTCTCACCGGAAGCTTGTACGCTTATCTGAAAAAAGCGAAGTGGTTATAGGTCGGGCCTTGGCCCGACTGCCTTGGCCCGACAGAATCAAACAAGATAAAACGCGCAGTTCAAACCTTGTTCTTGGCATCCCACAGCATGGGTTCCCAAAGCTCGATTTTGTTCCCGTCCGGATCCATGATCCACGCAAACTTTCCGTTCTCGTGTGATTCCGGACCGCCGACAACGGCGACACCGTCCGCATGCAATTGTGCGAGCAATTCATCGAGCTGGTCGACGCGATAATTGATCATGAAGGACGACTCGCTAGGACTGAACCATTTGCTGTCACTGTCGGCCACATGCCACACGGTAAGCCCCTTGTCCTCGGCCTTGTCGTCCGGCCACCTGAGCACCGCGCCGCCGAAATCTTCCAGCGCCATGCCCAAATGCTTTCGATACCACGCTGCCAAGCTTGCACCATCACTCTTGCTCTTTAAAAACACACCGCCGATTCCGGTAACTTTTGCCATGGCAAACTCCAATTTATTAGCTGCACAAAACGCGATTAACAGTGCAAACGTCGGGCAAAGCCCGACATAATTTTATTCTGCCGTGTATTTCTTCAGCCAGGCATTGACCGTGTCATGCCACAAAACGCTGTTATGCGGTTTCAAAATCCAGTGATTTTCATCCGGAAAAGTAAGGAGCTGACTATCAATGCCGCGACGTTGCAAGGCGGTGAATGCACCAATACCCTGTTCTACCGGAATGCGGTAATCGAGTTGACCATGCACTACCAACATGGGGGTCTTCCAATTTGAAACGTAATTGACCGGATTATGTCTTTCGTAATTTTCCGGTTTTTCGTAAGGCGTGCCTTTCATTTCCCATTCGTCGAACCATAATTCTTCGGTGGAATAACCCATCATGCGGTTATCAAAAATACCCGAGTGCGATACCAGGCATTTCCATGGTGACGCCCAATTTCCGGCTATCCAATTGACCATGTAACCGCCATAGCTACCGCCCAATGCACAGGCACGTTCGCCATTCAAATAACTGTATTTGCCTAGTGCAGCAGCCCAGCCTTTTTGCAGGTCTTCGAGTGGTTTGCCACCCCAGTCACCCGAAATAGAATCGGTAAATGCTTGGCCGTAGCCGGTAGAACCGTGGAAATCGATCATCACGACGGCAAAGCCCATGCCTGCATAAGTTTGTGCATTCCAGCGGTAATGGAAATTATTACCAAAGCTGCCTTGCGGGCCACCATGAATCAAAAACGCGACCGGATATTTCTTGTTCTTGTCGAAGTTCGTCGGTTTCACCACATAGCCGTAAACCGTTTCGTTATTCCAGCCCTTGAAGTTAAATTGCTCGTAAGCACCCATCGCAATGTCTTTCAATTTGTCGGCGTTGAAATTCGACACTTGCTTGACCTTACTGCCATCGGCATTGCCGCTAAACAGTTGAGCAGGCGACGTCAGCGTGCTGCGTGCAAACACCAGGGTATTGCCGACAATATCGAAACCGGAAACCGTACCGTTGCCGACGAGTTTACGGGCAGCGCCAGTAGCAATATCAATCGAAAACAAGGCATGCGAACCAACGTCATCGGTAACGGTGTAAAGTGATTTCCCATCTGCACTCAGGCTGAGACTATCTGCACTGCGATCCCAGCCCGTATTGATTTCACGCTTGGCTCCGCTCGCCAGATCCATGGCGATAACAGCAAAGCGATCAGCTTCGAATGTTGCATGTTTCATGGCGCGGTAATAAAGCGTCTTGCCGTCATGGCTGAATACCGGTCCGGTATCCCAGGCCTGATTATCGGCAGTCAGATTTTTGGCGACGCCCATACCATCGACAGACACCGAGTACAAATCGAAATTGGTAGACCAGGCTTCGGTTTTACCGGCGATACGTGCATTGAAGATGATGGTTTTGCCATCAGGCGAAAACGCATATTCGCTTGCATCGCCAAACGGCTTGGAAGGAACATCGGCATCCATGCCATTCGATATTTTTTTAGGTTCTGCGCCCAGTTTTCCGTTGCCTGCAAAACTCGAAACGAAAAGCTGATTACGACGTCCATCGGCCCAGGTATCCCAATGCCGGATGAAAAGCTGATCATGCAATACGCCGGTGACTTTGCTGGCTTCAACATCGTCCAGACGCTTTTTCGTGCAGGCCAGGTCGTTGCAGTCGTTGAAAACTTCGAGACTGAAGGCAACTGATTTACCATCCGGCGAGATTTTATAACTGCCGATATCAAGCGGATAATCCGACACCTGCAATGCATCGCCGCCCGACAAGGCCTGC
>JBOHYH010000065.1:0-14159 GCA_050737775.1 Arenimonas sp.
CTCGTTCGTCTTGGTATTGAGTCCACAGGAGCAACACCATGAACGCAGAAGTTGTCGAAACCATCATCCAAACCCATCTGCCTGCCGCCAGCAATGGCGACCAGCAAGCCTATAGTCGGATTGTAGAAGGCTGTCAGAACACGGTAACCAGTATCGCACTGGCCATTGTTCGCGACGTTCCTGCCAGCGAAGACATCGCGCAAGAAGTCTTTATCAGTGCCTGGCAGCAGTTGAAAAAACTCAACCAGGCCAGCAGCTTTCTACCTTGGTTGCGCCAGATTACACGCAACATGGCACGCGATTATTTGCGTGGACAAAAATATCGAGCCAACCCATCTGGTGATATAGAAGCCATGATGTTGTCGGTTGCCGACCCAGCGCCCGGCCCATCGGAATTTTTGGCCGAACAGGAAGATGCAAGAATTGCTGCTGCCGTTATTGATGCCTTGCCTGAAGAAAGCCGGGAAGTTTTTCTGCTTTACTATCGCGAAGGCCAAAACACCCATCAAGTTGCAAGTCTGCTGGGCATGCAAGATGCCGCTGTAAGAAAGCGTTTGTCACGAGCACGTCAAAATATTCGCGAAGAACTATTGCAACGTACCGGCAGTTTTGTAAAAACCAGCGCGCCTTCGATTGCATTTACGACTGTCGTGAGTACCGCATTGATTGCGGCCGCTCCTTCCACTGCAACTGCTGGCGTACTGGCTGCTACAACCGGCACCGGTTCGATCGCGGGCAAAGGTTTTTTTGCAGTGCTATCGGCCGCTGCGGGCAGTATTTTTGTCAGTATTGGCCTTGCAGTAGCAGGCGTCTGGGGCGGGCTGTGGCCAAGCTTGAAGAACCCGCACAATCCGCAGGAAAAAAAGAAACTGATCGTCTGGGGGATTTTAAATACGCTGCTTCTGGTCGGTTTTGCCATCGGCATAGTCGAACTCTCCATGCAGAAGAACGTCGTTGCAGTCATTGTGCTCAGCGTCGGCTTTACAGCATTACTCTTTTTTAGTTGCCTGTACTGCGCCAAACATATTATTCACAAGCGTCCTGAAAATAAAATATCGATCAAGCCAATACAGATTTCAAAGCCTACTCCATCGCAAATTATCCAAGGCTGGATAGGCGTCCTTACCGGCGCAGCTCTCAGCATTGGAATCGTCTTATGGGTGCTGTGGCAGACGGGCAATCTTTGATAATCCGATAGATTGATTGAGAATGAGCCGGATGAAACCGCTTGGCGCTTAGTCCGGTTCTTCTGAGTATCGATCAAGGGCGGTTACATTGGCTTCTCAAAAGCAGTGCTGTCACCGACATTAATTAGCGAAAAAAAACGGCTCTTTCGGGCCGTTTTTTATACCACTATGCACGGCACGATTAATTCTCGGGAATAAATTTTCCGCGGCAACCGTCCACGACGATTATCTGGTTGCTTTCAGGGTCGTTTTGCATTTTGCCGTCACAGGTAGTCTTGGATTCCTTTTTCAACAAACGCGGCATTCCGCACGCCTTGAAATTCCAGTCGCAATAAGCGGGCTGACCTTGACGACTTGAACAGGTAAGCGGTTGCGCACGCGAATAGGGACAAACCACTTGTCTCTCCTGTTCGGCCAACTCCTGAGCCAGGCGCTCCTCTTCCTGCAAACGCCTTTGCTCGGCCAATGCTTTTTCGGCTTTCAAAGCCTCTTTTTTGGCTTTGGCAGCTTCTGCTTTGGCAGCGGCAACTTCTGCACGGGTTTTTGCCAATTCTTCCTGATGCTTTCTGTCTTGTTCTGCTGCAACGCCATCGTCCTGCGTTGTAGTTTGCTCCGTCTGCACCGGTTCATTGACAGAAGTATCTTCCACTATTACCGGTGCGGCATCCTCTGCCAATGCAGGCGAAGCATCCTCCGTTACCGTTTCTGGAATACTTTGCTCAACTACCGAAGCCTCTGGTTCAGTGGATGTAGCTGAGCCCTCGCTCATGCCATTGGTCGATATGCTGTTCGCATCCATTGCATCGGACATTTTGGAGCCCGCCATCCCCATAAATATGAAACTGGCGATCATTAAAAGAATACCCAATGCCAGCGATCCGAGCACCAACCAAATCCCCCAGAGCGACCATTTCCGTTGAACTCGATTGAAGTGTTCGACGCTGTCCCATTGTTTGTTTTTCCAGGCCCATTCGCGACCTTTGGCGCCGAGAACAAAGATCATGATGAGATTCACACCCGGAACCAATGCAAGAAGCCCAATCCAGGTGTTATTGAAGATTGCCCAGATCCAGTTCCACAAAAATGCCCCCCATGACCAGCCTGCAATTCCGGGCGGAATTTCCTTAGAAGCGGTGGACGCCGCGGCAGCGGCTGGTGGCACCAAAGGTGGTGCAGCAGGCACCACCGACATCACAACGGTAGCCGCTTCAGGCGGTCCAGCGTCATCATTTGCGCTAGGACTTGGGTCTCCTAACAGCTTTGCTTTCGCAGCCTGGAATTCATCCTCAGAAATCTGGCCCTTGTCTCTCATTTCGCTCAATCTGAGCAGTTCATTCGTAACGTCACTCATATCAATCCCCTATGAAAACATTTACGGCACACCTATAAATTCATCATCTCGGCAACAAATTGCTCGGCCGGTTTTGGCCGACTGTAAAAATAACCTTGGGCAAAATCACAATCCATTTCTTCCAGCATATTGGCAGTTTCCTGATCTTCGACACCTTCTGCAATCGCGACAATATCCAGATGATGCGCCAGATCAATCATTGATCGAACCAGTTGTGCCGCACGGGCACTTCGGGTGATATCGAATACAAAGGATTTATCGATTTTCAATTCGGTGGCCGGGAATTGTTTAAGATATTCGAAAGACGAATAACCACAACCGAAATCGTCGATTGAAATCCGTACACCCTTGTCCCGCAAACTTTCCAGCACACGTGCACTGAGCTGCAGATCCGACATGATGGCGCTTTCAGTCACCTCCAATACCAGATTGGTCGGCGGCACATCGAAAATGTTCAAGGCACCCAATATCTGTTCAACCACGCCATGTTCGTGAAAAACACGGGCTGACAAATTGATGCCGAAACTCAGGTCAAACCCGGCCTGTTTCAACTCGCTGCAATGGTACAAGGTAGCATTCACGCTCCAGCGTGTCAGCGCACCGATCAAACCGGTTTGCTCGGCAAAGGGAATAAACTGGTCAGGGCTGACGAAGCCATGCACGGGGCTTTTCCAACGCGCCAAAGATTCTGCCCCGATTACTTTTTTCCTGCGCAAATCCCAGAATGGCTGCAGATAGACTTCAAGCCGATTATTGGTAATCGCCTCACGAAATTCCGGATACAGGATTTTTATTTTTTCTTCGTGGCTGTCATAAATGGCATAACGATCACTTGATTGCAGCGCGCGCGCAAACGCAATTTCGGCGTGCTTGCACAGAATTTCAGGCTCATCGCCGTGATCGGGGAAAATCGAAACGCCCATGGCAATAGTGGCTTGTATCGGGCCCGCAGGCACCAACAAAGGCTCTTGAAACCCACGCACCAGGCTATTGGCAGCCAGAGCGGCGTGATTGACGTTCTTCAAGTCGGCAAGATAAATGATGAAATCGCAGGCACCTATTTTTGCAACCCGGTCACCTGGCCTCAGCGATTTTTCAATACGTGTCTGAGCTGCATCTATCAGCTCTTTGTCCATGATGATATTGATTTCGCCCAAGCGCTGAACGCGAGCCAAAATCAGGCCCATCTTTTTCCCCGCTACCAGATGGGCGGATTGCCGCGATAATTCTGCAAAAAAATCATCACGACTAAGCATGCCTGTCACCGGTATCTTTATAAAGGCAACATGAGCGGTCTGGTTTCATATCTCGGGTGTCAGATACAACTCGGTCGGGTCAATACCAAAAGCCCCACTTTCCAGCGTGCCGATGATTTCCAGGTGCGTTTCCTGATCGTCATGCAATGCGTGCATGAACAGATCAACTTCCGTGAAAGAGTCTTTCAGTTTTTTATCCGGGGTCGACAGAATCATTACTCTGGGCCGCAGACGTCTGGCCTGGTTCTGCGCCATGACGATGGCCACTTCACCGGAATTCAGCTCGACCAGCGAACCGGTTGGATAAACACTGAGACATTGCATGAACTGCTCGACGATATCGCCCTGGAACAATACATTGCGTTGTCGGTAGATTTCCTGCAATGCCTTGTGTGGCGACATCGCCCTGCGATAAGGCCTGTGGCTGGTCATGGCATCATAACTATCAATCACACCCGCCATGCGACCAAACAAGGGGACTTGATTGCGAATCAGATGACTGGGGTAACCACTACCATCAAAACGTTCATGGTGGGTACGCACCATATTGATCACATCAAGATTGTGCACCCCCGAGCTTTCCAGGATTTGCATGCTGAAGGCGACATGACGTCGTACCAATACCATTTCGGTTTTGCTCAAGGGCTCCGGGTTGTCGAGTAAATCCTGCGGCAATTCGTATTTGCCGACATCAAGCAATAGACCGCCGGTGGCCAGATTCATCAACACTGATTCGGCAAACCCCATATGACGGCCGAGGGCAACCGCGAGCAGGCTGCAATTGATCGCGTGACTATATTGATAGGCATCGCGCTTGCGTAGATTCGTGATCCAGAAAAAGGCATCGGCATTGCGCAACACGCTTTGCACGACCGGTTCTACTGCGGAACGTACATCATCAAGATTCAGCTTTTTGCCGGCGCGCACATCGGAAATGATGGTGGTCGCGAGCGACGAGGCATTTTCGTGGGCAACTTTTGCTTTCGGCAGCTCTTCGGAAATCGTGACGGTATTGAAGTATTCACGAACCTTGAGTTTTTCTTCCGGCGGTCTTTCGTGATACTTGCTGACAATAAAATTCAGATTGCTGCGCTTCAAATCGATAATGACGTAATCGCAGATTTTCCGGATGGTTTGAATATCTTCGGGCGAACGAATATAAAACCCTTCGAGCGAAAACGGGGTGCCGAGCCAGTCGCGATCCAGACGATAGACATACATGCCAGTGGCAAGATGCGCGACATCGATTTTTTGCTCCGTCAATGTTCGCGTTTGCATGTGTTCTGCCTGGGTGAAGCGCTTCTCAACAGCGCAGCTGGTCAATGCGGCATGAAGCCTTACATCGTGTGAGTGGGCTTATCCGATTCCAGAATACCGGCCAATAATGTTTCGATTTTGCCTTTGACAATTTCCGCTTCCGAACTTTCCGCGAACTGCACGCCGATCCCTGCGGAACGATTACCCTGTGCGCCGGCCGGTGTGATCCAGACTACTTTACCGGCAACCGGTAAACGATCTTTGTCTTCCAGCAAGGATAATAAAATGAATACTTCGTCGCCGAGCGAATAGCGTCTTGGCGTACTGACAAAAATACCGCCGCCTTTCACGAATGGCATATAGGCGTTATAAAGCGTGGCCTTATCTTTAATGGCTAGGGACAAAATACCCTGTCTGGCAGCTGCGGCTCCGGTCACTGTTATCACCCCTTAAAACAAGATTAGTGTTGCATCGAACGCCATTCACGCAGCATACCGGCCAGCAGCAAATCGCTGCGAATCGGGCTATCGAGCTGCGAGCGCAGACGATTCAGTGCATCGTACCATTGTGACAGCTTCATAAAATCCGGCGGCGCGGTCAAGCCCGATTTAACAAGTTTTGGCAAGCCTTGTAATTGTCCGGCAGCTTCCAGGCTTAAATCAGCGGCAAATTGCAGGCGCAAATCGGCCTGATCGTCCGCTAGCCAGCGCTGTGCCAGTTCAATTGGACTCATTTGATTTGCCGCGACTGCATTCATGTCCGCCTGCACTTCACGCCGCATTTGCAGGCCGCCATGCTCCAGCCAATCCAACGCCAGGCCTGGATGACCGCGAGCTGCGCCAAGCGCCGGACCGGCAATGTCGGCCGAATAGCCACGCTGCTTGAGCCAATCCAGACTTTGAGAAGGCTCCGGCAGACGAAACAGGATGCGCTGGCAGCGGCTTCTTATTGTGGCCGGGAGTGCCCCGGGTTTGCCGGTTACCAGGATCAGAAAGCGGTTTTGCGAGGGCTCTTCAAGCGTTTTCAACAACGCATTGCAGGCGGCGTAATTCATGCCATCGGCGGGATGCACTATCGCGACTTGCGCACCACCGAACTGCGGTGTCAGTGAAAACCATTGCGATAGTCGACGAATCTGGTCAATCACGATATTGGTATACAGCTTGCCGGTTTTTTCGTTTGCTTCGTAACTGATATCCAGAAAATCCGGATGGGTTCCGGCTTTTAAAAACACACAACTACGACATTCACCGCAGGCACTTCTATTTTCTCTTGGCGACTGGCAAAGCAAAGCACGCGCAAGCTGTTGTGCGACATCGAGCTTGCCCATTTTTTCGGGACCCACGAGACATAAGGCATGGCCAAGTCGACCTTCTGCCGCAATCGCAAGCGTTTTATCCAGAATCTCTTGTTGCCAGGGAGTCGTCATTTCGTGTTTCTATCGCGCAGCCAGAGATTCAATTTCTCTTTGACTGCCATGACGACGGCTTGTGGTGATTGACTGGCATCAATCACGCGAAAACGGTCCGGCTCACTCTTTGCCCGATTCAGGTAAGTCGCACGTACGCGTTCAAAAAAATCTTCGCGTTCGCGTTCAATGCGATCCAGTTCGCCGCCCCGCGAACGCGCCCGTTCAAAACCGAGTTGCACCGAGACATCCAGCAAAAAGGTCAGGTTGGGTTTAATGACTGCGGCCCAACGTTCCAGTTCGGCAATCCGCCCCATCTCAAGACCACGACCACCGCCTTGGTAGGCGAAGGACGCATCGGTAAAACGGTCACTGATTACCGCTGCACCACGAGTCATCGCTGGTTGAATCAATTCACGTACAAGTTGTGCACGGGCAGCGAACATCAATAGCAATTCGGTTTCGGAAAACAATTGCAGTTCCGGATTCAGCAACACACTCCGAATCATTTCACCTGCCGGAGTGCCGCCAGGCTCACGAGTCGAAACCACTTCGAAACCGTGTTCCACGAGGCATTCACACAAGGCATTGAGCACAGTCGTTTTACCTGCGCCTTCGCCGCCTTCCAGGGAAATAAGAAATCCGGTCATCGGATGTTTTTCAAATATTGGCGCACGGCGGCATTATGGTCGTTCAAATCTTTTGAAAACACATGACGACCGCTGCCATCCCCACGCGCGACAAAAAATACGGCATCGCCATCGGCCGGTTGTGCGGCAGCTTCAAGCGCGGGCTTGCCCGGCATAGCAATCGGCGTGGGGGGTAACCCATCACGCGTATAGGTGTTGTAAGGCGTATCGGTTTGCAAATCTTTCTTGCGAATATTGCCGTCGTAAACCGAGCCAATGCCATAAATAACCGTCGGGTCTGTTTGCAAACGCATGCCAACATTCAAGCGGCGAATAAAAACACCCGCGATCATCGGGCGCTCTTCGGCAGCGCCGGTTTCTTTTTCAATGATGGATGCCAGCGTCAGTAATTCGTCGGCATTGCTCAATGGCAAACCATCCTGACGATTGCCCCAGGCTTCCGCGAGTGCATCCTGCATGCCTTTGTAAGCGCGCTGCAGCAAATCAAAATCGCTGGTACCACGACTGTATAAATAGGTTTCAGGCAAAAAACGCCCTTCCGGATGCACAGCTTCAGCACCCAGCTTGGCCATTAGTTCGGTGTCGCTCAATTCATCGGTGACGTGCTCGATATGCGAAGTATTTTTCAAAGCTTTCCGCAAATCGCGAAAATTCCAGCCGTCTATCAGGGCAAACTTTCTCTGGATGATGTCGCCATCCTTGATGCGCTGCAAAATGGTTCTTGGACTCAGGCCCGAAGTAATCGCATAGTCGCCAACCTGCATGTGCGAGGCCACTTTCATTTCTCTTGAAAGCGCCTTCCATTCCAGGTCATTGCCCTGATTGACACCGAGCCCGCGTAATTTCTTCAGGACATTATGAAAACCATCGCCCGATTCCACCGACAGGATACGTTCATCGGAACTCATCATCAGGCTTTTATCAGCGAATGCCTGATAGTGCTGCCATAACAAACCTACCGCAATGATGGCCATCAAAACCAGCAACACGAATGTTTTCCTGACGCGGCCTTTTGTGATTTTCTTGCGTACCACTATTTTTCTCCCATTGCGAAAGCCGGTTGTTCTAGCGCTAACTGGTTTTGCAAATCCAGAATATCCCGGGAATTGGGGAACACCCGATCATGCAGACGATTGACCGCTAGAATACCGCGCACGGCATTGCAAATAAAAACCGCCTCGGCCTGCTCCAATTGAAAGCGCGATAAATGGGCCTCCTGCACATGTGGCCATTGTCTGAATACCCAGGCACGCGCGATTCCGGCGATTCCGGCCTGATCAATTTTTGGGGTCAGCCACTGCCCCTTGACCTTCACGAAGATATTGGCCGAGGTGGCACAGACCACATTAGCTTCGACATCACACATCAGGCCATCGAAAATTGTCTCGTCCTGCCATTCACTGCGTGCCAACACCTGCTCAAGACGATTCAGATGTTTTATGCCGGCCAATTGAGATTGTTTCGACAATTGAGTATTGCACCAGCGCAAGTTCACGGCTTTTTGAATGATCATTGGCGATGGATGCAATGAAACAATAATTCGCGGGTCCTGATTCTCGGGAATGGCATAACCGCGACCACCCGCGCCACGGGTCAGCATGATTTTGAGAACACATCGCGTGGCATTGCCTAATATTTTTCTGCAGGCATCACGAACGACAGCTTCGTCCGGGGACGGAATTTGCAATGCCAGAGCACCACGCAATAATCGCTGCCAATGCTCGCTCCACCACACCGGCTCGCCGTCATGAACCAGGAGGGTTTCAAACACACCATCGCCGTATGCCAAGCCTCGATCATTCAATGCGAAATCAACTTTCTCGCCTGCAAGATTCATTACGATGTCTTTCATACATCGGCACCTAACGCACGCAGCAAACCTTTGGCTTTGACGCGTGTTTCCAGCAGTTCGTGCTCGGCGATGGAGTCCACCACGATGCCGGCACCGGCACGAAGCTCGCATTGTGTCCCCGATAGCCACGCACTACGAATAAGAATATTCAAATCCATATCACCGTTGTGATTCAAATAACCCAATGCCCCGGTGTAAGGCCCACGTGCTTCGGCTTCCAATTCGGCAATGATTTCCATACAACGCACTTTCGGGCAACCGGTAATAGTGCCGCCGGGGAATACCGCAGCAATCACTTGCCCAGGCGTAACATCATCACACAAGCGACCGCGAACATTCGAAACAATATGATGCACATGGGCATAACTTTCGACACCCATCAATTCATCGACATGCACGCTGCCGGGCTCGCAGACACGCCCAAGGTCATTGCGTTCAAGATCAATCAACATCACATGCTCGGCACGCTCTTTCGGATGTCCGACCAACTCCTGGATGCGATGATGATCATCATCACCGGCAAATCGCGGTCGGGTTCCCGCAATCGGGCGTGTTTGCACATCGCCACCATGACAAGAAACCAAACGCTCCGGCGACGAGCTGAGCAGAGCCCAATCTTTATAAATCAATGCGCCAGCAAAAGGCGCGGGGTTGTGTCGGCATAAAGATTGATAAAGTGATGCAGGTTCCGGCGCCTGCGAAAATTCGGCGCGCCAGGCGCGTGAAAGATTGACCTGAAAAGTATCACCCTGACGCAGATAGTGATGAATTCTTTCGACTCCGCCCAGAAATTTTTCCGGAGCTTCTTCGTTGATGGCTTGTGGTATTGACAAGGATGCTGTGGGCACAAAATTTTCGGACGCAGCAATATCTTTCAGAAGACTGGAAAAAAGATCGTCGTTATCCGATTCGGCAACAAAAAAGACTTCGCCGGTATTTTTATTTCGCAACACGGCTGCCGGGCAACGTAAAGCGAGCGCCATCGGCAAGGGCCCTTTGGAAACCGGAAGCTTCAATCGTGATTCAATCTGCCCGGCCAATTCATAGGAAAAGAACAAAGCCCAGCCACCGCGAAATGGCAGATCGGAATTGTCTTTTATCTCGATTGTTTTTTTCCAAATCGAATCCAGGACGTCCAGAAACAGGCCGGCTACTTTTTCACCCTGCAAGTTTTGCGTCTGGCCATGCGCATTGCAGACAAGGCCTTCCCCGTTGGCAATAAAAAGAAAATCCCAGCGTGACAAGGTTTTGCTGTCGGCAACCGATTCCAGTAGCAGCGAGTAACGCTCGGGAGCGAGGCGCTGGAGATCGATAAACGATAAATCGCGAGGCAGCATTTGCTGAATCACTTTGCTGCCTCGCTCAAGATGGCTTAAACGGTTTTGAACACCAGGGTTCCGTTGGTACCGCCAAAGCCGAAGCCGTTCGATACGGCGACTGTCATTTTCTTTTCGCGCGCGATGTTTGGAACATAGTCCAGATCACAGCCTTCGCCCGGATTTTCCAGATTGATGGTTGGCGGCACGACGCCGGTATGCAAGGCAAGAACGGTAAACACCGCTTCAACACCACCTGCCGCACCCAGCAAATGCCCGGTCATGGATTTTGTCGAACTGACCATGGTTTTGTAGGCATGGTCGCCAAGCGCGCGTTTGACGGCGAGCGTTTCCGCCAGATCGCCCAACGGTGTCGAGGTACCGTGCGCATTCAAATATTCGACTTGATCAGTGTTCACGCCGGCATCGCGGAAAGCCATCGTCATGCAACGTGCAGGACCATCGCCATTCTCGCTGGGCGCCGTCATGTGATAAGCATCGGAGCTGGCACCAAAACCGGCGAGTTCGGCATAAATTTTCGCACCGCGTGCTTTCGCGTGTTCGTATTCTTCAAGAATCAACATGCCGGCACCGTCGCCAAGCACGAAGCCGTCACGGTCTTTGTCCCACGGACGCGATGCACGTAGCGGCTCATCATTGCGAGTGGACATGGCCTTCATCGAACAGAAACCGGCCACCGAGGTTGGCGTGGTGCCGTGCTCTGCACCACCGGCCACCATGACATCGGCATCGCCGTATTGAATCATGCGCATGGCCATGCCAAAAGCATGGTTCGCACTTGCACAGGCCGACACTGCGGAAAAATTCGGGCCTTTGATGCCTTTCATGATCGTCAACTGACCAGGCAGCATATTGATGATCGTGCTCGGAATATAAAACGGAGAAACTTTGCGTGGACCGCCCAGATGCAGGGCCACGGCATTTTCTTCGATACCGCGAACACCGCCGATACCCGAGCCCACCAGAACACCAATGCGCTCTGCATTGGCTTCGGTAATTTCCAGGCCGCTGTCATCCAGCGCATCCAGGCAGGCGCGAAGACCGTAATGGATGAAGGTATCCATTTTCTTGACGTCTTTGGGTGGCAGGAATGACTTCGCATCGAAGTCGCGTACTTCACCGGCAATGCGGGTGGCAAATTGGCTTGCATCAAAATGGGTGATCTGACCAATGCCGCAGCGACCATTCTTGATGCTGTCCCAGGCAGTTTCGAGAGTGTTGCCTATGGGAGAGACGATGCCCATGCCGGTAATAACAACGCGACGCTTGCTCATAAAAACTCCACTACTCAAATGCCTGAAATCGGAAGTGATGATTGTAAATCCATGTGTAGTTTACGCCTATACGTAAAACACATAAATGCAAAGGCCGCGCATGCGCGGCCTCGACATTCAAACTTGCTGCAAAGCATTAAGCTTTAACATGTGCCTTGATGTAATCAATGGCTTGTTGCACAGAGGTAATTTTTTCGGCTTCTTCGTCCGGGATTTCGCACTCGAACTCTTCTTCAAGTGCCATCACCAGCTCAACGGTGTCGAGCGAATCAGCGCCCAGATCGTCAACGAACGAAGCGTTGTTGGTGGCTTCTTCTTCTTTGACGCCCAGTTGTTCTACAACGATCTTTTTGACGCGTTCTTCGATGGTGCTCATGGATTGATTCTCCTCCCGGAGTAGTAATCGGGCGCAAACTTTTAAATCGATTCCAACGGGCGCCTGTCACGCTGGTCTCGTAATGCCAAGGTCGGCATTTTATCCTAATTTCGCTGCTTGCAAATGTTAAAAAACGGTTTTTACCCGCTTCAACGGGTAAAAACCGCTCACGCCATGTACATACCGCCGTTTACATGCAGTGTTTGACCAGTGATATAGGCCGCTGCCGGGCTTGCCAGGAAGGCAACCGCATCGGCAATATCCTGCGGCGCACCAAAGCGTCCGAGCGCAATTTGCCCCATCATTAATTCTTTCTGCGCTTCCGGCAGTGCTTGTGTCATATCGGTCTCGATAAAACCAGGCGCAATTACGTTGACGGTAATACCGCGCGAACCGACTTCTTTCGCGATTGATTTACTAAAACCGATGATACCTGCCTTCGCTGCTGCGTAATTGGCTTGCCCGGCATTACCGGTCACGCCGATGACCGATGCAATATTGATAATGCGACCTTTTCTGGCTTTCATCATCGAGCGCATGACTGCTTTGCTGGTACGGAATACGGAAGACAAATTGGTATCGAGAATAGCCGACCAATCATCGTCTTTCATGCGCATCAAAAGTTGATCGCGCGTAATGCCGGCATTGTTTACCAGAATTGAAATCGTGCCGAACTCGGCATTGATGGAATCAATCAATGCTTCGACTGCAGCACCATCGGTCACATTCAATACTTTGCCTACACCGCCAAGCGACGCCATGCGTTCACTGATCGCATTTGCACCGGCTTCGCTGGTTGCCGTACCGATGACTTTGGCACCTTGTGCTGCCAGCGTGTCCGCAATCGCTGCGCCAATCCCGCGACTCGCACCAGTAACTAAAACAACTTCGCCCTGCAATGAATGATGATGGGTCATGGATATCCTCCGTTGTTGTTGTTTATGCGAGCTCTGTCAGAGCCGCCGACAAATCCGTACTTGCGCCAATCGCGCGTGCATCGAAAGTTTTATCAATACGCTTGATCAAACCGGTTAATACTTTACCCGGTCCGCATTCGACACTGTGTGTCGCACCATTGGCAGCAAGTCTTTGCACGCATTCTGTCCAGCGAACAGGCGAATACAACTGGCGAACCAATGCATCCTGGATAGCTTCGACATTCGCATGTGCAAGCACATCGGCATTTTGAATGACCGGCCGATCAGGCATTGACCACGCCAGCGTCTTCATGAAGTCGCCAAGTTGTACTGCAGCATTACGCATCAGCGGAGTATGCGAGGGAACGCTCATCGCCACACGAATCACTTTACGCACCCCGCGATCATTCAATGCAGTGGTTGCGCGTTCCAGTGCATCCGCATGACCACCGATCACGATTTGACCGGGCGAATTGTAATTGCACGGAACAATGCAGGAATCCGACGTTGAAACTTCCTTGCATATCTCTTCAACCAAAGCATCTTCGGCACCCAGTACCGCTGCCATTGCGCCAACACCGGCGGGCACCGCTGCTTGCATCAAACGACCGCGTTCGCGCACCAATTTCGCACCGTCGTGCAAGGACAATGCACCTGAAGCCACGAGTGCCGCATATTCGCCCAGACTATGACCTGACAACTGGGCTGGCTGAACGCCGCTATGAGTCTGCCATACACGCCATACCGCGATGCTGGCAGTGAGCAAAGCCGGTTGGGTGTTTTCGGTTTGATTCAGTTTTTCTTCGGGACCATTCTGCGACAAATCCCAAAGATCCAGACCTGCGCCTTCGGAAGCTTCCGAGAATGTTTTTTGCACTTCGGGATATGCTGCTGCAAGTTCTGCAAGCATGCCGACGCTTTGCGAACCTTGTCCGGGAAATACAAATGCCAAAGTCGATTTCATGAGAACGCCAGAGGAAATAAAGTGAGCATGATAATGCCCAACCGGCTCTTTCGTCTGTACCAAGGCGTAGGGTTTACTGATTACGTCGGCATTCCATGCAACTCAATAACGCAGCAGAGCAGAGCCCCAGGTAAAGCCGCCGCCAAAAGCTTCCAGCAAAATAAGTTGTCCGCGCTGGATGCGACCGGAGCGCACGGCTTCATCCAGCGCCAGTGGCACCGAACCCGACGAGGTATTGCCGTGCTTGTTCACGGTGACAATAACGCGATCCATCGGCATTTGCAGACGCTTCGCCGTCGCTTCGATAATACGCAAATTTGCCTGATGCGG
>JBOHYH010000066.1:0-4768 GCA_050737775.1 Arenimonas sp.
CCCTTGGGCGCAGCAAGCAGCGCCCCTACGCATTTTTACAAACAATCAAAATTTTCCCGCTTGAAAATCCTGAATTGCCTGATGAATTTCTGCTTGTGTGTTCATCACAAACGGACCATAACGCGCGACCGGTTCTTTCAATGGTTTTCCGGCGACAAAAATAAAGCGTGTCGTTTCATTCGCTTCAAATCGCACGACATCACCCTGCGTCAAACTCACCAGCTCGCTGGTTTTTACCTGATGTTTTTCACCTTCGATCACGAGATTCAACTCACCTTCGTAGACATAAACGAAAGCGTTATGATCTTCAGGCAGGCCATGTTCAAAGTCCTGGCCGGCTGCAAGCAGCAGATCCAGATACAGCGGTTGCGTGGCAGGCTGCACAACCGGCCCGACCACGTCACCTAGTTGTCCGGCAATGATTTTTACCTGGGCACCATTGGGCAAATTCACGACAGGGATTTGCGCCGCATCAAATTCCTGATACTTCGGTTCGCTCATTTTTTCGCTGGCGGGCAAATTGACCCATAGCTGAAAACCACGCATCAAGCCCTGCTCTTGTTCAGGCATTTCCGAATGCACTATGCCGCGACCGGCGCTCATCCACTGCACACTGCCCGGCGTCAGCAGACCTTCGTTGCCATGGTTGTCCTTGTGCCGCATACGGCCGTCCAGCATATAGGTCACCGTCTCGAAACCGCGATGCGGGTGCGAGGGAAAGCCGCCAATATAGTCGCCCGGTTTTTCCGAGCCAAATTCATCCAGCAACAGAAATGGGTCGAGCATGGGCATAGCCTGACTGCCGATAACCCGGGTTAAACGCACTCCTGCACCGTCCGAGGTAGCCATGCCTCGGATTTTTTGTTGAATACCACGATATTGCCTGTTCATTTTGAGCCTCCTTGTCTACCAAGCAATATGTGAGCACCCCCTGTGTTATTCCAGTGGCCTGGCTGCAACCAACTGTTGCTCACATGGAATAAAACCTGCGTATCCTGTTTTGCGTGTCCTGTTTCCGCACGCCAATGCGTTTAGCCTTTTAAATCGTTCAGGTTGAAATACATATGGCCTTACCCATGCCTCCATTTTTCAAGCGAAAAACTGATCGAATTCCGCAAGTGGGTGAACCGAGCAGCCTGCCTACCTTGTCCAGCCAGCGCCTGAATTTATGCTGGATTGATCACGCAGACGTCAGCAGCATCTTTCAAATCTATTCCGATAGCAAAGTTATCCGATACCGCAGCAACACCCCGCTCATGCATCAGGACGATGCCCATATTTACATCGAGAGCATTCATCACGGCTTTAACGACGGAAAGTTATTCCAATGGGGAATTTGCCTGCAAGGCAGCCAAAAATTGATTGGAACCTGCACATTGAGCGACATCTCCCCGGCGCAGGGGCGGGCCGAGGTTGGCTTTGCGATTGCCAGCGAGCATTGGGGCCATGGCTATGGCCGTGAAGCCATGGGCACATTGGTTAAATATGCTTTCACCGTACTCGGACTGCGTCGACTGGAGGCCGATGTCGACCCGCATAATGCCAAATGCCTTAAATCACTGGAGGCACTGGGCTTCAAACGTGAAGGCTATCTGCGGCAACGCTGGCTGGTCGCCGGTGAGCTGCAAGACAGTGTCATTCTTGGTTTATTGAAGTCCGACTGCATGCTTGAGAGCAGCGTTTCGGATATTCGCCAGGCTAGCGCATCGGTCTCGCCGGAATAGCGCGGGACACCCGACGGTTATAAACATAGACCGTGGCCGGCGGCACATTCCACCAGGTAAAACTGGCTCGCCTGGATGACAGCCCCATGGTTTCCAGCACTTCGCGTGCAATCGGATTGGCAGGACCATAGGTAAATTGAACAAAACGACCATCGGATTTCAGGCAATCGAAGGCCGCTGAAATGATGTCCAATTGTGATTGTCGGGGCATGGATAGGAACCCAAGACCCGAGACGATGGCATCAGCCTTGTTTTCGGTGAAACCGAGCGGCTTGGCCAGATTGAATATTTCCCTGGCATCACCACAGACAACATGCGCTTCGGGGAAGCGTTTTTGCAAATGCTGGTGCAACTCTTCATTCAGTTCCAGCACCAGCAAATCAGTCGGGTTGATTCCAAACTCGAGCAATGCCTGCGTAAACACACCAGTCCCGCCACCCAGCTCGATAACTCTTTTCGTGTCATCGGAAAGCTCGGCCATCATCTGCCGGGCCAGTTGCGGACTGGAGGGCGAGATTGCCGCCACTCCCATCGGATTCTTTAACCATTGACGAAAAAAAGTCCAATTTTGATCGGTTTTTTCGCCAGGACTTTTTGGATCAATCATGCCTGTCACGCATCTTCGGGTTGAGCTTAGGTTAAGACAACCTTACTACACTATGATGAACCACGGGAGTATCTGCCATGCGCTTTCTACCGATTTTATTGCTGAGCAGCATCAGCCTTGCCATGCCGGCCTCTGCTGGAACCGATTCACACGTATGCCTTGATAGCAGCCGGGTGCGCAACTGGGTAGTCGTCAATGACGAAACCTTGTTGCTTGATGCCGGCAGCAATAAGTACCGTGTCAGTCTGCAACAATCCTGTTTTAATTTAAGCACCAGCCCGACCTTGCAGTTCAAAGGTGATCAGATCACAGGGCGTATTTGTGGCAGCACACTGGATGCAATTCGCATTGAGGGCGAGTTGTGTCGAATTTCCAAGATAGAGAAAATCGACAAGCAAACCTACAACGATGCACAAAATAAAAAGAAAGTGAGTTTGAAGCTAAAAAAAACATAGGACGTACCATCACTACCTTAGGGTGCTGCTTATTGTGCCCTAAGGCCGCGATACCCTGGGCGCAGCAAGCAGCGTCCCTACGATTATATTTTTCGCAATTCCCAGCAGCGATGGATTTTTGCATTGCGCTCAAAATCCGGCGCAATGGTTTTTACACTAATTTCCCGGAATTGGGCAAATTCCGACAATGAAGCTTCGTCCAGTTTAAAGCGGCGGAAATTATTCGAAAATATCAGCACACCCTCATCAGACAAACGTTCCACGGCAGCGCGCAGCAAGCGAATATGATCACGCTGCGTATCAAAATCTTCGGCTCGCTTTGAGTTTGAAAAAGTCGGTGGATCGCAGAAAATCAGATCGTATTCACCTAGATCCGCTTCAAGCCAGCGAATGGCATCGGCTTGCACCAAACGGTGTTTACTACCGCTGGCATTGTTCAATTTCAGATTTTCAGCTGCCCAATCGAGATAGGTCGCCGATAAATCCACGCTGGTGGTCTGAGCAGCATTACCAACAGCAGCATGCACTGTTGCTGCACCGGTATAGCAAAACAAATTCAGGAAACGCTTCCCGCGTGCTTCGTTGGCAATGCGCAATCGGATCGGACGATGGTCCAGAAACAGACCGGTATCGAGATAATCGAAAAGATTCACGCGCAGTTTGGCGGCCCCCTCTTCCACCACCACAAACTCATGCCTTTCATCCATGACACCGTACTTGCTGCCGCCCTTGCCACGTGCACGGGTTTTGACTGCAATCTGTTCACGAGTTAACTGGAATACTTCTTTCAGTGCATTCAGCAATTCGCCAAACCGGCGTTTTGTATCGGCCTCGGGGATCGTATCTGGTGCCTGATATTCCTGCACATGCAGGAAACGACGCTTATCGCCTACTGCTTCCTGATACAAATCGACTGCAGCAGAATACTCGGGTAAATCGGCATCATAAATGCGATAGCAACTAACATCATCGCGCTTGGTCCAGCTTTGCATGTGCTTGATATTTTTGCGTACGCGGTTGGCGACCATCTGCGCACCATCGCTCAATGATTGCGGCTCGCGCACTTCACGTTCTGGCGGCTGGACGGGATCAGCAATCACCCAGGTGCATTCAAGCGCACCATTGAACAAGGTGTATTTTTTATCGGCACGAATGCGCGTCGCTCGCGCCAATGCTTCATCACCGCACAAGAGACTGGCACGCCAGCCTGGAACTGCAGTACGCAAGGCATCACCAAGCTCCCGATATAAAGGTTCATCGGCTGCCAAACGTGCGTTATAAGGGGGATTGCAGACGACCAAACCTCGCTCATATTTATTTTTTTGCAGCGCAGCGACGGGCTTTCTATCCAACTGGATAAAATCCGCCACGCCAGCGCGGCTTGCGTTCGCAATGGCCGAACGCAGTGACTCCTGATCGATATCGGCACCGAAAAATACCGTCTTCAATGCCGCACGGCCGACTTTTTCGCGCTCAAGCGCTTCATCGAAACAACGCTGCCAGAGTTTGTCATTGAATTGCAGCCATCGACTCGGAGCCTGATCTGCATTGCGTTGCAAACCCGGAGCAACATCGGCGGCCATCATCGCGCCTTCAATCAGCAAGGTACCGCTGCCACACATCGGGTCCAGCAAAGCACCGCCTTCGGCATAAATTTTTGGCCATTGCCCGCGCATGAGCAAAGCTGCCGCCAAATTTTCTTTCAGTGGCGCCTCGCCCTGCGATTGTCGCCAGCCGCGACGATGCAAAGCGCCGCCGCCAAGATCGACCGATACCGTTCCCTTGCCTTTGCGTATTACGAAACTGATTCGCAAATCGGGAGCAATGGCGTCGACCGAAGGACGCACGCCGTTTTCAGCGCGCATGCGGTCTACCACCGCATCCTTGATTCTTTGCGCCACATAGCGCTCATGCGTTAACACCGTGCCGGATACATGTGCATCAACTACCAGACTGCCCTCAGGCTTCAAGTGCATCGGCCA